>JADYZN010000037.1 GCA_020853095.1 Phycisphaerales bacterium | reverse complement strand
CTCCTGCGGAGCCCTATCCTCCGAGGCGGCGCGAGAAGTATAACGCGCGGACGGTTTTGTATTGGGAAAAAATCGGTCTTGACAACGAAATGCCTTTCATGGATAGGGTCCGCACCCCGTGCGGACCCTTTTTGTGTCAGGCACTGTTTTCAAACGAGCGATTCAGCACTTCAGCGCGCCTCGCCCCAGACAATGTCCAGTTGGCTGATCGCCTTGGCGACGGTCAATCCATCGCGTGATGCGGTGCGCGTGGCGGGTTGGGTGGCATCGGCCGGTGGCTGGGCACGGTCCAGGGCTTCGTGGAGTTGCTCTTGCAATGGCTGGCCATCCTTCGGGTTGGCGACATTGCCCAGCAGATCGGCCTTGCCCAACGCGATCAACCGGCGGGTGACATCCGCGTGTTTGACCACATCCTCCATCGTCCAGGAGCGGGTGTCCACGTAGGTGTCACGCAAACCCAGCCGATTCTTTGGGACCACGGTAATGGTGGAAGGTGTGCGGACCACGTGCAACGCCGCGGCCGCCAGGCCCCAGCCGCCCACGATCAGGACAAGAACGATCAGTCGAATGATGGTTTTCATGTTTCCCTCCTTTTCAACATCGACCCCCTTGAGAAGTTAAATCGAAACAAAGCAAGCGGTTTCGCCGAAAAATGACGACTTCGGGCGAAGGTCGCATCGTTCGTATGGATTGTAGGAGCGCAGGGTCTGATAATCGAGCGATGATTGACAGTGATGCGTGCGATTGCCGCCGGTCCAATCCCGTTACGAAGGGCCTTCTTGGGGCGCTGTTTCGGGAGGATCGGCCGGAGCGTTTTCCACGACCACCTCATCGGCGGGGATCACTTCTTCGGGCAGCGGATCTTCATCGTCGAGGGTTTCGGATCGGGACAGGGATGTGGGCAGCACGCCCTGATAAAAACCGACCGCGAACAACCCCTGCTGCTGCTGATAGGGAAAATTGATCAGCTCGCAGAATTCCGCGATCAACGCCTGGGCGGTGGCGTCGGTGCGTTCGGCGCTTTGGACGGACAACTGGTGCCGTCGATCGCGAAACCGCATGATCTGGACGAACCGGCCGGATGTTTCCCCGCTGGACCAGTTGTGACCGACCTGCTCATAGATTTCAAAGTTGTCGCAACCAAGACGGTTGAGCGTCTGACGAAACCGGCGGATCAGCCGCGTGTGCTCGGCGCGTTTTTCCTTGGGGACGATGTAACTGTTGGTTTGCAATAACATGCGGCCATTACCCTGTCGGCGATGATACGAAAACGACGAACGGCTCGGAATTGTGCCACAAGTGTCCCTCCGGTTCAAATATCGGCACATGCCTTATTGGATTTCGCGCGACTGACGTTATTTTGTCGGCCTACAATCAAGCCACAAGGAGATCGACCAAAATGAAATATCGCAGGCTGGGAAAGACCAACATCCGCGTGTCGGTGGTGGGGGTGGGAACGTGGCAATTCGGCGGCGAATGGGCCAGGGACTTTTCACAGAACGATGCCGGTGACATTCTCAACACCGCCCGCGATCTGGGCATGAACCTGATCGACACCGCCGAATGTTACGGCGACCACACCTCCGAATCGCTGATCGGCAATGCCATTCATCGCAACCGCGACCAATGGATCATCGCAACCAAATTCGGCCACCGCTTTGAAGGATTCTTAAAACGCACCGATGAACGCACCCCACGGGATGCGGTGCGGCAGCTCGAAGATTCGCTGCGGGCGCTGAAGACGGACTACGTTGACATCCTGCAATATCATTCAATTCGCAACGAGGAGTTCGACCAGCGGGAATTGCAGCAGACCCTGATCCGCCTCAAGGAACAGGGAAAAGTCCGCCACATCGGCAATTCCATCGCGCCCAACGACAACCTGCATCAGACCGACCTCTCGACCGCCGCGCAGGTGGAGACGATCCAGGTGCTTTACAATCGGTTGGATCGCAAGCCCGAACAAGGGGTGTTTGACTCATGCCGGCGGCAGGACCTGGGCGTGCTGGCCCGCGTCCCCCTGGCCAGCGGCTTTCTAAGCGGCAAATACAGGCCGGGCGACCGGTTCGCATCGGATGATGTCCGCAGCGGCTACAAACCCGAAGATGTCGAAAAACGCCTGCGCGAGGTGAGACAAATCGAACAGTCCGAAGTGCCGACCGGCGTGCCGATGGCGACCTGGGCCTTGGCCTGGGTGCTGCAACATCCGGCCGTGACAACGGTCATTCCGGGATGCAAAAACCCAACTCAGGTCCGTTCCAACGCGGCCGCCGCAGACTTGGACCTGGTCCGCGACGACCATCCCCAGGCATGGAAATCCACCCCTCGATGATCCTCGACACCATGGGTTGGGCCGATATAATGCCCCACTCAAGCCCAGGTGGCGGAATTGGCAGACGCACTACTTTGAGGTGGTAGCGCCGCAAGGCGTGCAGGTTCAAATCCTGTCCTGGGCAGATCAAACCCGTCCCTTTGGGCGGGTTTTTTACTTATTCGGAGGGGGGTACGGCCACGGACTTTTGCATATTCTGTCAGGAAACGCTTGCAAATAAGCCGATTATGTCTCATAATGTGGTCATGCTGGCGCCAGGTTGGCTCTGACCGGCCGCACCGGCATGGCATTTTGACGTATAGCTTCGGGGAGATAACCTTCAAAACAGGTTGGGATTTTCCCCTTTTGGCTTGATTTTTGCGTTCCATTCCGCTTAACGGGAAAGTGTTTTTCCCGGCGGTTGGACCTTTTTGCAGGAGAAGAACGCCATTTCTACGAATTTCCGCCACAACGAACAGATCCGGATCTCACCGATCCGCCTGATCAACGATAAGGATGAGCAAGTCGGCATCGTGTCCACCAACGAAGCGCTTCGCATGGCCCGCGAAGCCGGCATGGACCTGGTTGAAGTCGCCCCCACCGCCCGCCCACCCGTCTGCCGAATCATGGATTACGGCAAATGGCGATATCAACAACAAAAGAAAGAAGACAAAAGCCGCGCCAGCAGCCGTGCCGGCCAGCTCAAGGAATTGAAATTCAAGACCGTCAAGATCGGCGATCACGACCTGATGATCAAGATCAACCGCGCCCGCGAATTCCTGAAAGAGGGGAACAAAGTTCAGTTCACCCTCCAATTTCGCGGCCGGGAAATGGCTCACATCGACCTCGGCCGTGACATCATGAAAAAGGTCAAGGATGAGCTGTTCCTGGTCAGCAAGATCGAACGGGATTCCAAAATGGAAGGCCGCCGGATGACCTTGGTTCTGCAACCGGACCACAAGACCGCGGCCACCACCAAGCCCACGACCCCATCGGGCGCCGGCGAACGATTAAACATCCCCGCCCGTCCGGTCGCCGTGGCCGTTGGATCGTAAAATCCTTGAAAACCAATGAAAAATAGAAGCGGGAGCGCCATCCGGACGCTCCCGCTTCGTTCCATGCTTCAACTGTCGAACTCAACTGACCGTTATCTTTCGCGGCTTGGTTTCCTCACGCTTGTTCAGCGTGATCCGCAGCACGCCATCGTTGAGCTTGGCGTCCACCATCCGTTCATCCACGGTCGGCGGCAGCGTAAAACTGCGAAGAAACTTCGAATACCGCCGCTCGTTTAAGAGCAACTGGCCCGGTGGCTTGGGCTGATCCTTTTTCGCCTCGCCGCTTTGTTCGGTCCGCTCGGCGGAGATCGTCAGCGTCTGGTTTTCCAGCGTGATGTTCACATCTTCTTTCCTGAAGCCGGGTAATTCGGCCTCAACATAGAAGTGGTCGGCATCCTCGCGGATGTCCACACCATATGGTGCAAGGCCCGCACCATCATACTGCCGGCCGCTGAACAGCCGGCCAAGCATGGTGTCGAAGTCGCGCTGTGCGACTTCCCACGGATCCATTTGCGTCGAACGATTCACTCGTGTAGGTAATGCCATGATAGGCCTCCTTTCAAAAAGTTTGTAAAACATTCGATCTAAAACCACACTGGACATACAACAAAACCCGTGCCAATGATGTATCTAAGACGACATGACGTAAATTCATTACTTAAAATGAGTTACGATAATCATGGGATTGGTGTCCAAATGTCAAAACTGCCAATATGGCAGTCGGGTGCGTCATGAATCCTCCATTGCTGGTCATTCTGGGTCCGACGGCCTCGGGTAAAACCGAGTTGGCATTGGAGGTCGCTCGCCATCGGGGGGCTGAGCTGTTGAACGTCGATTCCATGCAGGTTTATCGCGGCATGGACATCGGCACCGCCAAGGCATCGCCGGCCGAGCGGGCGGAAATTCCTCATCACCTTCTGGATGTGGTGGAGCCGAATCAAAACCATACCGTGGCCAGGTTTGTCCAGGAGGCGGATCAGGTGATCGCCGACTGCCAGAAGCGAGGGGTTCGATTGATAGCGGTGGGGGGCACGCCGCTTTATTACAAGGCCTTGTTCCAAGGGCTGTTCGAGGGGCCGGGGGCGGATGAATCGTTGCGGCGGCGGCTTCGGGAACGCGATCCGGCCGAGTTGTATCAGCAACTACGACAGGTTGACCTCGCGGCGGCCGGCCGGATTCATCCCAATGACAGCAAGCGATTGGTCCGGGCATTGGAAGTTT
The DNA here is from genome assembly GCA_020853095.1 of Phycisphaerales bacterium. GTDB lineage: Bacteria > Planctomycetota > Phycisphaerae > Tepidisphaerales > Tepidisphaeraceae > JADYZN01. Next base: position 50,954 of record JADYZN010000037.1, on the reverse strand, counting down.
ATGAACTGACCGGCCAGCCGATCTCGACCCTGCAAACCCACTGGCAGGGAGAGCCAACGCGACATCAGGCCGTCTGGGTGGGGTTGACCACCGACCGCGAAAAACTCAACCGCCGGATCAATCAGCGGGTCAAACAAATGCTCGAAGCGGGATGGGTCGATGAAGTTCGTCATCTGGTGGAACAATATGGCGCCCTTTCCCCCACGGCCGCCGAAGCCGCCGGTTACAACCAGATCATCGACCATCTCCAGGGCAAATCATCGTTGCAGGAGACCGCCGAACAGATCAAGATCCTGACCCGCCAACTGGCCCGCCGACAGATCAAATGGTTTCGGCGGTTTGAAGGCGTGATGTGGCTGGACGTTGACGAACCATTGGAACAAAAGGTCGGCCGCGTTTTGAAAGCATGGCCCGCGCAACCCTGATCAAAGATTGACCGCCTTCATTCCCTGTTCGGAATATCGTTCGCCGGCGACCAAGTTGTTCCTTGTCAATTCATCCAATTCGCGCAAAGTCTGTTCATCAAGTTGAACCTTGCCGGAGGCGGCGTTCAGCTCGAGATAGTTGATTCGTTTGGTTCCGGGGATCGGCACCACATCCGCGCCGCGCGACAAAACCCACGCCAACGCCACCTGCGAGGCCGTACATCCTTTTTTCTTCGCGATGCGTTCAACCCCTTCAACCAGCTTCAGATTCTGCTGGAGATTCTGTTCCTGAAATCGCGGGCCGTTGCGACGCCAGTCATCAGGAGCCAAATCCTGCTTGCCGCGAATCGTTCCGCTCAAAAACCCTCGCCCCAGCGGGCTGTACGCGACAAATCCGATCCCCAATTCCCGGCAGACGGGCAAAATCTCCGCCTCCACATCCCGCGTCCACAGCGAATATTCCGTCTGCAACGCGGCGATCGGATGCACCTTGGCCGCCCGCCGGATGGTCTGCGCTGACGCTTCGGACAGGCCCAGATATCGAACCTTTCCCTGCTTGACCAGCGCGGCCATCGCGCCGACGGTCTCCTCGATGGGGGTCTTCGGATCGACGCGGTGCTGGTAATACAAATCGATTACGTCCACGCCCAGCCGTTTCAAACTCGCCTCGCAGGCGCTGCGAACGTAATCGGGTGCGCCGTTGACGCCCAGAAACGATCCGCCGGGGCCGCGCATGTTGCCGAACTTGGTCGCCAGAACAACCTGTTTTCGCCGATCTTTGATCGCCCGGCCCACCAACTGCTCGTTGTGGCCGCTGCCGTACATGTCCGCGGTGTCCAGAAAATTGACCCCAAGTTCCAGCGCCCGATGAATCACCCGGATCGATTCGTTCTCATCGAATGGGCCATAAAATTCGGACATCCCCATGCACCCCAGTCCCTGTTCCGACACGCGCAGTCCGCTTTTTCCCAGTTCACGAGTTGGCATGATTCAATCTCCTTCGTTTTGTACTTTATTCTACGCCGGATGTTTCCTGTGCCGTGCCGATGCGCGTATTGTCCCTGGCCCGTTCGGCCAGTTCCAGCTCGGATGGATTGATCGCCTCCTTGCGCAACGTGCCGGCGTAAATCGCCCACCCCTGCCACCCCCGGACAATCAGGTTGCTACGCATCTTGTACAACCCTCCTTCGGCCACGAATCGCACGCCGGGCAGGGCCGCGTCCGCTTCCTTGCTGAGCAGGATCGCCTCACCTTCGGATTTTTTCATCTCACGAAGAAAAAAAGGCAATACGAAATCGGCGTTGACCGGCAGGGGAAGCGAAAAATGAATGACGCCGTAGGCCGTATGCCCGCTGGGGCTGAGCCAGACCTGGTGGTCATGCCGGCCGGAATGTTTCAGCGGTTCGGGTTTCCATCCCAGCGGCGGGGTGCAGATCGCCTCAACCGGATCAACCTCCCGCGGGCTGGACAACCCCACCATGGAAGGGCCGGTGGCGGCGATCGTTCGCCGGGTGGGGCTTTGACAACCGGCCAACGCCGCCGCCAGCATCAGAGCGATCAACAGTCTCCCCGGGTTTGGCTTCATGCTGATTGTTGTCCCGGCGCATTATAAAGCCCAGGGAGTTCCCTGGGCTGAATTGTGCGACCCGGCATGACAGGCCGATTACTTGGAAGCCGCCGTGGCGGTCTTCTGGAAGCTGTAGGTTCCGCCGAATTTCTTGCTGAATCGCTCCAGCCGGCCGGCGGTGTCCACGAATTTCTGTTTGCCGGTGAAAAACGGATGGCAGGCGCTGCAGATATCGACGTTGATCCGGCCCAGCGTGCTGCGGGTGGTGAACGTGTTGCCGCAGGCGCAATGCACGGAACAATTCTGATATCGCGGATGAATCTTCGCTTTCATGGTCCAAAACTCCTCTTGTCCGTCGTGCGTCGGGTCAATCGGCCTCAACGTCAGCCGGACATATTGATTACGCCGCCACCGGCCACCCGGTTTGCGGAAAGTCAGGTACTATACCCACCGGCGACCGCAGCGCCAAATGGAGCAAGAAAAAATAAAACCATCGAAGCCTTCGATAAGATTTTCTCATCCGATTGGCCTGACGACAAATCAATGCCTACAATCCCGAAAATTTTACGTGAAAGGGATCATGGATCTGACGCAAGAGCAGGTGATGTCGGCCTTGAAGACGGTGAACGACCCGGAATTGTTCAAGGATATTGTCGCCTTGAACATGGTGAAGGAGGTTCGGGTGGATGGCCGCAAGGTGTGGGTTCACGTGGAACTGACGACGCCGGCATGCCCGCTGAAAGACGTCATCAAGAAGGACGTGGAGGAGGCGTTGAAGAAGATCGGCGCCGAGCAGGTGGACCTGGAACTGAGCGCCAAGACGCGCGGCGCGGCGATTGCGCGCAACAGCAACCTGCTTCCACAGGTGAAGAACGTGATCGCGGTGGGCGCGGGCAAAGGGGGCGTGGGCAAGAGCACGGTGTCGGTGAATCTGGCGGTGGGGTTGGCGCGCAGCGGGGCGCAGGTGGGGCTGATGGATGGCGACATTTACGGGCCGTCGATGCCGACAATGCTGGGGCTTCGCGGCGTGCCGGCGCGGGCGCGCGGGCCGAAGATCATGCCGCACAACGTTCATGGCATCCACGCGATCACGATCGGTTCGCTGGTGGAACAGGACAAGCCGTTGATCTGGCGGGGGCCGATGGCGCACGGGGCGTTCAAACAACTGTTCGCCGACAACACCGATTGGCCGGAGCTGGATTACCTGGTGGTGGATCTGCCGCCGGGGACGGGGGATGTGCCGTTGACGCTGTGCCAGTTGTTGCCGTTGACCGGCGCGGTGGTGGTGGCGACGCCGCAGCAGGTGGCGCTGGACGATGCGATCCGGGCGGCGCGGATGTTCCTGCAACTGGAAACGCCCGTGCTGGGAGTGGTCGAGAACATGAGCTATTTCGTCGCCCCGGATGGGACCGAACACGACATCTTCGGCCGCGGCGGGGCGGAACGGGCGGCCCAGAGCCTTGGGTTGCCATTTTTAGGCTCGATCCCAATGTTCACCGAACTGCGCATCAACAGCGACGCCGGCAACCCCCACGCGAATTTCACCGGCAATCCCAAGCTGTCGGCGGCCCTTGAATCCATGGTGCGAAACCTGGCCGGACAGGTCAGTTTAAGGAACCTGAGCACCCCGACTCCGGAGTTGACCGTTTCCTGATCAATCGGTTTTGGGTCTGGCGTGCGCGGGGTCAGCGTTCCGGCCGCAAGGGCAAAACAACGTGCATCCGCGTGTTTTGCGGAGCGCTGTGCGCCCAGACCCGCCCGCCGTGCATTTCGACGAATCGTTTGACGACGCTCAATCCCAGCCCGATGCCGCGCGACTGGTAGGCGTAATCGCCGCTGCCGTGATGGGCCATCGTGGTGGAGCCGGTGTAAAACGGCTCGAACAAATGCGCCAAATCCGATGGGTCGATCCCCGGCCCGGTGTCGCTGACGACGATCTCAACGCCATCGTTTGCCGGGGCGGCGCTGATCGTGACCGTGGAACCATCGGGGGAAAATCGGATGGCGTTGGCGAGGAGGTTCATCAGCACGTCGGTGATTTTTTCCGCATCGGCCTGAATCGCCGGCGTTTGCGGGTCGATTTTGACGTCGCACGTCTGGCGGCGTTCAGACAAAAAAGGCTCCAGTTCGCGGCGGACGAGTTCGATCAGTTGACGCAGATCCACCGTGGACAGGCGCAGCCGGATTTCCACCGCCGCGCCCTGAAGCAGCTTGAACATGTTCTCCACGATCCGGTTTAACCGGGCCGCTCGAATGGCGATTTTGTCCAGCACCGGCGAATGTTCGCCCGGCTGGCGTTGGGCCAGTTGTGTGACACCCTGGATGTACGTTACCGGCGTTCGCAGCTCGTGGCTGGCCAGGTCGATGAACTGCTGCTTGAGCGCATCGGCTTCCTTCAATTGGCGTACGTTGCGGGACAATTCCTCGGCCATCCGGTTGAATTCGTTCGCCAGCGATCCCAGTTCATCCTCTCGAAAAGCCGATTGGGGCGTGCCCGGCTGCGGCAGCCGATAAGCCAGGTTGCCGCGCTCCAGTTCCTTGGCGCCCCTTCCCAGCGCCAGCAGTGGTTGAACGATTTCGCGCCGGGCGATCAGCCATCCCAGCAGGAAAAATAGCGTGATGAATCCGATGCCGCCGACGAGGATGACGACCCCCAGCAGATAAATCGGCTCCATCGCCGCCGCGCGGTTGGTGGAGACCAGCACGAACCAGTCGAAATTGACCATCGCGCTGTCGGTGGGGGCCGGCACGATGGCGAAGCCCATCAACTCGTGGCCAGGGACATGGCTCATTTTCGTCCAACCGCTCTCGCTGCCGTGCAACAATTTCACCGTCGGGTCGGGCAGTTTTGGCAGATCGGCCGGTTGCGACGTGAAACTGACCGGCTCGCCGCTGGCACGCGACAACCACATGCGGGTGGTCAGGTCTCCGCTGTCGGATTGTTGAAGCTGCTCCCCCAGCCAGCGCGCGTTGATCAGCACCTTGAGAACCCCGGCCACCTGACGATCGGCCGGCGGTCCTGGCGTATAGATCGGCAGGCAAAGCTGCCAGACCACGGCCCCCCGATCTCCGTTCAACGATCTTGCCGATTCATCGAACGCCACCCCCATCAACACCACCTTGCCCGCGCCGCCGGCATAACATTCCCGCCACCAGGTTTCGTCGGCCTGATAATAATCGGTGGTTTTGTTGGTCGCCGCGATCAGCCGGCCCGTGGCGTCCGTCACGATCGTCTCAGCATATCGAGGCTGTTCAAACTGGATCGATTGCCACAACAGCGCGATAGGATTGTTCAGAATGCTCCGCAGCGGCTCATCCGATTCGGTCATCTTCGGCCAGCGCTGCTCGATCCGCTGGATTTGTTCGGCCGACAATGGCGCGGCCGCGTTGGCCACCTGCAACGTGGGCACGTTTTGCGGCAACGCCGTGATCAGTTCAACAAATCGAACCTGTTCGGCCAACAATGCGGAAAGATGGTTCGCCTGCTGGTTGGCCTGGATTCGCAACGCCAGCCCGATTCCGCGCGTGCGCTGGCCGATCACCGTCACAAGGATCACGCCCAGCAACAGCAATAGCGGCAACAACCCCGACAGTATCAGTGTGACAACGAGCTTGGCGCGAATGCCCAGGCGCATGAGGTGGCCCGTTCATACCGGCTGGATGCGGGCAGGCGGACAGTGAAATCAAACCACCTGCACCGCGCGGCCGACCCGGCGCTTGCGGTTGATGGTTTTTCGGCCGTTGCTGGTCTTCATGCGCGCGCGAAAACCGATCTTGCGTGCCCGCTTGACCTTGCTGATTTTATGTGGGTAATGCATTTTTTATCTTTCCAATCATACTTCCGGCCCGATCAGCGGCCATTGTCGGCGGGTTTATCCACCGTCACCAGGACATTCTCGTACACGGTATTCCCGTGGGAATCGGTGGCCCGGACCGTGATCTGGTGCGGCCCAACGCCCATCCCTTTGGCCGTCATTTCCACGGCCTCATCGGGACTGTCGAAGATATTATCCGAAGGAAAGACCGCTTGCCAGTTGTCGCTCGAATCAACCGAAAATTCGGCCGAGGCGACCGTGCTGGTGTGATCCACCACGCGAAACGTCACTTTGACCCCGCCGGGCTGCTTGAGCCATTTCAAATCCCCGATCATCGGCGCGGTATTGTCCACCTGAATCGGATCGCTGACCCGGCTGGAGGTCCGACCGGCCCCCGGCTCGTTGGCGGCCACATCCGAAGCCTCGATTTTCAGCCAATAACGCCCATCGGCCACCTGTCGGGTGTCCCATTCATACGAGGACTGCGACATTTTGTCCTTGAGCAATATCCACGGACCATTGATGTTTAGACGGAAATAGAGCGAAAATTGCAGCGAATCGGAATTGGGATCGGTCGCCTCCCATGTCACCTGGATACGGCCATTGTTGCTCGATGGGGCGATCGAAGCCGAATTGGATGCGGAAGAAGAGGTGGATCGCACGGAACTCACGTGTGGCGCAAGGTTTGGGATCTGATACGAAACATCCACCGAATCCACCACGGGCGATTCCTTGCCATTTTCGCTGCCGAAGAGCAGGCGATATTGGAAAAACCTCGCGGTGGGTGAGGAAATTTTCACAAACATTTGTGCGGAAACGGGTTGTGACCAATCCGACCATCCGCCGGACCCCGGCTCATGCACGTTCCCGCTGCGGGTTTGCACCTGGAGCGTGGTTGATTTGGGCAACGTCCCGCGAAGCTGGATTTTGCCCAGTCGGCTGATCTGCGTGGCATCCAGCACGGCACTGGTATAGGTTCCCTGTTCGGCAAATCCGCCGCTCATGGCCGCGATGCCGCCGACGTTGGCCAGACCCATGAAAATCCGCCCATCGGAGGCCGCCAGCAGGCTGACCACCTGTTTGGGATCGACCTTGGCCAAAACGGTGGTCTCCTCGGCCTGCGGGTTGACCTGATAGATTCTGCCCTCGTCGCCGGTTCCCACCAGCAGGATGCCGTTTTGTTCCAGCATCGCCAGGACGGTGGCCGGTTGACGGAAGATTTCGTTGACAAACCCATCGCGGTCGATGCGGTAGATGGCATTGCCGTTGGGGTTGGGGGCCAATGATGGTTGGGCCGCCGGTTGGGGTTGTTCGGCCTCCTGAGTGACAGCCTGGGGCGGGGCGGCCTGTTCGGGTGGGGCTTGCCCATCGTCTTCCGGCAGGATGTCCATGTGCAACGGGGTGCGGGTGGAATTGGAGGATTGTTTTGGGATCGGCTCCGGTTCTCCCGGATTGGGATCGGGCAGTGCCGGAGGATTGGGGTTGCCCGGTGGTTGGGATGGGATCGGCGCGCCGGGGGAAGATTCCGGCCGGCCAACCTGTTCGGTCATGCCGGGGTTTTCAGCCCCGTTGGGCAATGGGATGGCCTGGGCGGTGGCGGCATATAAAATGCCGTTGCCATCCAGCGCCAGGGCCGAGATTTCGGTTTCGGCCGCATCGTACAACACAAACGCCTCGCCGGTTTTGCGGTTGATGCGGTAGACCAAGCCGTTGGGGTCGGTGCCGACGTACAACACATCGCTCCCATCGGAGGTCATGCTCATGAGATTCCGCTCGTCGGAATCAAACAGCAGGCGGGATTTGCCATCGGGGGAAATTTCAAAAAGCTGGCCATTCGGTCCGGTGGCGGCGACGATCGCGCCATCGCTCATCTGTCGCATGGCCCAGATGTACTGCACCTCTTTGGCGGAAAACAATTCCTTGGGCGCCTCGCCCGCTTTTTCAAACCGCAGGATTCGCCCTTTGTCTCCGCCGGTGCCGGCTAGAAGATGGCCCTCCTTGTCGATCAGCAGGCTGAATACGGTTGCCGAACCCTCCAGGTTGGCGAAGGTGCTGACCTTGTCATCCTTGATCTGGAGGATGATGCCATCCGGGCCGGTGCCGGCGTAGATGGTCTTGTCGGGCGCCTCGACCATGCAATAAACGCTGCTGACGTGGGGGTCCTGTTCCAGCAGGGTTTTCAACGCGCGCGAAAGTTTCACGTCGCCCAGGTTGGTGGCGACGGTGTTTTCAAACTTTCCGGCCTTGAAATCGGCCTCGCTGGTGTGGACCCAATGCGAAGTGTTGACGGCCAGCGCGGGCATCGTCAACGTGCAGATCAACAGGGCGATCAGTCGGTTCATGGATTCTCCGAAAGACAGTTTCAATTTCCCGGCTCGGTCTCTCCCGGCACGGTGGGTTCGGCCTTGGGCGTGGATTTGTGTTCCGGTTTGGGCGCCGGCGGCTGGGCAGGCTCAGGTTTGGGCTGTTTGCCGGCGACTTCAACCTTGGCGTACTGGTCGATGGTGATCTGAAATTCGGCGGCCCCGCTCATCACCAGCGGCGTCTGGATGATTTTGACGGTGGAACTGACAAACGGCGTGGTGTTGCTGCGGCCGGCGTCCATCAGGATTTGTCGACGTGACGAGGGCAGATGCGGCATCGCCACCCGCCCGATCGCCACCCCGTCGGGCTGACGCAACAGCCTCAGATAGAGCGCATCGCGGCGGATGGACGTGTAGTCGTTCAACACGTCGAACACCTGCTGAATGTTTTCCGCCGTGAAGCGAAACGGCTTGCTGCTGATCTCATCCTGCAGGAATCGCTGCCAGTCGGAGATGACCAGTTGATACGTTCCCTCCGGCAGGTCGCGCGGCAACTCCATCTCCACCGGCATGATCTCCTCGGCCGCGCGAAACGGCCGATAGGTGACGAACGCCTTGAGTGTCTGCCCGGGCTGATATTTCAACCGGGGCAGATTGACCGACAACAGGCTGGCTTCGCGAGCCTTGGGCGTCACCTTCAACGTTCCGGAAATCTTTTGGACCATCACCTGCCGAAACGGATTTTCCGCCGCGGCCATGATCGGCAGGCCGATGTCCGAAAACACCTCGTTGGCGCTGCTGTTGACGGCCGTGTTGCGCACCTCGATGGTCTGGCCATCGACGAAATCCAGCTTCAGGTCATAATCCAGCGTGTGATATTGAGGCAGTTCGCGGGCGCTGCTGACGGCCGCGCTGATCGCCGCCCCGGCCAGCAGCGGGGTGAACTTCGGATGGATGGCGGCGTTAAAATGATAATCCCGCTCCATCGACCCATCGGTGTAGACCAGGTGCAGATCGATCGGCACGGTCGGCGGAGAATCGCCCATCACGCCCGCCACACCCACCATCTGATCGGCGCGCAGCGTGCCGCGAACCTGCGACAGCTCGCCGATCTTGAAACTGCTCATCATGCTGGCGATCACCGCGTTGACCCGCCCGCTTCCCATGGGCCAGCAAACCTGTCCTTCGTTGTTGAAATAATGCCCAAATCCGTAAACCCGCTCCCCCAGCACCTCGGTGCAGGTGCCGACGGCGGTCATGTCCACGTCGCCGGTCAACAGGGGAACCGCCAGCACGGACCCCGGTTCCAACTCGACGGCCGGTTGGGTGGCCGCCGATTCGGCGGATGCGCCGCCGCCCGATTGCAGCGGAATCATCCCGTACGCCTTGAAGATCGACTCCAGCCGGCCCAGCGCCGAGGCGGGCATGCCGGCGGTCATCAGCGGCGTGGAAAGAGGGCGCAGTTGCGCCGCATCGGCCAGTCCGCCGCCCAATTGCGGATCGGGGGCGATATTCCAATGTGCGAACGGCATCGCGTGATCCGTCGGTTTCGTTCCCGCCGGCCATACGATGTCTCCAATCGACCAGCGCACCGGCGACACCGACCGCGCATGGTCCGGGATCGGCGCCGGGTTGGCGCTGGTGGCCGGCTGGGTGGACGGCGGGGTGGTGTTCAGCTTCATCATGTATTCGATCGGCTGAACCCCCGCCAGCGGGTCTTTCATCATCGGCCAGCCATAGGCGAACGCCCCGACCAGCCGAAATTTTCCGTCATCATCCTTCAAATATATCGGTGAACCGCTCATCCCCGCGATCGGGCCGGTGTGTTCCAGATTCGCCCCGCTGCAACGAATCAGGATGACATCCCCCTGCGGGTTGAAATTCCGCAGGATCGAGACGACCTCCACCTCAAATCGTTCGATTTTTGTCCCGTAAAAAACCGACAGGCCATATCCGGTCATGCCGGGATGGACTTCCGCGATCCTCATGTGCCGTTGAGGATCAAAGGCCGTTTGTTGTTGCGCCAACCCCGGCAGCGCCAACCACCCCATCGCCAGGATTGCCAGCATCCATCGCTTCAAGATCATGCCGCTCCTTCTATTCGCAAGTCCTGTCGGCATCCTAAGTTGCCGCGTTCGCTCCCGCAAGCGAACTGGATTACCTGTCGCTTCCCGGTCCCTGCCTGGGCCAGTCTTTGGCAGTGCGGATCGACTCGATTTGTTTGAACGAATATTTTTTGCCGTGGTTGACCCCCGGGCAGCGTTGCGTTCCCTGTTTCCAGGATTGTTCCGAGGCCAGCGTCGAATCCCAAAAGGGCCAGGTGCGGCATTGCAGCGGGCGAACCGGATAGATCGAGCAAACCCGCTGGGTGGTGCGGATGGTTTGTCCTTCGACGACCCGCTGGGAGGGCACTTCCCGCAAGAATATGCAATCGTAGTTGCCGCGATTGACCCGCTCGGTCAGGCTGTACCGGTCATTGATTTTGCGACAATATTGTTCAATCACCTTGGCGGGGGTCAGATGCAGAAATTCCGCCAGTCGATCGATCTCCACGTCGCTGATCCAGACGTATCCCGGCCCGCCCGTGCAGCAGTTGCCGCATTGCGTGCAGGTGAAACTCAGCCCCGTGCGATACCAGGGGCCTTGATCCTTTTCATCTGACAACACGTCCAGTTTCATGAGGCATCCCACCATATTCCAATGGCCGGCATTCGCCAAGCGCGATGACGCGACTGGATTGTCGCAACCTCTTTGGCGGCGGCACGCGGGCGGATATACTGCCGAACCGATGTCCGAACCTTCCAAGATTTCAAAAATTTTAATCGTCCAGCCCTCATGGGTGGGCGATGCGGTCATGGCCACGCCGATGTTGCGGGCGATGCGCGAGCTGTATCCACAGGCGCACATCGCTTATCTCATGCGGCGGTACGTCAAGCCGTTGTACGCGGGGATGCCCTGGGCCGACCAGTTGATCACCTATCGCACCGGCCGGACCAAGGCCCGGGCCGGGCGGGGATTGCTCGATCTGGCCGGCCGATTGAGATCGGCCCGGTTCGATCTGGCGGTCCTGCTGCCCAATTCGTTCAAGAGCGCGCTGGTCTGCAAGCTGGCCAAGATCGAACAGGTGGTCGGTTACGATCGCGATGGGCGGTCGTTTCTGCTGACCGACAAGTTGCTGCCGGTCAAACAGGCCGGCAAGTTCATCCCCACGCCGCTGGTTCGATATTACATGGGGTTGGCCCGGTACCTGGGGTCGTCGGCACGCGATCTGTCGCTACAATTGTTCATCACCGATCCCGAACGTCGCGCGGCCGCGCAGGTTCTGAATCGAGCGGGAATTGATCCATCCATCCACCGTCCCGGCGCCGCCGGCCGGGGGCCGCTGGTGCTGTTTAATCCCGGGGCGGCCCATGGCGAGGCCAAATGCTGGCTGCCGGAGTATTTTGCCGAGCTGGCCGACCGGATGATGGAGGAATTGGGGGCGACGATCCTTCTGGCCGGCGCGCCGCGCGAACGCCCGATCATTCAAGCCGTCCGCCGGAAGATCAAGGGATCGGTGGCCGACCTGATCGACGCCGACCTGGATTTGGGTTCATTAAAGGAGATCACCCGCCGTTGCGACCTGGTCGTCACCAACGACACCGGCGCCCGCCACGTCGCCGCCGCGATGCAAACGCCCGTGGTGACGATCTTCGGCCCCACCGACCCGCAATGGACCGAAATCAACTTCGCCCATGAGCGCAAAGTCTCGGTCAAGGTCTTCTGTGGCCCGTGCCAGAAAAAATACTGCCCGCTGGACCACCGCTGCATGACCCGCGTCACGCCGGCGATGGTTTTCAACGCCTCCCGCGACCTGTTGCGCCAGCAATCCAGTGTGCCGGCAACGTGATTCTCATCGAACATCCGAGCCGGGCGGGGCCTTGTCGGCCGGGATGATCCCTTCGATGTCGTCGGCCGGTTTTGTCGTCGGCGGCGGGGCGGGGGCACGCAGCCGAATCGCGGCCGTCTGCCCCTGGCGTGCGTAATCAATCGCCTCGGCCAGTATCCGCGCTGATTCCTGCGGCGCATGAAATCCCATCGAATTTTCCGCGTAACTGAAATCCAGCCGCCACTGGGCCTTGCGTTGCAGGTCGTAGACCCCTTTGAGCTGTTCATCGGAGACGCCGGCCGCCCTGGCGTTGCGGATGGCGTCCAGCATCTGCGTCAGCGATTCGCCGGCCCGCTGCGTCAAGCCATGCGTGCGGTCCTGGATGGTCGCGACGCGCGAAAGCAGCTCTTCCTCCGGAAAATGATGACAGACCTGGCAGGAGCGATTGACCATCAACAGCGGGCTGCGGATGTGATGATCGGAAACCTTCATCGCCCCCTCGCGGATGTAAGGCATGTGGCAATCGGCGCAGGCCACGCCGCTGCGGGCGTGAACGCCCTGGCTCCAGGTTTCAAATTCGGGGTGTTGCGCCTTGAGCACGCCGGCGCCGGTTTCACCGTGTTTCCAGTCGGTAAAGCCGGCCTTGTCGTAATAGGCTTCGATCTGTTCAACCTTCAGGCCGTTAAACCAAGGGAAGGTCAGCAGTTTGCCATCCCCCTTGAAATAGTATTCCACGTGGCATTGCCCGCAGGCGAAACTGCGCATCTCCTGGCGGGTGGCATCCCGATTGGGATCATACGGCTGAGCGTGGCCGCCTTTGCGCCATCTTTCGATGCTCGGCAGATGCGGCGTCGGCGCATCGGATTCGGCCAGCGCGCGGATGCCGTTGATGAACCCGGGCCGGGTTACGCGCAATTCCATCGTTTTGGGGTCGTGACAATCGACGCACGAAACCGGGTGGGCGTTGGGTTCGGTGTTGGGCGTTCCATCGGGGGTCTTTTTCATCTCCGCCAGCGCCTGCGGGTAGGTCATGGCGCAAACCTCGGCGAAACCCTTCATCACGTCCCCATCCCCGATGCGCCGATACGTCGGGATCACCGAGGCGTGGCAATGCAGGCACGCGCCCGGCTGCGGGCGCTTGGTGACCCGATCGGTCTGTTCCTGGTCAAAGAGCATGTACGCATGGCCGCGGCGGTCGCGATAGTCGATGGAAAAGGCGTAACCGGCGAACATCCGCTTCAACCACGGATCGCGGTCGAGTTTCTGTTCGGGCATCGCCTCGCTGCCGCCGTAGCGGGTGCGGGTGGCATCCACCGTGCGCAGATAACTGTCGTATTCGCGCGGCCAGTTTTTGCCCCATTCCGCCGGGTCGGTGGTTTCCTCGGTGACGTCGACGAATCGCAGGTAGGGGTTTTTCGCCTCCTGCTTGTGCTGAAAAATGTTCATCAGCAGCGCCGTGATGGCCACGCACAGCGCGGCCGTGATGAACACCGTCAGCACGAACGCGAAAATTCGGCCGCGACGTTTTGGCGATGAGGCCGGCGGGTTGGCGGGTTCCACGTTGCTCATAAAACCTCTCCTGGGTGGACGTTCATTTCATCGGTCCGTGCCCAACGCTGGAGTGACAATGCACGCATTTGACCGCATCCTTCGCGGTGGTGCTGCCGCGAACGATCTCGTGAACGAAATCTCCATGACATTTGAGGCAGTTGTCCTGCAAAATCCGCGCATTTCGCGGCGTGATCATGATCGGCTCGTGAAAATCGTTGAACGTGAAACGGGCCGAATGGCGATAGCCGTTGTCGGCCTTGGCGATGAACTTGGGAATCAGCTCGTGGGGCAGATGACAATCCACGCAGCGCGCCGAGGCGTGATGGCTGCTCTTTTGCCACGAATCATATTCGCTGCGCATGATGTGGCAGTTGACGCACGCCTTGGGATCGGTGGAAAAATAACTCAGCCCCTCCCCATAATCGAACGTGAACGCCCCCAGCCCCAACACCACGCCAAGAACGATCGCTATGATGAAAGCCAGTCCACTGATCGGCAGCCATCGCATACGCCATCCTTGAGCTTGGCGAACGGAGTATAAGACAAAGGCATGTTATATTCCAGTGGCAAAAAAATCGACATGGAGATTTAAGCGCCGCGCACCAGGGACAATGCTTCGGACAGTTGCACTTTCCCCTCATACAGTGACCGGCCGACGATCACCCCCCAGATCGGCAGATGGGTCAATTGCCGGATGTGTTCCAGGTTTCCAACGCCGCCCGATGCGATCACCGGCACGTCGGTTGATTCGGCCAGCCGACGAGTCTGATCCATGTTCGGCCCGCTGAGCATCCCATCCTTGGCGACGTCCGTGTACAGCAATCCCGCCAGCGGCCAGCCGCGAACGAGTTGAGCGATTTCGATGGCCGTTCTTCCCGATGATGCCGTCCAGCCGCGCGTGGCGATGACTCCATCGCGGGCGTCGATCGCCAGCACGATCTTTTGGTCCATGTCTGCCCGGCGGATCAGTTGCTCAAACCAATGCCAGTCTTCCAGCGCCTTGGTCCCCACGACCACGCGCGCTGCGCCGATGGAGAGCAATTTCTCGATATCCGCCGTCCCGCGCACGCCTCCGCCAACCTGCACACGCAGGCCGGAGGCTTCGATCATTTTCCGGATCAATCCCGTCTGTTCGATTTGACCTGATTTGGCCCCATCCAGATCGACGATGTGCATCCAGTTGGCACCGGCGTCCGCGAACGACCGGGCCGTCAAGATCGGGTCGGCTGAGTAGCCGATTTGCCGGTCATAATCCCCCTGTTGCAGTCGAACGACCTGGCCGCCTCGCAAATCCGTGGAAGGTATCACCTCTATGGACATATGATCGAAGATAGCGGCAGCGGAGTTTGATTTCTATACAACACATCCGACGACACGGTCATCGAGGCGGAGGTCGTCTGAAATTCCGGACTGTCGCAGGTGCCGCGATCGACGTATTTGCCGATCATCCAGAGGGTGGCGGGGCGGCGCTGATGGATGTCCTGGAGGGTTTGAAGAATCGTCCGGGCCTCCTCCTGGATATTGGTGAAATATCCGGAACAGGGGGCTTCCTGTTCAATGGAACCGACGGCCACCAGGCAGACCTGTTGTGGAACCGACAGATTCAGGTCCGTCAGCTTCTGGCGGACCTGCTGAGCGCAATCCGCCGAACCGCAGACCATGGCCGTGACGCCGTTTTGCGCCAACTCCCGCAGGTCTTCGATGACGCCGCGAACGACCGTGGCATTGGGCGCGCAGTACGCGGCGGTCTTGCGTAAAACCTCGTGGACCTCGGTGTTGTCGTGCTGATCAATGACGGCGATGCTTAAATGACCCGATAACAGCAATGCGCGCGCCAGGTGTACAACGCCCACCACCCGGTCCTGCATGATGCAATGGCACGAATAGGTTTGTGGTTCGCGCCCGACGGTGATCAATGGGATGTTCCGAATGATCAGGTTGCGGTGGATCGCATCCGGCGTGGATTTCGCCAGATCGATCACGGCACAGAATGAATTGATGAAACTCGGCCGCAGTGCGGACAGTTCGCTGATCGTCTGGGCGGATGGGTTGGACTCCAGAATCAACCTGGCCAGCGGGGATTGCTCCATGCCGGGATCGCACAGCAGCAGCCATGGCCGTTGAAGTTTCGCCGTTGGGGCCGTTCCTTTGACGTACGGTCCCCGGCCAATGCTTCGATCCAGCAACCCATCGGCCGCCAGATCGGTCAACGCCTTGCTCAAGGTTTTGGCGTTGGCATGAAACCGCCTGGCCAACGTGCGTTCACCGGGCAATTTGCCGGACAATTCACCGCTCTCGATGGCCTTGCGAAGACGCTCTCGCAACCGTTGAAATTTATAACTAAGCCCCTTTTCCTTTCTCGTCTTGCGATCCTCTCGAAGTGTCAGCGATGTTGCTTCATCCATGCCAGACCCTCACTGCCTGCGACGACATCATGAGAATGATGCCACGCTCCATCGATCCATTACCCTGTTATAGTCCCCCCGGCAGGCCCGACCAAAGGCCCATCGGCTCTTACGTTGGCTAGATTACTCTATTTATCGGCCCTTGCAATTCAAGCCGATGACGTTTTTTATAATTATTTGCGAGCGTGACACTAACTGACGATGGTATCATTGTTTACGATTGAAAATTGATCCGAAGCAGGAGAATTTCATGCTGCGATGGATTTTGGCTGGCATCTTCTGGGGGTTGATCGGCCTGACGGCGGTTCCGGCGTCGGCGGCGATGCATCAAATTCGCATCCCGCTGCACGATGGACAGTTGTCGGCGGCCGAATTGTCCGATGCGTTGTTGCAAAAAATGCACCTGCCGGCTCTGCCCGGCTGGATGCCGGCCGGTTCGATCCCCATGACCGGCATCGCGGGCAATTTATTCGTCAAGGCGCTGGATCAAGCCTTGGGCGATGGATTTGACGTGCAGATTCAGCCGGACGCCCTGATCATCATGGCCGACCCGCAAAAACTCCCACGTACGTTTCGTCAGGCCAAGTCGGCCGTCCGGATTTTCACCGAGACGGCCGCCCCCGATGCCACGGCCGAGCAACGGCGGACCTGGGGGTTGTTGTTGCCCGCCGACATGAAACCCGACCGCACGCTGGTGGTGCTGGTGCATGGCCTGGATTGCAATCGCCAGAACTGGCAGGGCATGTCCCGGTTGTTGCAGGATGCGGGATACCAGGTGGGATATTTCAGCTACCCCAGCGACGAGCCGATCGATCAGGGGGCGCACCTTCTCGCACAGCACATGATTGCCCTGCGGCAGGCATTTCCTTCTTTGCGCGTGAACCTGATCGGTCACAGCATGGGCGGCCTGGTCTGCCGGGATTATGTCGAAGGGGACCAATACGCCGGCGGGATTGACCATCTGATTTTGATCGCCCCGCCCAACCAGGGGTCGAGCTGGGCGAGTTATCGACTGCTGGCCGAGGCCCAGGAACATTTTTTCCTGTGGCGCAACAATCCCGACTGGCATTGGACGTGGATGATCACCGATGGCCTGGGGGAGGCGGGGGTGGATTTGAAGCCCGATTCGGAATTTCTGGCCGCCTTGAATGCCCGGCCGCGACGGGCGGGCGTGCGATATACGATCATCGCGGGAAATCAATCGTTCGCACCCCGCATCGCGGCGGATCTGGTCAAGGATGCCGGACAACTCATGCCACAACAAGCGATGTCCTGGTGGGCGGCCCAATCCTGCACGGAAGCTCTCGACAGGGCCTCGAACTGGTTGTCCTCCCAAACCAGCGACGATGATGGCCCCGTCTCGCTGCAAAGCAGTCAACTGACCGGCGTCGGCGACGTGGTGATTCTGCCGGCCGACCATTCCGCCCTGTATCAATCCATCCACGGCCGCGAACCGGCCGCCTGGAAGGTGATCCGGGATCGCTTGGGAGCCAATTAAATTATCAATCGCTCACGGTGGCAGGATCACCACATCAATCCCATTGTCCGGCACATCGGCCGGCAGGTCGGCGCTCCATTTGTATTCCTTGACCGTGGCGGCGGTGGGGCGATTGGGGGTGTTGACTAGAACACGGGTTCCCGGGGTAACTTCCCCTTGCAGTTGCACGCCGGTCTTGGTGCGTTGAACATCCACCAGCGTGATGAAGGGTCGTTTGGCCGCCAGATTCTGAAGATACTC
The DNA here is from genome assembly GCA_020853095.1 of Phycisphaerales bacterium. Classification (GTDB taxonomy): domain Bacteria; phylum Planctomycetota; class Phycisphaerae; order Tepidisphaerales; family Tepidisphaeraceae; genus JADYZN01. Next base: position 33,282 of record JADYZN010000037.1, on the reverse strand, counting down.
GATCAGCAGGTTGCGCTGTGTCTCATCCAGCGGCGCATTGCCCGGCCCCTGGGTCATGTAAAGGACCATTTCGCGGAGTTTGTCGGGGGGTAATTTTGCGAAATTCGGACCGGAAAATGATCCATATGGCCCATGGCAGCGGGAACAGTTGGTTTCAAAATATCCGATGGGGCCGAAATGGCTGGGAGACAACCTCAGCGCAGGCTGTGTCGCGGCGGCCGGCTGTGTGCCGGGGGATGTGGCGGGCGTCGGCCGGGCCAATCCCAGCACAACCACGCCGCCCAGCGCGGCCAAACCCGTCACCGGCCATCCCAACCAACGCGACGGCTTTTTCATTAACATCGCTCCATGAATTGAGCCGGATCCGCCGGATCGGAAACCGGGATTACTTTTCCTCAATCGTGACGTGTTTCAGCACATCCCGCTGGCGGATGTCTTCCACCACATCCTGACCTTCCAGCACCTGGCCGAAGATGGTGTGTTTACCATCCAGCCAGTCCGTCACCACGCGCGTGATGAAAAACTGGGAGCCGTTGGTGTTGGGGCCGGCGTTGGCCATCGCCAGCGAGCCGACCTGAAAGCGGTGGGGGTTGCCGTCGATTTCGTCGTCAAACTTGTATCCCGGGCCACCCCGGCCGGTGGCGTTGGGGTCGCCTCCCTGGACCATGAAATCCTGGATGACGCGATGAAACGTCGTCCCGTCATAAAACCCCTCGCGGGCCAGAAAGACGAAGTTGTTGACCGTCTTGGGCGCATCCTTGGCGAACAGCTCGCAGACGATCTTTCCCCGCGCGGTCTCGAACGTGGCGACGTAGGTTTTGTTCACGTCGATGGTCATTTCCGGCGGCTTGTCGTACTGCTTGCGCTCACTGGCCTGTTCCGCCCGGCCAAGCCCCACCCACGCCAACTGCACGCCCACCAGCACCACAGCGATCCAGAACATTCGACTCATGCGATTCTCCATTAAATAAGATCGTTCAAGCCTATCCCGGCCCGTCGTGCCCGGCAAGTCGATGCATCCGGGGCGGCCGGCCGAGCGGCATCGCATCGGTGGGATTTCGTCGATATTGCGCCGGCGTCAACCCCATCCCCTGTCGGAACGCCCTGCACAGGTAATTGGCCCCTGAAAACCCACACCGCCGGGCGATGCGATCCAGCTTGTCATCGCTGTCGCGCAATTCACGCGCCACCAGCCGAAGCCGATGCTGCATCAGAAATTCCGATGGACTGACCCCCGTCGCGGCTCGAAATTGACGGGTCAGGTGTTCGCGTGAAATATCCAGCGACCGGGACAATTCCTCGACGTTGAATTTGGCATCCGCGGCCCTGGATACGATCTGTGAGACCGCCGCCGTCATTCGCGGCCCGCGGGCGCGGGATTGATTCAGGATGCTCAGCATCGTCATGAACAATTGATACAACTGCGAGGATTGCAGGTAACGGTCCTGTTCGCCTCCATCGCGAACGCCGGCGATGGCCAGCATCAGGGGTTCCACCGCGTTAGCGGTTCCAAAATCCAGCACGTGTCCGAAGGAATCGATGATCCGTCCGGCCCAAGATTGTGCCGGCGGCCCGCTGATCGCAACCCACACCTGCTGATAGACCCCGCCCACTTCGGGGGCGTATCCATATTCAAACTCGCCCGGCAGTTCGTGCAAAAAAGCCATGCCGGCCCGCAGCACGCGCCGACCGGCCGCATCCTGATAAAACCCGCCGCCGGATATCGTCAACTGCAAACAAATGTGCAGCGGGTCTTTCCGCTGTCGGGCATCATAATAGTACGCCGATGAGTCGATCCACTCGTGGCCGACGCTCCGCAACCACAACAACGGCTCATCGGTCCGCACCCACGGTTCCAGTGGCAACGATCCTGCCATGTCACAAATATACTATAAATATCTCCACTGTACTATTTGTTAAAAGATAATGAATTGATACATTGCTCACTATTGTTGTATTTACTCTTGCGGAGATTCAATAGATGAAAATCGCGATGATCGGGGCCGGCAGCATTGTCTTTTCCAAGAATCTGACCGGCGACATCCTCGGCTATCCTGAATTCAAAGATGCCACCTTGTGTTACATGGATATCGATCGGGATCGTCTTGAGGTCGGCGCCGACCTCTGCCGGAAGGTGGCCGATGCGCTGGGGGCCAATCCCACCATCCAATCGACGCTCGACCGCCGCGAGGCGCTTCGCGACGCGGATTTCGTCATCAACATGGTGCAGATCGGCGGGTTTGATTCGACGCTGGTCGATTTTGAAATCCCCCGCAAGTACGGCCTGAATTTCACCATCGCCGACACCACCGGCCCCGGCGGGTTGTTTCGCGCCCTGCGCACGTTTCCCATGCTCAGCGGGCTGTGCCGCGACATGATGGAGCTGTGCCCCAGGGCGACGCTGTTGAACTATTCCAACCCCATGTCGATGAACATGCAGACGATCTACCGCACCAGTGACATCCACGCGGTGGGACTGTGTCACAGCGTGCAGGGGACGCTGGACCAGATCACCTCGTACATCGGCGTCAAACCGTCGGAGGTGGCGTTCATCTGCGCCGGCATCAACCACATGGCGTTTTATCTGAAGCTGGAAAAAGAGGGTCGGGACCTTTACCCGCGACTCTTTGAAGCCATGAACGATCCCAAAACCTACGAAAAAAACAAGGTGCGTTTTGAACTGATGAAACGGCTGGGATATTTCATCACCGAATCATCCGAGCACAACGCCGAGTACAACCCCTATTTCATCCCGCACGGCGAAAAACATTATGGCCGGTACGACGTGCCGATTGATGAATACCTTTATCGCTGCGACACCATCGTCAATGAATTCGATCGCTTGAAATCCTTCAGCAAAACCGCCGAAAAAATCGAAGTTCAACGCAGCCACGAATATGGATCGACCATCCTTCACGCGATGGTCACCGGCACGCCGGCGGTGGTTTACGGCAACATGCCCAACCGGGGCGCGATCGCCAATCTACCCGCCACCGCCATCGCCGAAGTCCCCACGCTGGTGGATCGCGCGGGCCTGCAATTGACCACCATCGGCGAATTGCCCCCCCAACTGCTGGCCTACGTCATGCCCCACGTTCAGCAGCACGAGTTGTTCATCCGCGCGGCGCTGGAAGGCCGGCGCGACCACGTTTATCAGGCCGCCATGTTCGACCCGCTCACCGCCGCCACGCTCACGCTGGACCAGATCGTCCAGATGTGCGATGAGTTGATCGCCGCCCACGGGTTTGAATCCCAAGGTGGTTTTCTACCGAATCTGGACGCCAAAAAGACGCTGGTTCCCACCAGCGGACGAACCTACAGCCCGCCCACGGCCGCTTCCCTGCGGCAAAGCTGGGATGATGCGCACAAGGCCAAGACCCGTTGAGGCTAGGCTCTGTCTAATGCGCCCACCCGCGATGGCTCAGCGGTTCAACGCACGCAGCGCATCAATGGCCGGCTTGTCGTTGACGACTTCGATGCTGTAGCGATAGCTCCGCCGCTGGCCCGGTTGCAGTTCGATGACCAGGCCCTCGGCCCGGTCCAGATGCCGGCCGCCGACCTTGCCGGTCATCGGTTCCAGCGCCGTGACGTATTCGCGCGTCAAAAGGCTCTGCCAGTTGCCGCAGCGGCCGAATTCCCGCGTGTTGTAATGCACCGCCACGCCCAGATTGAGCCTGCGGTTGACGATCCCCACCGTCGCCGATCCATTGCGCGCCGGCCTGGGATAAAAGTGCGCCACCACCGAGGCGCCTTTGCATTCGGGCGCCGGTTTGCTTAAACGCTTGTAGTTTCGACCCTTGGCGAAAAATTTGATCGAATCCTCGTTGTCCATCGGTTCGACCTTGGTTTCACAGATGCACAATTCCGAACCCTCATCCACCAGCGGATAGCCGAAATTGATGTGCAGCAGCCACGCATGGGAAACGATCTTGTTGCCGACGTTGTAAAAATCATCCTCGATGTCGATGCGGTTCTGGCCCAGCTTTGACCGGATCGTCCGCCGCAACTCCAGGCAAGGGCCGTAAAACGCACCATATCGAACGACCCCGCTGAGGCTCATCTCATCCCTGCCGCGGTGCGGGTCCGGCTGCACAATCGATTCAAGCGATGCGGCCGTGTTGGAATGCTCTCCGTGCTGGCCGAGTTCCTCCCCCTGGTCGTTGGTGGGGCTGCCGATGTTGAACGGTCCGCAACTGGTCAGCAACCCTCCGGGAAACCCCTTGAGCCATCGAATTCCTGTATCCAGCCCGCGCGTCGGGCGGGTGACGCCCCGATGGGTCAGGAAGGTCAGGCTGTGCTGGTTGAAAAACGCCTGGTCGATGTCCAGCCCGCGATCCACCAGGATGCGATAGCGCAACCCGCCTCCGGTGTTGATGCACAATGCCCTCACTCCGCGCCCGGCCCCATCCTCCAGCGTATAACTTTCGATCCCGCCCGCCTGCGCGGGATTGATGAATTTGCCGATGTCGAATTCTTGTTGTGCCATGCCCCGTACTGTATTTTCCTTTATCCCGAACATCAATCGACCGATAATATGGATGGAGCAAAACCGATGATGCGTGGCATCGCCAAAATCATGGCATTGGCGCTTTTGTTGGCCGGCGGGACGGCCGGCGTGATGCTGTATCACGGCTATTTCTCCACCGATCGTCAGATTCGCAAGCTGGAGGAGGAAAAACGCCAGCTTCAGCAGATTGTCCAGCGACTGACCGATGAACGCCGCGTGGCCGAGGTGTTGGTCACGGATCAGAAAACCGTCAACGGGGAGCTACAAACGACCCTTTTGTTCGTCGAATATTCCCGCGATGGGTCCACCACGCTGCCCCCCAAACGCTTCACCATTCGCGGAAACATCGCTCACATCGACGCCCTGGTGGTGAAATTCGACAACGACCTGGTGGCCAAAAACGACCCGTTGCGCGGCCACAGCATCGCGCTGTTCACCCGCATCTACGGCGAATACGACCAGCCGGGGCAGGCCGCCACCATCGACACGCCCGGGCAGGTTCCCGATTTTTATCGCGGCACCGACCCGGCCATCAGCGAGTTTGAACTGGATTTGTGGAAAAACTTCTGGAAATTGGCCGAGGATGAGGCGTATCGCCAGTCCAAAGGCGTCCGCGTCGCCAACGGACAAGGGGTCTGGGGGCCGTTTGAACCCGACCGGCTCTACACCCTCACCATCGAATCCAACGGCGGGGTCAACATCGCCTCCGAACCCCTCAAAGGCATCTACCGCGAAGCCCTCAAGCACCCGGCTCTGTGACGATTCGCGACCGGCCGTTACGGGCGATCCGATTCCAGATTCAACCACCGCACCTGCCGGCTCGTCAGCTTGATCGACAAGGCCGCCATGCTGCTTAGGGTCTCATCGAGCGTGCGCGGGCCGATCAACGGGTAAACCTCAAACGGCTGATGAAGGGTGTACGCCAGCGCGATCGCCGTCGGCTCCACGTTCAACTGCCGGGCCAGTTCAACCGCACGATCCTTGCGGGCGAAATTGTCATCGCTGTACCACGAGCGGACGAAGCCCGCATCCTCCTTTTTGTCTGGTGCGGATCGGCCCGTGAAAAACCCCTGTGACTGGCTGGACCATGGAAGCAGCGGTATCCGCGATTGTTCCAGCCAGGCGCGGGATTCGGGGTCCGATGAGCTGATGCACCCCGGCCAGATCGGCTCGATCATCCGCGCCAGCGAAAAATTGTTGCTCAACACGCCCATCCCCTTCAAACCTTTGCCGCGGGCATACGCATTGGCCTGGTCGATGCGTTCGATCGTCCAATTGGAACCGCCAAACAACCGGATTCGTCCCGCCTTGTGATGTTCGTTCAGAACGTCGATAAATTCCCCCACCGGAACCTGCGGGTTGTCGCGGTGCATCATGTAAATATCGACGTAATCCATCCCCAGCCGGTCCAGGCTGATCAAAAGTTGCCGGGTCAGGTCGTCCGGATTGCAGTGGGGGGTGTGCGCCCCTTTTTCGATGATGACCACCTGTTGGCGCACGCTGCGGCTTTTGACCCACTGGCCCAACAATCGCTCGCATCCGGGGCTGTTTTTTCCGCCGCCGTAGATGTACGCGGTGTCGAACGCATTGCCGCCACGGCCAAAATAATCATCCGCCATCACCGCCATCTGCGGCATCTGTTTCTGGTTGTCCACGCCTAAAACCAGCCGGGACAATGGTTTATCCAATCCATCGACATGGCCATAGGTCATCTTGTGATCCGGCCGAACCGTCAACGCCTTCCCGGACAGCGGTTGTTGCTGGCGGGGGGCATCCATCTTTTCCTGATCGTAGAGCAGCCCGATCGATTCGCGCCACTGATCCAGCAGGCGCATGTTGGACAGCGTATCCGCCCAGCTCATGGCCGGTGATTTGGCCTGTCGATCGGACAGCGATCGGGCCACCAGGTCGATTTCATAAACGTACAGCGGTTCGGCTTCGATCTGAATTTCTTCGCTCGGCCGGCCATCGCGTGAAACGATGACTTTGCAAACGCCTCCATCCCGCTGCGGAACCCAGGGTTCGGGGATGATGATGTGCCCCTTGTTGCCGTAGATGCGCACCTGGTTGTCGCAGTTCATGGAGACGGCCGTCACCAGTTGCGCCATGATCTGGCCGGGGAATTTGCACAGGGCGGCGGTGTATTCATCCACGCCGGTCTTGCCGACGTGCCCGATGGCGTGAAATTCAACCGGATCGGCGAACGGTTTTCCCGTCGCCGCTCCCGCGACCAGCCGGGCCATGGAGGCCGGATAACACCCCACATCCAGGATTCCACCTCCGGCCAGCTCATTTTCATAAATTCGGCTGTCGGGATCGAACGATGAGTTGTAGGCGAAACTGGCCTCGATCAGCCGAACCTCGCCGATCGCGCCGGATTGAATCAGTTCGATCAGCTTCGCCGTCTGCGGGTGGCAGCGATACATGAACGCTTCCATCAGGAAGATATCGTGTTCCCTGGCGGCCTCGATGATCGCCATCGCCTCGGCGTGATTGATGCCCAGCGGTTTCTCGCAGAGGATGTGCTTTCCAGCCCCGGCCGCCTTGATCGCCCATTGGGCATGCACCGGATGGGGCGTTGCGATATACACCGCCTGCACGGCCGGATCGTCCAACAGCGCCTGGTACGACCCATGTCGAACCGGAATCTGAAACTCATCTGCGAACCGGTCGGCCGACGACTGACTTCTGGATCCGATCGCCACCAGCTTTCCGGTGGTGGATTGGGTCATCGCACGGGCGAATGTCCGCGCGATGCTTCCCGCCCCCAATATGCCCCACGCCAGACGTCCTGCCATACTCGATGCTCCTGCAAGTTGGTCTGGCCATCATACTCAAATTCGTCCGGCAAATAACACCCGCTTATGGAAGGGCGACTTTGACCATGATCCGCCGGTCATCGGGCAGGATGGCAACGACCCTAATCGCGCCATTCGCCTCTTTTTGAAGCTCCCAGCGGGTTTGCGATTCAAGCTGTGCTTCCAGCGTCTCCTTCAATAATCCCGGCGGGAGCCACAAATCATCGCGGCAGCGAAGCTCCCCCTTGCCGGCCGCTTTCTCAAAATCGCCAAACGTGTCAAACCGCTGTCCCCGCTCCTGGGCACGGGCCAGAAAACTGGCGAAAATCTCCGCCGCCGCCCTGGCGTACAGCTTGGCCGAGGGCGCATCATCCTGTTTGATCCAGTATTGACGCCATGCCTCCTGAAAATCCTGAATCGGCCCGAACGTCTCCCGCCACGCCTGCTTGGCCGCCCGGCCGTGGCTGACCTGCCTGACATAATCCTCAAACGGCTTTTGCAGTTTCCCTTCTTTTCCCTGTGCCAGAAACTGCACCATCGACCACGCCTGGTCGTAATTTTCAATCGTGATGTCCCGATTCCAATCCTCGTAACCGTACCCCATGATGTCTTCCATCGGCCGATACCGGTTTCCCCGGATCATCTGTTGCACGCGCTGCAACCGCCACGGCGGGATGATGCCGAAAATGAACCGGTCGCCGGTGAAAACCGCCTCGCCAAAATAATCCGCCAACCCCTCCTCGACCCAGATCGGCAGCGGGCCGATGCGTTCATGGGCGTACTGGTGAAAACCTTCATGCTGAACGACGTGCCAGGTGGCCGCGGTCCATTCATCGCCGGCCACCGCCATCAACTTTTGGCCGGTGAACATCCCCGCGGTCCCCGGCCGGCCTCCGGCATCAAGATAAGATTGTTGATCGCCGTAAAGATAAAAAGGCAATCGTCCCGCCACGCCGGCCGAATAATCTCTCGTCCGCCGTTGATATTCCTCCGCCATGCCCGTCAGTCGAACCTCGGCCTCGCGCACCATCTCCGCATTGGCGTTGGTGTGGATGGTGTAATATTTCGTGGTATAGGCCCGCAGCCCATCCGCCCCCCGCGCCGTCAGGGTCAGCGTCAACAGCGCCAGCAGAAATTGAATCGGCTTCGATCCCATGACAATCCACAATCCAACCGTTACAGTTGACCCGCGTCGCTTGCGTGCGGCGGAGGCTCATTTTATCGTGCCATCCGCCGAAAAATCCCGAACAGGCCCCCAATGTCTTCCTACAAGAAAAACCTCATCGTGGGGATCACGGTCCTTGGATCGCTGATCCTGTTGGGCGTGATGATCCTGAAATTCGGCGATGCGCCGGCCCGCCTGTTCGTCGAACCCCAGTTCACCATCCGCATCATCGCCGACCGGGCGGATGGGATCAACGCCGGCTCTCCGGTCCTTTATCGCGGCGTCAACGTCGGCCGGGTCTCCGCCGTCACCATCGCCGACAATCAACGCGACATCATTATCGACGCCCGCATCGACCAGAAATGGCCCATCCCCGGCAACGTCTCGGCCGTCATCCGCACCCAGGGGCTGATCGGTTCGGGCGCGGCACTGGTCTTGGAAACCAACGAGCCATCCGGCCCACACCTGGCCGACAACCAGCAGTTGCACGCCACCTTTGTCGGGCTGGACGTTTTGCCGCCCGCGTTCACCGAACTGGCCGCCGATTTGAAATTGACCAGCAAGCAGTTTCGCGAATCCAACCTCGTGATCCATCTCGATCAGGCGGTTCAGACCGTCCAACAGCAACTGGTCAAGGTCGGGCAGATTCTCGACAACGTTCAAACCATCGTCGGTGATGAAACAATGCGGGACAACATCCGCGTCGCCGTCGCCAACGTCCGCACCGCCACCGAAACCGCCAACCGCATCGGCGCCACCCTCGAACAGACCAGCGCCAAACTCAACGACCTGACCACCCAGGCCCAGGGAACCATCCAAAAGACCGAAGGGCACATTGATCAGCTTGCCAAGGATGTCAGCGGCCGGATCGAACAGGTCGCCAAATTGCTGGAAACCTTTCAATCCATCGCCGACAAGGTCAACACAGGCCAGGGAACCGCCGGCCTGCTGCTCAACGATCCCAAGCTCTACCAGGGATTGGTTGAAATTTCCCAGCAACTCAGCGCTACCATGTTCGACCTCAAACGCCTCGTGGAACAGTGGGAACAGGAAGGGATGACCCTCAAGTTGAACAAATAGTTCAGGCGCAAAAAAAGAACGCGACCGAATGGCCGCGTCTTTTTAACAATCCCAACTTGTTGGTTTACAAGCACTTAAGCGGTCGCCGGCACGTGCAGATGCGGGCGGGCCTGCTCGACGACCGCATCAAAGGCGGCCGGGTCGCAGATGGCCAGTTCGCTGAGCATCTTCCGGTTTAATTCAATGCCCGCCGCGATCAACGCGGGGATAAACCGGCTGTAGCTGATCCCGCGTTCCCGCAACGCCGCCGACAGGCGGGTGATCCAAAGGGTGCGGAAATGCCGTTTTTTCTGGCGGCGGTCACGATAGGCGTAAACGTCCGCCTTTCGCGTAAATTCGAGGGCCTGACGATATTGCACGCCCGGAGCGGCACGAAAGCCACTGGCGCGCTTCAGAATCCGTTTGCGTTTGCGGGCGTGAACCGTCCCACGGGTAACGCGAGGCATGATGCAATCCTTTCAAACAGGTGGAGCCAGAGGCACAATTCCCAACTTCGGGCGGCATGGCTGCAAAGGCAACGCGCCTTTGCTTTTGTTTTAGGCCCGTCATAATGACAGGCTCTTGTAAGCTGTTGTCTTTACTCGGCTTGGGTGTTTTCGGCCTGATTTTTCGCATCCAGCGCCCGCTCATGGGCGATCTGGTTGGGCCGACGCCCGGACATGCCGATCATCTCACGCATGTTGCGGGCATGACCCTCGAAAAGAATGGCCGAACGGCGAAGATGACGCTTTTTCTTGGAACTTCGTCCGCTCAACAGGTGCGAACGAAAGGAATGTCCACGCTTGACTTTGCCGGTTTTGGACACGCGGAAGCGCTTCAGTACGCTCTTGTTCGGCTTGAACTTATAGGCCATGACGATCCTTGGTCAAAAAGAAATCCACCCCGCTGGCAGCGGGGGCGGGGATCATAACCGCCCGGCACGGCCAAGTCCACACCTGCGCGGCATGAATTGTCACGGATGAAAATGATGAAGATTTTGGGCAATTAAATCCATGGCTGTGCTTGAATTGCGAATGGGGATGGATTAAATTGTATCTCTTGGCCTGCCAAGGGCCAGCCGTGCCGGTCTGCCCGCAAGGGGATTGGGACTCGGCACGGTTCTTTGTTGTTTTACAATCTCGATTAACAGACAAGCCCCATTGTGGTGCCGGCGTCTTGGCGGTCGGCGTCGCACGGGCTGGCGACCAAAGCGTCGCGATGGAGTTTCATTATGGCTCAGTCACAAGCGGAACTGGTTAAAGGTCTGGTGGATGCCGGCGTGCATTTTGGACACCGCGTCAGTCGGTGGAATCCCAAAATGGAGCCGTACATTCACGGCAAGCGCAACATGATCCACATCATTGACGTGAAGGAGACCCTCAAGGGGTTGCTTCGCGCCAAGAAGCTGGTTCAGAACATGGTTGGCTCCGGCAAGGACATCCTGTTCGTCGGCACCAAGCGGCAGGCCCGCTTCGCGGTCGAGGAAGAAGCAAAGCGTTCGGGAATGCACTACGTCTCCGAGCGCTGGCTGGGTGGCACGCTGACCAACTTCCGCACCATTCGCGCCCGCTTGAACCGCCTGGAAGAACTTGAAAAACTGTTCGCGACCGGCCAGATCGAATCGTATTCCAAAAAGATGAAATCCACGCTCCAGCGTGAGATGGACAAGATCAAGGCCAACCTGGAAGGCATCCGCAAGATGGAACGCATGCCGGGCGTCATGTTCATCGTGGACACCCGACGCGAACACATCGCCGTGAAGGAAGCCCGCAAGATGGGCGTTCCGACCATCGCGCTGATCGACACCGACAGCGATCCGGAACTGATCGACCTGCCGATCCCCGGAAACGATGACGCCATGCGGGCGATCGAGATCATCTGCAAGGAACTGGCCGACTCGGCGATCGACGGCAAGCAGGGCCGCGTGGACAAGGCCGATTCCGATGCCGCCGCCACGCCGCGTAAACGATCCAGCCGGGCCGCGTTCCGTGCCGAATCCGCCCGCGAAGGAGCCGAGGAATCCGCCCCGGCAGTCGAAACTCCCGCAGAACAATCGTCGCCAGAAACAGTGGCGGCCGGACAGTAAGAATAAAATAATTTTGCCACAGAGACACAGAGACCACTGAGAAAGACAAATACGATTTTGCCACAGATGGGGCACAGATTGACACAGATTATTAATTTCATCTGTTCGCATCCGTGCCCCATCCGTGGCTAAAACTGATTTTCATCTCTGTGTTCTCTGTGTCTCTGTGGCCAATTGATTTCAGAATTGGAGACACGCAATGGCCGCTATTACCGCATCACTGGTGAATGAACTTCGTGCCAAGACCGGTCAGGGCATGATGGAATGCAAGCGCATGTTGACCGAGACCGACGGCGACATCGAAAAGGCGATCGACGGATTCCGCAAGAAGGGGATCAAGACCTCCATCACCGAACGCGCCGCCAGCGAAGGGCGCGTGGTCGGCGTGCAGTCGGATGATGGCAAAACCGCGGCGCTGGTCGAGGTGAACTGCAACACGGATTTCACCGCCAAGAGCGATCCGGTGCGGCAACTGGCGACCAATGCCGCCCAACTGCTGCTGAAAAACCCGCAGGCGGATGTCAGCCAGGCCGACGCGGTCAAGGCGAACATCACCGAAGTGGCCCAGCAGACCGGCGAAAACGTCCGCGTCGGCCGGACGGCGGCGTTGTCCAACCCCGCCGGCAAGGTCGGCTTGTACCTGTACACCATCACCGGGAAAATCGGCGTGATCGTGTCGGTATCGGCCAATGCCACCGACGAGCTGATCCGCGACCTGTGCATCCACATCACCGCCGCCAAGCCATTGGCGCTCTCCCTGACGCGCGAACAGTTGCCGGCGGACGTGGTGGCCAAGGAACGCGACCTGGCCATCGAACAGGCCAAGGCCAGCGGCAAACCGCAGAACATCGCCGAAAAAATCGCCGAAGGAAAGATGCGAACGTTCTACGAGGAACGGGTGCTGCTCGATCAGGCGTTCATCAACCCCGACAAGTTCAAGGGGTCGATCACAGAGTTGCTCAAGAAGAACAACGTCACCCTCGAAGCGTACACCCGCATCGAAGTCGGCCAGTGAACGGGCGATGCCTTATTCCCGGCTGATGCGGTAGATCGCGCGGGGCTGGTCGCACGAAAACAGCACTGTGCCATCGGATGCTTCCGCGCAATCCACCGGCCGGGCCAGCACCTGTCCGTCTTTGCTCAGGCAATCGACGATCTTCAACTGCCCATAAGGGTTGCCGGTCACGTCGTCGAACAGGATTCGGCCGATGCAATACCCCACCGGCCGGGAGCTGTTCCACGAACCATGGAACGCGATCAGCGCATCCCCCTGGTGGTCGGGGAAATAGTCCCGGCTTAAAAACGTAAAGCCGTTGTTCGCCCAGTGCGCGCCGTTGGCCCAGGCGGGGGGAATGGTCTTTTCGCCCAGCTCGACGATGTCCGGCCGTTTGATGTATTCAAATCGCGGCACGCGGTTGCCGGTGATGAAGGGGTGGCCATAAAAACCGCCCTGGATGTAATGGTTGAATTCATCGGGCGGGTTCATGTCCGTAAACGGTTGGTGATCGCGATTTTCGCCCAGTTCCCTGCCGTAATTGTCCGATCCATGATCCACGCCCCACACCTCATCGGTTCCCGGTCGAAGCCTCAGTTTTTCGGTGTTGCGCAATCCGGATGCGAACAGCGATTTGTTTTTGCCATCCAGCGTGTAATGCCAGATTTTCTGGCGGTCGGTCTGGGCCGGGTCTTCGATGTTTCCCGCATCGCCGATCGAAGTGTAAAAGCCATCGGGCGTCACCAGGATCGATCGAAACCAGTGCCCGCCGCCGGAGACCAGCCCATCCAGCACCGTGACCACCTCGTCGGCCTTGCCGTCGGCGTTGGTGTCGCGGGCCTTGTGGATCGCGCCGGAGGTTGAAAACCAGAGCCACCCGTCGAAATACTGCATCCCGTGCACGGTTTTTTTGTCGGTGACAAATTCGCTTCGCTGGTCGAATGTTCCATCCCCATCGGTGTCGCGCAGTTCCAAGATGGTCCCCGCGCCGGGCATGGAGACGAACAACTCGCCCTGGTCGCCGACTTCGATAAACCGGCATTCGGGCAGGTCTTCGGCCGCCAACATCACCCGATACCCCGGCCGAACGACAAACCCCGGCACCCCCGGCCCGACCGTCCCGGCCGGCGGTGCGGCCATCGACAAGGAGGCCAACAAACCCAGCCCCATGGCGGCTGGTCCGATTGGATTGCGCGGGTGCATGGTTGGATGTTCCGTAAAATTATCCTTTCATTTTGCCTTCAATGTAATTCACAATCGTATCGACGGTGAACTGCATTTTGTTGATGTCCGGGTCTTTTTCGAAGGTGGTGAAATCCATGTGCGGCATGCGCTTCTTCAGCTCGACCAAACCTTCAGGGGTGACCCGGCCGTTCTGGACGTAGGCGGCGTTGTTGAAGATGTCCTCGGGGAACATCTCGCCGCGGGGAATCTTGATGCCGAAGGCTTTTTCGAGGCGGAACACGATGTCCAGAAAGTCGATCGACTCAGCCCCCAGGTCGCCGCGCAGGGTGGCGTCCGGGGTGACATCTTCTTCATCGACGCCCAGCGCATCGACCAGGACGCCTTGAACTTTCTTGTAAATTTCGTCGCGGGACATGGCCATAAGTGACTCCGAGAGTGTGGGTGTTTTATGAATTCAATATCGGATTTGCCGCGGCATGGGCCGGGGCGACCAGCGCATAGCGCTGGCGGTTGTGTTGTCGCAGCGGGGCGTCGAGCGACGCCAGCTCCGGCTGCTTGTCTGCGAGATTAAAGTAGGCCAATTCAAGCCTTCCGGCAACCGCCGTGGCCTGGCCGACCTGTCCGGTCAGTTTGAATACCCCGCCCGTGTCGGTGGGTTTGAACCATTCCAGCTCAAGCCTCAGAAAATGGCCCGGGGCGACAAAATTGCCGTATTTGATGTTTCTAACTTCCTTCAAAACCGCCATGGAACAGGCGAAATCGCTGCGATGGTGCATCAACCAGCCGGCCGCCTGCGTGGCGGCTTCGAGCATCATCACGCCCGGCAACACCGGAAACGTCGGGAAATGGTCCGCCAGATATTCCTCGGCCAAACTGACGTATTTCACCGCGACGACCCGTTCGTCGCTGATCCGCTCGATTTTGTCGATGAGGTTGAATTTCACGCGCAGGGTTTGTATCGGTGGAACAAGAGGTTTTCAAGGGCGCAACGGCGTTTTGACGCAATTGATTCATGCCGGCCGATGGAACACAATGGCCTGATCCATGCCGGAATCGACGACCCCACAACCCGTCCGAAACAAACATCCCACCGGATGGCTCGCGCGGGGAGTCCTGATTTGCATTCTCCTGGCGGGGCTGTTTTGCCTTGGATATTTCCTGATCCAGCGATTTGTGTGGCTGAATCTGCACCGGATCGACGGGACGCAGGTCTATCGCTCGGCCCAGCCGGATGAGGATTTGTTGCGACGGCTGGTCAAAGACGATGGCCTCAGGAGCATTATCAAGCTCAACAGCCGCAATGCCGGCTCGCGCAGCGGCCAGGAGGAATCGATCGCATCGCAATTGGGCATCGAGATGATTTACCTGCCGATGGCGATGCACCGGCTGCCATCCCACCAGGAGATGATCAACCTGCTGGAGGCCATCGAATCCGCCCCCCGGCCGGTCTTGATTCATTGCAACGCCGGCGCCGACCGCACCGGCCTGGCCGCGGTGATGGTCGCCATGATGCAGGGCCAATCCTTTGATCAGGCCGTCAAACAGCAGCTTTCCGTGCGGTATCTGCATGTCGGCGTCTGGGGGGAGGATGTGGATGAGATTCTGGATCAATACCAATCCGACTGCCAGGCTCGCGGCGTATCGACCGGCGGATGGGCCGAATTTAAGCGGTATCTGATCGAATCGTACCGGCCGGGCTTTTACGATGCGAAACTGGAAATTCGCCACTGGCAACCGCCGGGTGATCCACAGGTGGTGCAGGCGGTCGTGACAGTGACCAATATAAGCCGTACGCCTTTCCCCATGGATGGAGGCCATCCCATCGAGGTGACGACCTATCAACCCCAGCCAAACGGCCCAAAGAAAATCCTGGCCGGCGAACCCTTGGGCCGGGCATTACAGCCGGGCCAAAAGGTGGAAATTCCTTTGACATGGAAAGTCAGTGATGTGGATCCGCACCAGATGATCGAAATCGACCTGCTGCATCGGGAAATCGCATGGTTTGGAGAGAAGGGGTCCGGAGTGCTGAAAATCCCGCCAATCAACCCCTCCACCCGCCCGATTCAGTAAATCATCCAAAGAAAAAAGTTTCCCTGCTTGATATGGTACTGGCTGGGTGCTATATAATAGGCAGAAGTCTTAGTAATAAGATTAAAATGTATTATTATAGGGAGTAGACATGGCAATTACGTTGACCGAACGGGCCGCGACCGAGATCAAGTCGATCATCGAGCAGCAGGGCCTGCCCACGGCCGAGACGCGCCTGCGGGTCGGAGTCAAAGGCGGCGGGTGCAGCGGTTTCAGCTACATGTTGGACCTGACTGAAGAACCCAAGTCCGACATGGATGAAGAGATGGAAAGCCACGGGGTGAAGATCCTGGTGGACATGAAAAGCAATCTTTACCTGAACGGCGTGGAGATTGACTTCAAGGACGAGGTGATGGGCAAGGGCTTCGTATTCAAGAACCCCAACGCCACCAGCACCTGCGGCTGCGGCAGCAGCTTTACCGCCTAAAGTTTCCGTTGGGCAATGGCAATTTCAGCCGCTGCGTGGCATGGATCATGCAGAAGCGGACAACGTGCGCAATGGCCGGATACGTTGATTTGAGGATTAGGGAATGCCGACCGAAACCAGTGAACTCGAGACGATCGCCAACCGCGAGTACAAGTGGGGGTTCGTCACCGACATTGAAGCCGACTCGGCGCCGCCGGGGTTGAACGAGGAGATCGTCCGCTTCATCTCCCACAAAAAAGGGGAGCCAAAGTGGATGCTGGATTGGCGTTTGCGGGCCTATCGGCACTGGCTGACGATGACCGAGCCGCACCATTGGCCGCACCTGAAATACGATCCGATCGATTATCAGAACACGATTTACTATTCGGCCCCCAAGCCCAAGAAAAAAAGCCTGGACGAAGTCGATCCGGAACTGCTGAAAACCTACGAAAAGCTGGGGATTCCGCTTCAGGAACGCGAGATCCTGGCGGGCGTGGCGGTCGATGCGGTTTTTGACAGCGTTTCCGTGGCGACGACGTTCCGATCCAAGCTGGCCGAGATGGGAATCATCTTCTGCTCGTTTGGCGAGGCGGTGCGCGAACACCCCGAGCTGGTGCAGAAATACATGGGGTCGGTGGTTCCCTATTCGGACAATTATTTCGCCACCCTCAACAGCGCGGTCTTCACGGATGGATCGTTCGTCTACATCCCCAAGGGCGTGCGCTGCCCGATGGAATTGAGCACCTATTTCCGGATCAACGCGCAGAACACCGGCCAGTTTGAACGCACGCTGATCGTCGCCGAGGAAGGGGCCTACGTCAGCTACCTGGAAGGTTGCACCGCTCCCAAGCGCGATGAGAACCAGTTGCACGCGGCCGTGGTGGAGTTGGTGGCGATGGAGAACGCCACGATCAAATATTCAACGGTGCAGAACTGGTATCCGGGAGACAAGGATGGCAAGGGTGGAATTTACAATTTCGTGACCAAGCGCGGCGCCTGCCGGGGCGCCAACGCCAAGATCACCTGGACGCAGGTCGAGACCGGCAGCGCCATCACCTGGAAATACCCCAGCGTGATCTTGCAGGGCGACAACAGCGTCGGCGAGTTTTATTCGGTGGCGCTGACCCATCATTACCAGCAGGCCGATACGGGGACCAAGATGATCCACATCGGCAAAAACACGCGAAGCACCATCGTCAGCAAGGGCATCTCGGCCGGCCGCGGTCAGAACACCTATCGCGGGCTGGTGAAAATCCTGAAAAACGCGACCAACAGCCGCAACTACACCCAGTGCGATTCGCTGCTGCTGGGGGACCGGTGCGGCGCGCACACGTTTCCGTACATCGAGGTGCGAAACACCACCAGCCGGGCCGAGCACGAGGCCAGCACCAGCAAAATCGGCGAGGATCAACTGTTTTATTGCAAGACCCGCGGCATCTCGCTGGAGGATGCGGTCAACATGATCGTTAACGGGTTCTGCAAGGATGTGTTCCGCGAACTGCCCATGGAATTCGCGGTCGAAGCGCAAAAACTGCTTGGCGTGAGCCTCGAAGGCAGCGTCGGCTGAATACGAAGGACATCGATATCATGGCATTGCTTGAAATTCAAAATCTTCATGCACGGGTGGCGGCGGCGGGGGGCCGGGAGATTCTCAAAGGCGTGAATCTGTCGATCGGCCGCGGCGAAGTTCACGCCATCATGGGCAAAAACGGTTCGGGGAAAAGCACGCTGTGCCAGGTGCTGGCCGGCCGTGAAACCTACGAAGTGACCCAGGGGACCGTCACCTACAACGGCAGGGACCTGCTGGAGGAATCGGCCGAGGAACGGGCGCGGGATGGCATCTTCCTGGCGTTTCAATATCCGGTTGAAATCCCCGGCGTCAGCACCAGCTACTTTCTCAAGGCCGCCGTCAACGCCATTCGCAAGCACCGCGGCGAACAGGAACTCGACGCGATGCAGTTCCTGAAGCTGGTGAAGGAAAAGCAGGCCCTGCTGGGCATCGAACAGAGCTTCATGAACCGCGCCGTCAACGAAGGGTTTTCCGGCGGCGAAAAGAAGCGCAACGAGGTGTTCCAGATGGCGGTGGTCAACCCGATGCTGGGGCTGCTGGATGAAACCGACAGCGGCCTGGACATCGACGCGCTGAAAGTCGTCGCCAACGGCGTCAACAAGCTGCATCAGCAGGACAAGGACCGGGCGATTTTGCTGGTGACGCACTACCAGCGGCTGTTGAATTACGTCGTACCCGATTTCGTCCACGTGATGATCGACGGCCGGATCGTCAAATCCGGCGGCAAGGACCTGGCGTTGAAGCTGGAAGATCAGGGGTACGAGTGGCTGGAAGCAGAGGCGAGCCAACCGGCTTGATGAGCGGTTGCGATGAGCAATGGAGTGAAGATGACCCAGCTTGAAGAACAGACCATGATGAACCTGTCGAATTTATCGCGGCTTTCGCGCGGCGATGGACGCCAACGGCCGTGGATCGACGAGGTTCGCCGCGGCGCGATCGAACGTTTTGAAAAAGTCGGCTTTCCTTCGGTGAAGGAGGAAGCCTGGCGCTTTACCAACGTCTCCCCGATAGCACAATCAACGTTCGCGCTGGGAGAAGGCGCGTTGACCGAATCGGCGCGCCAGGTGTCCGAACAATATGGTTTTGGCATTGAAGCGGCGGCCGAGCTGGTTTTCATCAATGGCATCTATCAGCCGGAATTGTCACGCGCCGGGAAACTGGGGTCCGGCGTTCGCATCGGCAGCCTGGAGGCCGCCATCGAGGAGGATGTGCCGGAAGTTCGCCAGCATCTGACCCGCCACGCCCGAATCGATGGCAATCCGTTCGTGGCGCTCAACAGCGGGTTTTTGCGCGATGGGGCGTTCGTGCGGATCGGGCGGGGCGTGCGCGTCTCCGGGCCGATCCACCTGATTTTCGTGTCGGATGCCGCTTCGCAATCCACCGTCTCGCATCCGCGCGTGTTGATCGTCGCCGGGGAAGGCTCGGATTCGCAGATCGTGGAAAGCTACGTCGGCACGCCGGGCGGGCGTTATTTCACCAATGCCGTGACGGAGATCGTCGCCGCCAGGGATTCGCGGATCGACCATTGCCGGCTGCAACAGGAATCGCTGGAGGCGTTTCACGTCGCCACGATGCAGGTGGTGCAGGATGAGGCCAGCAACGTTATCTCGCAGGCCGCCACGTTGGGTGGAAAGCTGACGCGCAACGACCTGAACGTGATCCTCAACGGCGAATACGCCGAGTCCACGCTCAACGGCCTGGTGGTCATCGGCGGCGACCAGCACGTGGACAATCACACGCTGCTGCATCACGAAAAGGCGAACTGCCCCAGCCACGAATTGTACAAGTACGTGCTTGACGACCGGGCCACCGGCGTCTTCCGCGGCAAGATTTTCGTCCAGCAGGATGCCCAGAAAACCAACGCCAAGCAGAACAGCAAGTCGCTGCTGCTGTCGGATGATGCCCGGATCAACGCGATGCCCGCGCTTGAAATCTACGCCGATGACGTAAAATGCACCCACGGCTCGACCACCGGACCGGTGGACGAGGACATGGTGTTTTACCTCCGCACGCGCGGCGTCGGGCTGGACGCGGCCCGCCACCTGCTGACCTACGCCTTCGCGGCCGACATCACCCGCCGGATCAAGGTCGTGCCGGTGCGCCGACGCCTGGAGGATTTCATGGCCGCCCAGCATGGGCTGCCGCAGGATTTGCGCATCACGGACCTGGGGTCGCACGATGAAGCCGCACGATGAACCGAAGAATGCCTCGACGCCGCCCGCATCCAATCCGCTGGATGTGAAGGCGATCCGCGCCCAGTTCCCCATCCTGGACTCCCTGGCGCACGGCAAGCCGCTGGTCTATCTCGACAACAGCGCCACCACGCAAAAACCCCGCGCCGTCATCGACCGGCTGGTGCAATATTACGAAAACACCAACGCCAACATCCATCGCGGCGTGTACGAGCTGAGCGAGGAGGCCACCCGCGCCTACGACCAGGCCCGCCACTCCATCCAGCGTTTCATCAACGCCAAACATTCCCAGGAGATCATCTTCACCCGCGGCGCCACCGAGTCGATCAACCTCGTCGCCGCCGCCTGGGGCCGGGGCAACCTGCGATCCGGCGATGAAGTCATCGTTTCGGCGATGGAACACCATTCCAACATCGTCCCCTGGCAGATGATCTGTCACAACATGGGCGCCAAGCTCAAGGTCATCCCCATGAACGACAATGGGGAGTTGCAGCTCGATCAATATCTCAAGCTGCTCAACGAACGCACGAAGATGGTGGCGATCACGCATCTTTCCAACGCGCTGGGGACCATCAACGACGTCGCCGCCATCATCCAGTTCGCCCACCAGGTCGGCGCCAAGGCGCTGATCGACGGCGCGCAATGGGTGGCGCATTATCCCACGGACGTGCAGACGCTGGACGCGGATTTCTACGCATTTTCCGGCCATAAACTGTTCGGACCCACCGGCATCGGCGTCCTGTACGGCAAACGCGACCTGCTCGATCGGATGCCCCCATATCAAGGTGGCGGCGACATGATCGCCTCGGTCACGTTCGAGAAGACCATTTACGCTGACCTGCCCAACAAATACGAAGCGGGCACGCCCCACATCGCCGGCGCGATCGGCCTGGGCGCGGCGGTGCAATGGCTCAGTCAGTTCGATTTCAAACAACTGATCGAACATGAAGAACACCTGCTGCGATACGCCACCGACCGCCTGAATCAGATTCCCGGCCTGCGCATCATCGGAACCGCCCGGCGAAAAGGGAGTGTCATCTCCTTCGTCATGGAAAACCCGACGATCGCCGCGCTGGATGTCGGCACCCGGCTCGATGGCGAAGGCATCGCCGTCCGCACCGGACACCATTGCTGCCAGCCGGTGATGGATCGCCTCAACATCCCCGCCACAACCCGCGCATCGTTCACGCTGTACAACACCACCGAAGACGTTGACCGGCTGGTCGATGGAATGATGAAAGTGGTCAAGGAGGCGCGCGGCCGCGGCCATGCCGCCGCCAGCCCCACGCCACCCTCGGCCGCCCCGGCTACAACCACCGGCGAAACTCAATATCCCGGCCCCTATGCCGAATCCCCCGAAGCGGCCGCGGCCGAACTCATCGAGGCGTTTGAATTCCTCGACGACTGGGAAGCCCGCCACCAATACATCATGGAATTGGGCGCAAAAATCCCCGCATTCCCCGATTCCGAACGCACCGGCCCCAACCGCGTGCATGGCTGCCAGAGTACGGTCTTTTTGTCCGCCCGGCTGCGTCCTGATTCAGTCGATGTGCTCGATTTTGTCGCCGACAGCGACGCCCACCTGGTTCGCGGCCTGATCGCCCTGCTGGAACGGGTCTATGCAGGCCAGCGCGCCGGACAAATCCTCCGATTCGACGTGGATTCTTTTTTCCGTAAGGTCGGCCTGGACCAGCACTTAAGCATGGGCCGCCGCAACGGCCTCAGCGCCATGGTCGGGCGGATTCGCGGCCTGGCCACCAAAATTGATGAGACGGCCGGATTGCGTCAATCCGGCAAAAAAACCGACCAGCAGCCGTTGTATGCCAACCCGATGAACATCGCGCCTCCGCCGGAACCACCCGCGGCCGCACCGCCGCCGCCACCACCGCCCGCGCCCAAACCCGCCGCACCCAGGCCGCAACCAACCGCGCCGGCCGATGGCCATGTTTCCAATTCCATCGAACGCAAGCTGCTCGAAGGCAAGGTGATCGAGGCTTTGCGCACCGTGTTCGATCCTGAAATTCCGGTCAACATCTACGACCTGGGCCTGATTTACGAAATCGACGTTCGGGAAGACAATTCCGTCTACGTCAAAATGACCTTGACCGCGCCGGCCTGCCCCGTGGCCGGAACGCTCCCCGGCGAAGTGCAAAAATGCATCGAAGTGCTCCGTGAAGTCAAATCCGCCGAGGTGGAACTGGTCTGGGACCCACCATGGAGCCGCGACCGCATGTCCGAAACCGCGCTGCTTGAGCTGGGCCTGGTATAACGATCCCGGTGTCATCCATGCACCTGCCGGTTATACAAACCACCCCCGTCTCACCTTCGGATGAAGATCGTCTTCGTCTGTTCCTTCGCACACAACTGCATTGGGGGCAGGCGCTGGGTGAACAGACCGAATTGGACGTGGGGACGGCCATCGTCAATCCCGATCTGCCTGAGCTGGCCGATGCGAATTTCGTGATTCAGGCGGCCCTGGCCGACAATCAGCCGCCGGAGCAGGCATTGCGACAGGTCGAGGAGCATTTTGCCGCCCATCGTTCCTGTTGCGGCCAGTGGTTGATGAATCACGGTTCGCCCACCCATCACGTTCAGCCGCTGGTTGAACATCTTCTGGCCAATGGCTATCAGCGACATTCGATGCGGGTGATGCATATGCTCGGCGCGCCAGGTCAAATCGCCGAGGTGGGGGGGCTGAAGATCATTCCCGCCCGCGCCAGCCATCGACATGCGCAACAACTGGCCCAGATCGCTGCGGCCGAGCTTGGTCGGCCCGACATCGCCCAGTCCATGTTGCTGCACCTGGACGATCCCAACTGGGATTCGATCCTGGCGTTGGATGGTCCCGATGCCGTGGCGATTGCCGGCGTCTTGTCCGTCGGCGACATCGGCCGGCTGGATCAGATTTACGTTGTCCCTTCCCATCGCCGCCGGGGCATCGGGCGGACGATGATCTCCCGAACACTGGAGATTTGCGCCAGATCGGTCTTTCAGCAGGTTTTAACCGCAACCTGGCCCGATCAACGCGATGTCACTCAACTTCTTGTTGGCATTGGATTTATGGAATCCGGAGAGATACCGATTTATCGACGAACCGGATTTTGATTGCATCAATCAGGGGCAAATTGGTACTCTTAAGGCCTAAACCATTGGAAGGGAACAACTTATGAAGGGTCGTTTCGCGCTGGGGGTTTTGTTGCCTGCATTTTTGATCGCACCCGCATGGGCGGATTTGCAGGTCCAGTCTTACGATGATGCCCGCAACGACCGGTTTTACGTTGGTCTCGACAAAGCCTTTCTTGGTCAGGGATATGATTTTTCAGGCGTTGGCAACACCGCGGGTCTGGCCGGCAATGGAACCTGGGCGACGATGATCTCCCCCAGTTTTTTTGTCAGTGCCTCCCACTATCATCCGGGCAACGGCGCATCGATCACCTTTTTTGAAAACAACGACCCTTCAGGCCCCAGCCATACCTATACCGTGCAAAGCGGCGTGGGAATGACCATCGACGGGACGCCCGGCGGGCTGCCATCGGATCTGTGGCTGGGAAAACTGACCGCGCCCATCAACCCGGCCGACAACATCGCCACCTATTCGATCGTGCAACTGCCCAACGAGAATGACTACAACAATCTTCCCATTTTCGTTTATGGCAAGCCGCATCGCTTGGGACGAAATCAGGTGACCGATATCGACAACGCCGACGAGAAAGACATCAACGATGTCGTCATCAAACGCACGCGGTCGATGATCTATGAATACAACGATCCAGCGCCCCTTCTGATCGGAGGCGATGAAGCTTATCTGCACGGCGGAGATTCCGGCGGTCCCTCGTTCATGTCCATCGGCGGCCAGTTGGCGCTGGTGGGCACGCACTATTTCAATTCCGACCTGACCCACACCGACCCGCCCGCCGTCGATGGCGATTATTCGGGCGATTCGTTCATCCCCTATTACATCAACCAGCTCAATGCCCGGATGCTTCAACTGGATCCCAACACCACCGAGCAGGTGACCGTGGTCGTGCCCGAACCGGCCGGGTTGTCGCTGCTCGGCCTGGCCGGGCTGTTGCTTGCCAAACGCCGCCGGGCCGCCTGATTTGATCGGTCGAGCAACAATCCAATAGTCAGGCCAGTCCGCTATGACGGCGCTGATTCACACTGATCCAACAACGCCCGCTTCAACACTTTTCCTGTGGCCGATCGCGGAAAATCGTCCATCACGATCACTTCGCGCGGACATTTCCACTGGGCCAGCCCCTGCTGGCGGCAAAAATCCCTCACCTGGTCCGGCTTGATGGCCTGTTCCGGCTTGGGACGAACGAATGCGACGATCACCTCGCCCCGCGCGGCATCTTTTTTGCCCAACACCACCGCCTCGGCGATCTCCGGGTGTTTCAGCAGGATGTCTTCAATTTCGCGCGGATACACCTTCTCTCCCGCGATGCTGATCATCTCCTTTTTTCGGCCGGTGATGTATAAAAAACCATCCCGATCCAGCCTGCCAAGATCGCCGGTCCTGAGATATCCATCGGCCGTCAAGGCGGCGGCGGTCTCCCTGGGCAGGTTGAAATACCCCTTCATGATCATCGGACCCTTGAGCCAGACTTCGCCGATCTCATCTGTCGACAGGGCGTTGCCCGCTTCATCGGTAATCTTCACCTGCACGGACGACAGCGGCTTGCCCACGCTTCCCGCGCGATGTTCGCGCGGCGAATTGAGCGCCACCACCGGGCTGGTTTCAGACAATCCATACCCTTCGTACAACGGCACGCCGAATCGCTGTTCAAACGCATCGGCCAGCGCCCTGGGCAATGGTTCGCCGCCGCTGATGATCGCGTAAATCGAGCGAAAATCCTCCGCCGAGGCGTTTTTCAAATGCAACATCGCCCCGAACATGCTCGGCACGCCAAACAGCAGCGACGCCTGGTGTTCGCGGATCGCCTGTACCGTGGCCACCGCGCTGAATCGTGCGATGTAATGAATCGTCGCCCCCAGTTGAATCGGAGCGAGCATCATCGCCGTGAACCCAAACGCATGAAACAACGGAATGACGCCCAGGAACCGGTGCTGATGTTTGAGTTGCGCCGATTCGATGGCCCCATCCACGTCGCTTTGCAGATTGCCATGGGTCAGCATGACCCCTTTGGGGCTGCCGCTGGTGCCGCTGGTGTATAGAAGCACCGCCAGGTCATCGGCCTTGGGCGATGGGAACTTGGGCTTCAACGCCGCCGGCGGGGTGGTTGGCAACTGGGTCAGGTCCACCACCTTCAATGGATGATCCTTCAAACGCCGGGCCAGTTGCGGGATGGTCACGACCGTGTCGATGCCGCTGTCCTGGATCATGTGGGCGATTTCCCGGTCGCCCAGCAGAAAATTCAACGGCACCACGCTCTTGCCAGCCAGCAGGGTTCCGTAGAAACTGGCGACGAAACCCGCACCGGCGGGCAACAGCAGGCCGATGTTCGGCTTTTTTGACTGGGCGGACAGGTAAATCCCAAGTCCCGCCGCCATCGCACCCAGTTGCTGGTACGTATAAGTGCCGCGATCATCCTGGATGGCGATCGACTGCGGTTGTGATGCGGCATGGTCAAAGAGCGGTTCAAAGAGCATGGCAGATTCCTGGTTCTAAGCCAAAGCGAGGCATGGATGGCGCGCACGCAATGGAGATGGACGTCCAAATTAACCCTGACGACGCTCGCGTCGCTGGCGATGATTTTACTGGCCGGAGGCTGCGCCTCCAACTCAAATCCGCGCGTCAACAACGACCTGGCCGGTGGATATCAGGCGCTGGGGCTGCAACAAATCGATTCCGCCCTGGCGTCCGCCGATGCGTATCTGGCCCGAACACCCCACGGCCCCGCCTCGGCCGAGGCACTGTACCTTCGCGGCCGCGCGTTGGCCGCCCGTGTCGCATCCAATGAGGCCGAATCCAAGGCCAATCTTCAGGCCGCCCGTGTCGCCTACGTTCAGGCGCTGCAACTGGAGCCTCGCCAGCCGCTGGAAGCCTACATCCGCACCAGCCTGGCGAACGTCGCCTATTTTCAGGATGACTACCAGACCGCTTACCAGCAATGGTCGGCCGCCTATGAACGGCTTGAAAACAAAGATCTTCAAGCGTGGGTTCTTTACAAGATCGGTCGAAGTCTCCAGCGTCTTGGTCAATTTGACCAGGCCGACCGGACTTTCATCGCCGTCCAGAAGCAATATCCCGGCTCCACGCCGGCGCAACTGTCCCGCGAAGCCCAGGGCCAGCGGCAATTTTACGTCCAACTGGCCACGTTCAATTCCGCCTCCAGCGCCGGCCGTGCCGCCGACGCCGTTCGTCGGATGGGGATCACGCCCATCGTGACGTCCAACTCCGCATCCCAGCACATCCTGCGGATCGGACCCTACGCTTCGTTTCAACAGGCCAACTCCGTGCGGTCGCGCTTCACCTCCGAATATCCCGATGCCCTGATCAACCCCTGATCCGGTACAATGGTCATACGATGAATCGGCCGATTCGCTGGTTTGTGATTCTGTTGATGGTGGGGGGGTGCCATCGCCGCCATACGCTGAACAACAACCCCGCGACATTGCCCTCCCCATCCGGTTTGACGCAATTCGTCAGCACCCAGCATGGCATCCATCTCAGTTATCCATCAAGCTGGACCGTCCATCCCAGTGAAGATTATGTGCTGTTGTTGATGCCCCCCGGAGTGGACCGGCCGCAAAACTGTTCCCTGTCGCTGGACATCCCCGACCTGCCACCCCATCTGCCGGGCATGATTCGCATGGGCATGATCAAGGATGGCTATATTGAAGACCTGCGAAAAAAAGCCCCCGATCTGAAGATCATCGAAGACCAACCCCACCCGGTCGATGATGCCACCGGCCGGCTGGTGCGAACCGCGTGGACCGCGGATGGCCGATCTTATGGCGAAACCGTCCTGCTGCTGATCCACAAGGGGGATGTCTTTTTGATTCGATCAACCAGTGATTTAGCCCACCAATCCACGGCCCGCGCGGCCTTCGTTCAGGCCATCGCTTCCATTCGCTGGCAATGATCAGAATTCATCATAAGCAATGCGCGAAATGGGCACGTTCAGCTCCGCGAGCATTTTGGTGCACGCCTTGATCATCATGGGCGGCCCGCACAGATAATATTCAACGGACTCGGGGCTGGGATGGTTGCTCAGATGTTTCCGAAGTAGCACATCGTGAATCAACCCGGTATGCCCCGACCAATTGTCATCCGGCAGCGGCGATGACAACGCCAGGTTAAACGTGAAGTTGGAATGCTTTGCCGCCATCGCTTCAAAATAATCGGCGTAAAAAATCTCCTGCCGCGAACGGGCGCCATACCAGAAGCTGACTTTGCGTTGCGTTGGTTCGGCGCCGAACAGTTGTGAAAGATGGCTGCGCAATGGCGCCATCCCCGCGCCGCCGCCGACATAGACCATCTCTCGCTGCGTCGGCATGATATGGAAATCACCGAACGGCCCGATGGCGGTCACCTGGTCTCCCGGTTTCAGATTGAACACGTACGCCGATCCGACACCCGGAGGGCAATCCTGCCCCGGCGGCGGCGTGGCGATCCGCACGTTGAAACGCAACGATGAACGTTCGGTGTCGGGGTTTGATGCCAGCGAGTAGTTGTTGCGTCGATTGGAACCGCAGGGGTTTTGAGCGACCAGATCAAAGACGTGCTGGCGTTCCCAGACCGATGCGTACGGTTCGGGAATGTCAAAATCACGAAAACGGATCTGCTCATAGGCGGGGATGTCGAACTGAAGGTAATCGCCGGGCGTGAATTCGATGGATTGGTCGGAATCGGCCGGTTCGAGGACAAGCTCCTTGATGAACGTCGCGACGCTGCGATTGCTGACCACGCGAAACGTGAAGGTTTTTTGTTCGCGGGCGCCGGCCCCGCCGGCCCGCACGACGTTCAACCACAACCGGCCGGCGCGTTCTTCAATCGGGTAGGTTACGATCGCCCGGCAGATTGGCGGCCTGGCGGGCGATCCATCCGCGAGGTTGAACCGGCCGTTGTGTTTCGGGCATTCGATCTGGGTCCCTTTCACCAGCCCATCGGCCAGGTGCGTGTTGGCATGCGTGCAGATGCCATCGGTGGCATAAAGATTGCCGGTTTCGTCGCGATACAGGGCGAACGTCTTGCGGCCGTGATCGAATCGGATCACATCCTGCCGGTTCAGGTCCGCGGCCGCGCAGATTTCGAGCCATCCTTCGGCGTCCGGTTTCACCTCCGAGGGGCCATTGTTCCCGGCCGGCCGCTGGGCCTTGGACTCCGGAAGCCGGCGTTTGACGTAATACGCGGGGTCTTTCACCTGTCGAAGAACCGACGGCACGATCTCCTTCCATGCGGCCAGCAAAGACGGATACGGCACGGGCATGTCATCCTTGACCGCCGCGTGCAATCTCGGCAGCGCATGGTAGGGAACCAACGGGAACATGTGGTGTTCAACGTGGTAGTTCATGTTCCAATACAGATAACGATGAACCCAGCACATGTAGACGGTTCGACAGTTCAGCCGGTGATCCAGCACGTTCTCGGCCAGGCCGGCGTGCTGCGTCCAGCCGTAGAGCAGCATCAACCAGGTTCCAAAAATGTGCGGCAACCCGATGAACATCAAAGGCAGAATGCTTCTCGTATAAACCGCCAGTGCGATGACCGCCGCGTAAATCAGCAGATAAATCCGGGCGCGAAAGTGAATCTTGCCGAATTCTTCCGGAGGAATGAACGTCTTCTCCGCACCGGTCATCCCGCCCAGCGAATGACGGACGATCGAGGAGAAATAGGGCCAGTACAGGGGCAGGCCGACGAACTTCAACACCATCTTGCGGATATCGGGCGGCCGCGGCACGGAGATCTCCGGGTCGCGTCCGACGATGATCGTGTCACTGTGGTGTCGCGTATGGCTCCATCGCCACACGGTCGATTCTCGCATCACCATGAAGGAGGCGATTTCGTACAGCACGTTGTTCATCCAGTCGGTTTTGAACGCCGTGCCGTGACTGGTTTCATGCCAGCGAGAGTCGGATGTGGAAGCGTACAACACCGCGTAGATCAGATAGGGAATGGCCGCCCACCATGAACCCCACAGCGCATAAGTGGCGTATGCCGAACCGAAAATCAATGCGAACCACAGGATCGTGTCCCGAATGGCCGGACCATTCCGCCTAACCAGCAGTTGTCGCATCTCCTGTCGCGGGATCGGGCATTGATACCAATCCGCCTCGGCCAGCCCGCGTTCGATGGCGCGCGCGGCATTTTCGCCGGTCAGGCTGTAATCGAGCTTGGCGGGAACAATGTTTGTCGCATCAACAACCGCGCATTGGCCGTCTTGATCCTGCGTGTTCATGACTGTACCTCTGCCAAATGATTTGTCTTATGTGATCGCATTTGTTCTTCGGCCTGCTCCGTGACAAATTACAATCGGAGCAACCTCCACCCGCAACAGCCGTCGAGGTTTATTTTTGCAGCCGTTTGCGATGATCGATGTCATCGTCAATCCGCCACATTTTCCGGCGGGCATCATCATCGGGGATGGGGTCGCCGAATGCCACCTGTTTTTTGACCTCGGTGTCTCCCGAATAGGTTCGGGTCTTGCCCAGGATGCGAGCCGTGGCATCGATGTAAAGCCGGCCCCCTTCGTTGATCGCATCGCCGCCGATGATCCCCGAATGAATCACTTTGGACTTGGGCGATACAATCAGGTCTCCCGATACGTTCCCCAGGATATGCACCCGCCCCCCCGGCTCGACCGTCAGGTTGCCGTATATCGCCCCTCGCAGATACATCTTGCCCCCCTTGATGACCTTCACGTCGCCGGCCACCGATCCCCAAAGCGTGAACGCTTCATAGACCACCACATCCCCTTTGATCTGTCCACGTTCTTCCCGCATGGAGATTATTGTAGGGCCTCTGTCGTCGCCGGGCCAGATGGCACCTCTTCCCCGGCCTGAGCCTGATCCTCCGCAACCGCTTCTCCCGGCTGCCGCACAAAACACCCCAGCAATTCCCTCTGCCCGCTCACATTAAACCGTTCATACAGCTTTTTGACATAATCCCGCACCGTATAAACACTTAAACCCAGCTTGATCGCAATTTGCTTTGGCCCGTCCCCCCTCTGCATGCACTCCAGCACCTGCCTCATCCGCGGCGATAGCGCCATCATCGGCTTGGCCGACCTCACATCCAACAGCCGGTACATTTCGCTGTGAAACAGGTCCAATATCTCCCACTGCCGCCGCGTAAAAGGCCGTTCCCCCGGCGCCCGATGCACACACACCGTCATCACATGAAGACCCGACCCCAGCACGATCTTCGTGGCGATGCAGTCGTCGATGCCGATCGCGCAACGCACCTCATTAAAATGCTCCGAATAATGCCATTGGGGGCGATCCATGATCTGCTCACGCCCCATCGTCACCTGCCGGCCCGGCGCACTATACAACGGCTCGGCCAGCGGATCGGTCGGCACCATGGTAGACAAATACTGCTGAATCGCCTCCTGGGCCGACCTGTCCTGCAATCCCTCCGACTGACCCGACAGCACCGTCACCTTCCGCTTACGCTGAACCACTTCGTGCCGGGCCAGAAAACTGCTGCTCCCCTTGGCCCCCACCAGCCCGCACAAACCCGTAAGCATGTGCGTCGTTCGAACATCCCGATCGCTCGGCATCTCCGCCAATTCCCTGGCCAGACGCAACATCCCGCGCACCTCGGCATCGGTGTATCGATTGGACCGTCCCATTGTTCCTCCCGTTTGTAGCTATGGACTTGAGCCTCGTGCCAAGTTTGTATCATAATTTCGGAGTGGTGTAAAATATCCTCGGCTGAATCATCACATCAAATCGGCAATCCACTTCAATATCAAGTAATCCTTGATGCGGTCGTTTGGATGTTCGCATGATGTTACATCCCTCATTTTAGGGGGGTTGAATGGACAGAGACGCAAAGCGTATTTTGTCCCGCGATGTCAACGGGATGTGGAATCATGAATCAAGTCATCGCTGTCACGGCGGCGGATGCGGGCAATTATCAATTCATCGTGCTCGATTTTTGAAAACCATGTGCATTTTGCATTCATTTCGATCGCCATGATGAAACAACTCTCCAGCTTCCGCCCCGATCAGGATTTGCCCTCGCGGGGGGGCGGCACGCATCTGCCGACCCACCTCTCACGCACACTGCAACTGCTGCGCGGCGGCATGACCCAACGGGAAATCGCCGCCAGGCTGGGCATCTCGTTCAACTCGGTTCACAAGTACGTCCAGGAAATTTACCAGCATTTTGGAGTGCGCGGCCGGGTGCAACTGCTGTCCCAGATGCTGCGACACCCGCAAACCACCGGAAAATGCCCCATCTCAGCCCATGTGTCGACCGGTGGCAAACCGCAAAGTCGGACGCCGCGCGGCGTCAAACCATCGCCCGCGACATGATTTGAAGGAGGAGAGAACAACATGAAACCAAAGCGGACAAACAGCCACAAGTCATTTCAAATACGACAAACACAATACAAACCAAATGAATCCGCACTTTCGGAGCTGGAGATCGGGGAGATACCCCAGTTCCGTCGCTGGCGATGGACCGATCTTCTGCCCTTCCGCAAAAGGCGGCGGCGATGATTGCCAATGCCATGCCTCGCCGTCCGGTTAATCGCCGGTCGGCGGGTTTCGCGGCCATGTTCCCGCATTATTTCGCCAATTTCATGGCGGACGGGAGCATCCATCAGGCGTATCCGGCACCTGCGGCCCAGAGTCTGGATAGAGAAGGAGTTGGTCATGTTACGCAGGAACGTACAACTCGGTTTGGCCGCCGTCGTCGTGACGGCCGGGGCGAGCCTGGCCCGCGCGGCAATTGTTATGGACTCCAGCGAATCAAGCACAATGGCCGATGCCGGCCCGACCATGTCAATGCCAGATGCGGACATCCACGGCGACAGCGGCACAGGCCCTTCGACGGTCAGTGCCAGCAGCGGCGACCCACTGGTGCCGAATCCAAATTTCAGTCATGGGGCGCCGCCAAGCCCTTCCAACATCGCATTTCTGCCCGGCGCCAACGCACAATCAAACGCCTCTTTCACGGTCTTTCAAGGTGTCAACAGCCTGTCACTGGATGCCTCAGGAGCCGCGGGCGCAACCGCACAGGGAGATGACGGGCAAACTTTCAACGCCCATTCTGAAAGCACCTATACGCTCGTTTTCACGCTCACGGGCCAGTCCTACACCTACGCCCTCTCCGGCAATCTGTCCATGGTGTTCGCCAACCAATTTGGAGGCAATGCCGCCGCAGGCTTGACGATGACACCGGTCGGCGGCGCCCCATCCATTGAGGACTTCGGAGCCGTTGTGCCTTCAACGCCCATCAGTACCAGCGGAACGCTCGCTCCGGGTAGCTACGTCCTGGAACTGTCAGCGATGGCCGACCAGAGCTACGTCGGAGCGGTGTGGATTCCGCCTCACGCCGGCGCTGGGTTCGACATCCAATTCTCACTTACCCCCGTCCCCGAACCGGGAACGCTTTGTGTCCTGGCTATGGCCGGCCTGTCGTTGCTGCGCCGGCGGAGAAATCGAAGGTGAGAAAATTTACTCGCCGTCCGGTTAATCGCCGGTCGGCGGGTTTCTTGGCCATGTTCCCGCATTATTTCGCCAATTTCATGGCGGACGGGAGCATCCATCAGGCGTATCCGGCGCCAAGGCCAACAGTCCGGAAGAGGGAGTCTTCATCATGTCCAGAAAAACACTGCTCATTTTGGCCGCGGCCGCCGCGGCCGCCCTGTCCGGCATGACACGGGCACAGGACCACATTTGGGATGGAACCACCAACATCTGGGGTGACCAGGCCCATTGGACCCCCACAGGCGTGCCAGACACAACAGGCGAAAACGCCTTTATCACCGGCGGCACCGTCACGCTCGACGCCTCCTACGGCATCGGTACGCTGAATCTCACCGGCGGCGCGATCGATGGGACCTTCAACCTCACCGCCAACACCCTCAACTGGACCTACGGCAACATGAGCGACAACGGATCGACCACCGTCACGGGTGACGCCACGGTCAATGCCAATAATGGCTACTTATCTCTCTATGGCCGAACGCTCAACCTGCAGGGCAACACCACCCAGTCCGGCATCAATGGCTACGGCCCGTACCTGCAAAACGCCGCAACGCTCAACAACAGCGGCAGCTACGCCATTTCGGATGATTCCGACATCAACACCG
>JADYZN010000036.1 GCA_020853095.1 Phycisphaerales bacterium | reverse complement strand
TTGTATTGATAGGCTCCATTGTAACCGGCCGAGGGCAGCACCCAGGCGTTGTTCCCAATCGTCAACGCCGACAGCGGCACCTTGGTGTACATCCCCGACCGCTGCTCAACCCCGACCCCCATCCCCGTGGCATCAAACAGGTTGCCCTCGATCGTCAGGCCCGACGGCGGGTTATGGACCATGAACCCCGCCATGCCGAATCCGTTGGGTCGAAGGGTGTTGTGGGAGACGACGATGTCTTCAACCGTCAATCCCTTGCCCGCATCATACCCCAGGTTGAACTGGAAGGCGGCGTAGAAATTACTCTCATAGGTGAAGACGTTGTTGGTGAAGGTCGTCTGCGCGGTGCCGGCCCGGACGATGATGTCCGCCTGGTTGACGTCGTTGCGTTCAAAACGGATGTATCGCGCCTTGTCCACGATGACGCCCGTCCAGGTGCCGTTGGTCTGCGTCTTGGCCCGGTTGAACTTGTTGCCGCCGATGTAGATGTATTCCGGCCCGTAGTCCAGGCTCACACCGCCGCTGGCGGATCGGCTGAAGCTGTTGTCGGAGATGTTGATCAGGCTGATGTTCGTGGCGGCGGTGATGATGCTTTGGCTGTTGCTGGCGGTGGTGTTGCCGACATACGTCCAGCGCGACCCTTCGGCCCAGGCGATGTGGCCGCGCAGCCCCCCGACGACCGGGGCGGCGTTGTCCTGGAACAGCACGCCGGCGGGCTTGGAATTGCCGACGAACACGTGGTTGAGGTTCAGCAGCTCGCAGTTTTCCAGCGTCAGGTTCTGCCGCTGGCCGGAGGCTTCAAACCCCATCGCCGTGCCGGCGCTGCCGCCGACGCCCGCGCGCGAGGGGGTGTCCAACGACAGGTCGCCGATGGTGACGTTGTTGCCGTTGACGGTGAAAAACTCGTACAACCCATCCACCGCGTTCAATCGCGTGCGGCTCCCATCGGCGTTGGCGCTGGTGAGCACGACGTTGCCGCCAAGACCGATGGAGTGGGTGAGCGAAAAGGCGGAGCCGACAAATTCAACGCGGGTGTTGGAGGCGATGTTGTTGAGCGAATTGAGCTGGCTTTGGCTGTTGACCGTCAGCAGGGTGCGGGTGTCGGGGGCGATGGTGACCTGCCGCGTGGCCTGTGTGGCGTTGCCCAGGGGGTCGGTGATTGTCAGGCCGATGGTGTAGGTTCCCGGAGCCGTGTACAGGTGGGCGGCGTTGAAACCGCGCATCCGGTTGTGATTTTGATCCCGGCCCGAGGCGTCGGTGTCGCCAAAATCCCACTGGATGTCGAGGTTCTGGGGCGATTGGCCGTCGAAGTTGGAACCGATCGCATCGACGTGGATGGCCGTGCCCAGCATGACCGAGTCGCTGATCGTGCCGATCAGAGGGGTCATCAGCCAACATCACCCGCCGTTCCAGCGCCTCCACCACAGCGGGGCGACCACCGCCATTCCAATGATTCAAATATAAATGCTCAGGTCGGATGACGCCTTGCGCCCCCCCCCCCCACGGCGCGCATATCCGGACGACGGCGAGAAATCGGTCATGTTTTTCCCCAATGCTGAAATGTTCCAGAGCCTTCCCGGCTCTTTTTGTGAACGATCCTTTCTCCATGAAAGAACCCGATCCTTCACAGGATAGTATCGGACATCCAGATGTCAATGTTTTTTTCAGATGGTGTCGTAGAAAATGTAATGTCCGATCTTAGCAAAGTAGAAATGTCCGGTTTTGGGAACACCCCGTCTACTTCTTCATCCCCACATAGCAAACACACACCCCAAACGTCATCGCCACCTGCCGGACCTCGCTCAATCCCGCCTCGCGCATGATCTGCATCATCCGGTCCCGGCCGATGAACGTGTTCACCGATTCCGGCAGATACTTATACGCCCCCGACCGATCCCCGCTGATCCATGTGGCCGAAATTGGCAGAATCTTGCGGAAATAAAGATTGTACATCCCACGCAGCACCGGATTTTCCGGCAGCGAAAATTCCAGCACGATCACCCGACCGCCCGGCCGCAGAATACGCACAAATTCCCGCATCGCCCGTTCCGGTTCCTGCACGTTGCGAATCCCAAACGCGATCGACACCACATCGCAACATCCATCCGCCAGCGGCAGACCCTGCGCATCGCCATTGATGTATCGCGCCGGCGATCCCCGCCCGGCCGCCTTGCGCACCGCGATGGGGAGCATCGCATAGGTGAAATCCACGCCCAACACCTTTGCCGGGCCGGAATCTTCCCCCAGTTTCTTCAGCCCTCGTTCAAATTGCAGCGTCAAATCCCCCGTCCCGCACGCCACATCCACCACCCGCTCGCCCGCTTTCAATCCGGCGAGTTTCACCGCCTTCTTTCGCCACCATTGATCCATCCCCAGGCTGTGCAAACGGTTGTTCAGGTCATAACTGGGGGCGATCGCCGAGAACATCCGCTGCACCCGCCCGCGTTTGTCGGCCGCGTGATGCGGATCGCGCAATGAGGATTCATCCCACGCCGTCGAAGTTGGATCACTGGAAACCATGTTGGTTGGCCGATTATAAGGAACATGGTTAAGATTGCACCGAGGCGCCGATGACCGACCTGATCTGGCTCAATGGCGAAATCATCCCGATGGCCGATGCCCGCATCGGCGTCGAAGATCGCGGCTTTCAATTCGCCGACGGCGTCTACGAAGTCATCCGCCTCTACAACGCCAGGCCTTTTACCCTCAACGAGCACCTCGCCCGGCTGCATCAATCCGCACAGGCCATCGGGCTGTCGATCCCATTGCCGATCGACCAATTGTCCCGCGAGATCCATAAACTGATCGACCAGAGCAATGCCAAAGAGGCGATGGTTTATCTCCAGTTGACCCGCGGCATCGCCCCCCGCAACCATCAATTTCCCGATCATCCCAGGCCGACGCTGCTTTTTTACACCCGCCCGCTTCCCCCGTTGCCGGCGCCGGGACAGTCAACCGGCGTCAAACTCTGCTGCGTTCCCGATGAACGGTGGAAATGCTGCTGGATCAAATCCATCGCCCTTTTGCCCAACATCCTGGCCAAAAACCACGCCATCGCCCATGGCTTCGACGAGGCCGCCTTTGTCGAAGGGGGGCTGGTCAGCGAATGTTCCTCCAGCAATCTTTTCGCCATCTTCGGCAATACGCTGCTCACCCACCCGGCCGGCCCGCGCGTCCTTCCCGGCATCACCCGCGCGGCGCTCCTCGACCTCGCCCCGCAAGCGGGCCTGCAAATCGACGAACGACCCCTTCGCGAATCCGAAATCCCGCACGCCGATGAGCTGTTCATCACCAGCACCACCCGCGAGATCAGTTGGGTTTCCCACTTCAACCAACACCCGTTTCCCCCGCATTGCGGCCAAAAAACCCTGAAACTCCACCAACTCCTGCGCGAACAAATCATCGCCATGACAGGTGCGCGCTGAACGACTTACATCCGCGGATCGTCCAACTCCCGCTGTTCTTCCCGCAACAAGTTCAACAAGTCCACAAAATCCGCATCATCCAGCTCAAACCAGTCCGGAATCCCGGCCGTCGTGCAACCACGCACCTCCGCCAGCGCCTCAACAATCCGCCGACGCAATTCCGGGTCCGATATTTCCCGTATCCGAATCATGCCCACATCATAAGTCCTTTTTAGTAAAGAACATAATCCACATTTGGCACGTTAAAAAATTTCCTTGACTAATATAAAATTTGAAGTAATATGGTTGTGGTACTGAAGTGTAAGGCCTTTTAGGACAAGGTTCCCATGCAAGTCGATTCGGCCAGTCCCATTCCGGTTTACCTTCAGATCGAGCAATTGCTCGAACAACTGATTCTCAAGCAGCAGTTGTCCGCCCATGAATTGCTCCCCGGCGTCTCTGTTCTGGCCAAGCAGCTCAAAGTCGCCCCGTTGACCGTCCAAAAAGCATTCCGCCGGTTGCAGGCACGCGGCCTGATCTATTCCATCGCCGGCAAGGGGACGTTTGTCGCCGATGATTCGCACCTGCAATTCGCCGGCATTCTGGTCCACAACCAATATCTGTTGGACACATCGCAATCGCCGACGCTTCCGTTGCTGTTGCAATCCATCACCGACCACCTGGCATCCCTGCGCATCCCCGCCCGCATTTTGACCGACATGTACCCCCGGTTTCAGGCCCCCGCGCCGATCAGTCCGGATGTGATGAGCATTCTCGAAAATGGCCGGCCGCAGGGGTTGATCCTGATGGGCCATTATGGCTCCGATCCGCTGTTTGAACTGGCCCGCCAGCGCGGCATCCCCACCATCGGCCTGGGCGTCAACAGCCCCAACGTCACGGTTCGGCTTCGTTTTAACCGCGATGGCCTGCTTCGCGCTTCCTTGCGACACATGCGAGACCGCAAGATCAAAGATATCGCCATTTTTTGGCTGGATCAGGACAACGGCCCGACCGAACGGCTCGACACCATCCGCCAGCTCGAACAACTGATCACCGAGGCCGGCCTGCAACCCAATCCCGACTGGATCATCGGCGTCCAGCAGACCACCGACTGGGCCGGATATCATGCGTTCAACCACCTGTGGTCGCTAAAGAACCGCCCCCACGGCCTGATCGTCCTGGACGACGTGATCGGGCGCGGTGTTCACATGGGCATCCTGGCCCGCCAGCTTCGCGTCCCCGATGATCTGGTGATCGCCGTCTTCAGCAACGAAGATTCCCCCATTCATTTCCCCGAATACTGGCAGCAGGGCTGCAACAATCTCCGCCAATGCGGAAAAATCGCCGTCGAATCGCTCAATGACATCCTGTCCGGCCGGCCGGTCGAGCCTGACATCCGGTTCCCCTTCATCTGGCGCGGCCCGGACCATCGGTCCCCCTGGAAATTAACCACCAACGCCACCGTCGGCGATGGAATGCCAATGTTCCGCACCGGCAGGCAGGTACTGGAGATGGTTTAATTCAAAAATTGTTACCCGTGTTGGGTCATTTTCTTTTCTCATTTTTTTGGAGGTCTTATGCAATTCCGCACCGCAGGTAGTTTGGCGCTTGTCGCCTCGTTGGCTTTGTCGAGCTTCGCTTCGGCGGCCGTCTTGTTCTCGGATGATTTTGAAGGTGTTGGCTATACCAATGGCCAAACCGTCAACTCCACCACACCGGATGTGGGACAACCTTGGAACCCGATTGCTGGTTCGGGATCTTCCACGATTCGCGATGGAACGGATGTCGGTTTTGTCGCACCGGCCGGTTCTGGTGGAACATTCTATGCTTCATTGGGAGATCGCATTGCCATCATGCAGGATGCCGCCGGTATTACCGCCACCACCAGCGTGAAGGTTTACACCGAGTTTGATTTTTACGTCAACAGTGCCGCGGACTATGGCCTGGAACTGATCACCTGGTCGCCCAGTGCCCGTGGAATTGATGCTCTGATCAAGTCTAATGGCACATTGTCGTATTACACGAACCTCAGCAATACGTTCAATCCGGTGGCCAATTTCAGCTTCACAACCAATTCATGGCAACATGGATCGCTGGTCATCGACTATGCAACCGGTGCGGCATCACTGACGGTCGGATCGTCGACCGGTAATTTCACGGTTGCCGATCCAGGCTCCATCAGCCTCAAGGAGTTTTATTTCAACGCCAATGCTCTGCAGAATAATGTCTATGTCGACAATATCGTCGTCTCCACCACCCCCGTCCCCGAGCCGGCCAGCCTATCATTGATTGGTCTGGGTGCGCTGGGCCTGTTGAGCCGGCGTCGAAAGGCATAAGTGTCACGATTGACGCGCTCGCTCCGGCCCCGCTTGGCGGTGGGGCCGGAGCCTTTTGAACGATATGGACTGGCGAGGGTTTGTCTTTACCGCGGGAGTCAACATGTTTCATTCCTCTTCAATCGTTCGCAAAACGGCCGCGTTTACGCTGGTGGAACTGCTGGTCGTCATCGGAATCATAGCTCTTTTGATCGGCATCCTGCTCCCATCGCTTCAAAAGGCCCGCAGTGCCGCCAACGCCGTCGCCTGCGCCAGCAACATGCGGCAATACGGCATGGCGATGTTGCAGTACACCATGGACAACAAGGGTTACTTCCCGGTCTTTCAGGACAACCCGGTGATCAACGTCCCTGAATCCAACTGGTGGAACACCCTGGCGAAATATCTGAGCCAGCAGCCAAACCTGGATCCCGATTTTTACACATCCCTTTATGGCATGATCGAATCGACGCGGAAACTCCGCTGCTGTCCCGCCGACCCCGACAACGTCGCCATCGGCCCCAACTACGGCGGCGGCCGAACGGCGGACCGATACCACTACGCCCCGATGGTCATCGGCCGCAGCTATTCGGCAACCGGACCGTGGGATGGATTCAAGGCCAACGAAGTCTACCACTCCGCCAGTTGGATCATGTTCGTCGAAACCCACTCCCCCTATTACATGGTCTATACGCCCATCGGCTGGAGCTTCAACTCCGACAGCGATGGCGATGGCATCATGGACACCTACAGCTACTGGCTGGGGTGGAACAACTTCAACGGCGGATCGCCCAAGATCCATCGCGGTTATTCCAACGTGATGTTCTGCGACG
Source organism: Phycisphaerales bacterium (assembly GCA_020853095.1). Classification (GTDB taxonomy): domain Bacteria; phylum Planctomycetota; class Phycisphaerae; order Tepidisphaerales; family Tepidisphaeraceae; genus JADYZN01. The sequence continues at coordinate 52,327 of JADYZN010000036.1, read as the reverse complement.
GCCATGTGTCGCTCATGCATTACAAGGACTGGATCAATCCTCAGAACGGAAACTGGACGGACATCAAGTAAGCCGACCGCTCGTTGTTTAATCCACCATTGGAGCCATCACCATGTGGAATAAGGTTTGCCATGTCCTGATTTTTCTCCTGACTCTGGCGGTTTCGTTTCCATCGCATGCCCAAACCCTGGATCGCGGCCACCAGTTGTTATTGCAATATGGGTATCAAATTCACGCGACGACGTCGCCGGAGGCGCTGTTTCGTCATCCCGATGGCTCCGACCAGATCAATCTGACAACTCTGCGAAACGCGCATTTCACCGGGTTGAACTTTTCCAATACGAACTGGGACCAGCAGATGTGGACCCCGCCGGTCGGTAATTACCGGTGGTCACGATGGGATTTGGAATCCACAAGCCCTGGCAATCCATCATACGATGGTCTGACCATGGTCAGCGTCTGGGATGAGCAGGACCTGGGCGACCCCAACGTCGTCGCCACCATGGCCAGCCGGCTGGCCGCCATCCGAGCCAGCACGCCCAACGTCATCGGCTTTGCCAATGATGCCGCTTCCTCCACGACGCTGGCCCAGATCAAGAATTACATGGCCATCGCCCAGCCGGACATGCTGTCGTTCGATTATTACGCCTTCCTCTATCAAAATACTTGGGATGGCGGCAGCCCCACGGCCCAGTACAACCACATGGGCAAATATCGCGCCGCGGCGCTGGCCGGAAACAATGGCGATTATTCCCGACCGATCCCATATGCCACCTACGTCGGCCCGTTCAAACAGGCCAACGACTACGCGCTGTCCGAATCACAGTTGGCCATCCAATACGGCGCGGCCTGGGCGTATGGTTACAAATCTCTCATCGCCTGGCGCTACAGCAATGAACAGCCGGATGATTCGTATCAATCCCTGCTTTTTAACGGCCCCAACGACACCAATCCCACATCCATGTATTACAGCATCGCACGACTCAACCAGCATACGTTGAATCTCGGACCGTCCTTGTTGCGCCTCAAAAGCGTCAATCTTCAATTCGTGCTTGGCAGGCACCGCGTCAACTACATCTTTAGCGAAAAAAATGACCTCCCCGAGTTCACCAGCGAATGGTCCTCCGCCAGTGACAGCGACCCTTACCTGACGGGGATCTCGGTGGACAACCTGGGCAGCAAAAACAACGGGCTGGATGGGGACATCCTCATCGGCCAGTTCAAGCTCCTGGCCGAACAATTCGATGGCGACCAATACAGCGATCAACTCTATTTCATGATTACCAATGGCCTGACCGATTCCACCGGCGACAGCATCGCCACCCGTCAGCGAGTCCGTCTCACCTTTAACTTTGGCTCCAGCGGCATCAACAGCCTGCAATTGCTCAACCGCGACACGGGTCTGGTGGATAACATCCCGCTGGTTTCAACCGGCGGATCACAATATTACCTCGACTGGACTTTGAACGGCGGCGAGGGGGACTTGTTCAAATACAACACCGGCGCTCTCTTCGTCGTCCCCGAACCGGCCGGATTTCCCCTCTTCGCCTTGTTTTTCCTTTTCAGTGGGATGGGGCGGCGACGTTTGAAACTCAACAAGAAAAATTAAGGAGTTGCCTTGCCTTCGCAGTTAAAAACCCGCAAACCCCTGGTCGTCCATGTCGGGCCGACCAGCGGGGTTCCCGTGACCGATTTTGGCGACCAGCGCCCGCGCAGTCTCCCCGAAGCCTTCTTCTGGAAATCCAACGGCGACCTGGCCATGCTCTTTGACGACCAGTACGGCGGCGTCGACGATGAGGCCGCCTCCCGGCTGGCCTTTCTCATCAGCCACGACCAGGGCAAAACCTGGGGTGAGGAAGGGGTGATGTTTGAAAATGACGGCCTGCTCTGCAACGTCGGGCCGGGCATCCTGCGACTTCATTCGGGCAAAATCGCGATGGCCTACATGCGCCAGAATTCCTTCACCGACATGAAAATCATTCTGCGCTACGGGGATGAATCGCTGAAAAACTGGTCCGATCCGATCTGTGTCACCGATGCCCCCGGCTATCACTGCGCCAGCGGCAGCCGGTTGATTCAACTGCGCACCGGCCGGCTGGTTTACGCGACGTCGTGGACGGCCAAAGAATCCAAATGGGGCCACGAACGCAAAGGGATGATCTACATCTCCCAGGCGTGGCTTTCCGACGATGAAGGCCTGACCTGGCGGCGCGGGCGTGACACGGTGGCCGTCCCCGGCCGGGTCGGCGCCGAGCGTGGCGCCATGGAACCGTGCATCGTCCAGACCCAAGCCGGCGACCTGCTCATGGTCATGCGCACCCAGCTTGGATTTTTATACCAGTCCCGCTCCACCGATGGCGGCGACACCTGGTCAACCGCCATCCCCACCCCGTTGCAATCCCCCGAATCCTGCCCGTTCATCACCCGCATCCCCGCCACCGGCGACCTGCTGGTCATCTGGAACGACAGCCCCTACGACCCCGATCATCCCCAGTTCGGCCTGCGCGTGCCGTTGTCCGTGGCGATCTCCAAAGACGATGGCCATACCTGGTCCAGGTCCATCCCCCTCGAATCCGACCCCCAATGCACCTACGCCATGCCGGTGGCCACCTTCAACGACCGATGGGCCATCTTCGGCTATTACCGGGCCAGGGGCGTCCAATGGGCCGGCCATCTCCAGTGCATGGTGAACCGCTGGCGGATCGACGATCTCTACCACTGGATCAACCTCGCCCGATAAGCGAATTTTCCGATTCCCATCGACATCCTGTTTCCTGACGAACCCATCCCGCGCAGGGATTGCATGAAACATCCATTTTTATCGACCCCTTGCCGCTTCGGCTGAATCACACCCAATTTGGTCGGCGCGATTGAGAGGCCAAAACGCGCCATCGGAACTCTAAAACGCGCCACCGCGCGGCAAAAACGCGCCATCGGAACCCCGAAACGCGCCATCGCGAGGCGAAAACGCGCCATCGGGACTCTGAAACGCGCCATCGCGAGGCGAAAACGCGCCATCGCGCCCCTGAAACGCGCCATCGGAAGACTTATTGGCGCCAGCGGGAGTCATTTTGGCGCCAATAACACCCTTGTCCGCGCCAACGGATGGGGGCAAGGCGCGGCGGCCACGGGAACGGGGGAGGGAGGAAGAAGGGTTTGACACAGAGACACAGAGACACGGAGAAGACAAAATAGTGGCTTGTGTCATGCGGACCATTTATTTTGATAATTGAATACACCGGACCCAATGGTCCACAGCGCGAAAGCTGCAATTTTCTCTTTCTTCTCCGTGTCTCTGTGTCTCCGTGGCACATTCATTCCTGATCCCCGCGACCGGAGGTTGCGCATGGATTGCACGAAATTTCCTTTTTAATCGCCCGGTCGTTACTTTTTACGAACGGATTCAACCGAGGAGCGATCCATGAAGCAGGTGATCTGGTTGCTGGCGGCCGTGGCGTTGGGGGGGTGTGCCCACAAACAAGTTCAAAACGAGGCCAAACCGGAGGTCTTGGGCGACACATCGCCGGTCATGGAGGCGAAATACAGCCAGTCGCCGGTGAAGGTGGATGGGAAGCTGGACGATCCGGTCTGGCAGCAGGCCACCCGTTACACCCTGCATCAGCCGGCCAACATCGCATTGGATGGCCGGTGCGAAGACCCGGGAACCGTCCGATTCGCGTGGGATGACAAATATTTTTACCTGGCGGTCGATTTCAAGGACAAGGACCTGCAGGCCCACGGGGACAAGGATGGGATGCATCATTATCAGTATGGGGATGTGGCCGAGCTGTTTTTGAAGCCCGACAACTCAACGTGGTATTGGGAGCTGTACGTCACGCCGGCGGGCAAACAGACCCGGTTTTTCATTCCCGGCCGGGGTTTGTTGGGGATGCAGGACCTGCTGGTGTCGGAGGATGTGCTGAAAACGGCCGCCCAAATCGAGGGAACACTCAACGACTGGAAAGACACCGACCTCGGCTGGACCGGCGAAATGGCGGTTCCCTTGAGCGAATTGACCCGCATGGGAGACCATTTTGATCCGCGGACCCCTTGGCGGGTTTTTGCGGCACGATATAATTACTCCCGTTTTCGACAACTGAAGACCGGACCGGAATTGTCATCGGCCCCGATGCTGAATGAGGGCAACTGGCATCTGTTGGAAGGATATGCCCGGCTGAAACTGGTTCGGTAAGACACATACATACACGGCGGCGCGATGTTCAATGCCCGCGATCCGCGATTGTAGAAAGGTCGTTTCGTGGATCTGCACATCATCGACTGGGCGATTTTACTGATTCCGCTGGCTTTTATCGTTTACATCGCCTTTATCACCCAGCGTCACGTCAAGAGCGTCGCGGATTTCATGACGGCCGGCCGGGCGGCGGGGCGATACCTCGTGGCCAACGCCTCCGGCGAGGCGGCGATGGGGGCGATCAGCGTCATCGCGATCTTCGAGATGTGGTATCTGTCCGGCTTCGCCATCGGCTGGTGGCAGCAGATGACCTTGCCGGTGGGGTTGTTCATCACCCTGACCGGATTCGTGGTTTACCGCTATCGCGAAAGCCGGGTCATGACGCTGGCTCAATTCTTTGAAGCACGTTATTCCAAAAGTTTCCGCATTTTCATCGGGATCGTGGCGTGGGTGTCGGGGGTGCTCAACTACGCGGTCTTTCCGATCGTGGGGGCGCGGTTCTTTATTTATTACTTTGGTTTCCCGCAACACACGGAATTGTTCGGCCTGCCGGTCCGCACCGAGGCGATCATGATGTTCGTGCTGCTGGGCGGGTCGTTGTGTTTTGTCCTGGCGGGCGGCCAGTTGACGGCGATGGTCACCGACTGCATCGAGGGGCTGATCTCCGGCCTGATGTACATCGTGGTGGCCGCGGCGCTGCTGTGGATGTTCAGTTGGAAGGAAATCCACGATGCGATGACCAATACGCCGCCGGGCAAGTCGCTGATCAACCCATTTGACACCAGCCAGGTGGCGGATTTCAACATCTGGTACGTCCTGATCGGCCTGTTCGCCACCATCTACGGCACGCGCGCCTGGCAGGGGGGGCACGCCTTCGCGGCGTCGGCCGCCAACCCGCACGAGGCCAAGATGGGCGGCATCCTCGGCAACTGGCGCAACTTCGCCAAGAACGTGATGATCGCCCTGCTGGCGATCTGCGCCTACACCTACATGCACCACCCGCATTACAGCGAGGGGGCGGCGTGGGTCAACAACGCCGTCTCCCAGATCGACAATCACGCCGTGGGCAACCAGATGCGCGTGCCGCTGGCGCTGTCGCACCTTCTGCCGATCGGCATCAAGGGGATGTTCGCCTCGATCATGCTCTTCGCCCTGATCAGTTGCGATTCCTCCTACATGCACTCATGGGGGACCATCTTCGCCCAGGATGTGGTGCTGCCTTTCCGCAAAAAACGGATGACCCCCAAGGGGCACATTCGGCTCATCCGCTGGAGCATCGCGTTCGTAGCGGTCTTTTCCTACGTCTACGGGCTGACGTTCCCGCAGACCGATTACATCCTGATGTATTTCGCCCTGACCGGGACGATCTTCCTGGGCGGAGCCGGCTCGGCGATCCTCGGTGGGTTCTACTGGAAAAAAGGAACCACGGCCGGGGCGTTCGCGGGCATGATCACCGGATCAACGCTGGGCGTGGCGGGGATCCTCATCCGCCAGTTCTGGCCGCACGAGCTGGCCCCCTGGCTTGCGAAGTTGTATCCCAACAGCGAATTTTTGCGGAAGAACATGGAGGAGTTCCCGATCAACGGCCAGTGGTTTTATTTCATCGCCATGGTCTCGGCGGTGGTGATGTACGCGGTGGTGTCGCTGCTGACCTGCCGGGAGGATTTTGAACTGGATCGCATCCTGCACCGAGGGAAATGGGCCGTGGATGAACAGGGCAAGCCGCTGCCGACGGTTGCCAAACCGCCGCGCTCATGGAAATCGATCATCGGTATCGATCACCATTTCACCTTTGCCGACAAGTGTCAGTCGTGGGCGTTGTTTCTCTGGACGATGTTCTGGTTCGGCATCTTCGTGATCTTCACGATCTGGAACCTGTTCTGGCCGTGGCCCACGGCATGGTGGTCAAACTACTGGCACATCGTTGGCATCTGGATGCCACTGGTCATCGGGGTCGGGACCACCGTCTGGTTCACCATCGGCGGCCTGCGCGACCTGATGGCCCTGTTCCGGCAGTTGGCGACCGCCGAGCGGGATGAAACAGATGATGGCACGGTCAGCCACGTGGAGGAAACCCCCCTGGAGGTCAAGGCATTGGAAGGCGGACCGGAATCCGATCTGAGAAAACCCGCCCCGGAAGCCGATGATTTCCCCCTCGCGGGGCTATAGACCCAACGTGAAAGGCGAGCCTGCGCCGACGTTCGCCGGTCGCGGCGGTCAGAACAATTTCAGATAGGGCAGGTCCGACCGGCCCATCAGCGATTCATCCACCGCGCGGGCGGCCTGTCGGCCTTCGGAGATGGCCCAGACCACCAGCGATTGGCCGCGACGCAGGTCGCCGGCGGCGAAAACGCCCGGAATGTTGGTCTGATAGTTCTGGTCAACCTGCACGTTGCCGCGCGGGTCCAACGTCAGGCCAAGCTGCTGGATGGGGCCGGGGTGTTCGGGATGGACAAACCCCATCGCCAGCAGGCACAAGTCGCAATCAAGTTCAAACTCGCTGCCGGGGATTTCCTTCATCTTCACCGGCCGGCTGCCTTGCATTTCCCATTCAAGACGGATCGCGCGAAGCTTATTGACCTGTCCGTTCTCGCCGCCAAAACTCTGGGTGGCGATGGCATAATCGCGGATTTTGGCCGGCCGATTGGCGTCCAGTCCCTGTTGCAGGGTGCTGCTTTCCTCGTGGGCCGAGCTGATCCGCAGGATCATCGGCCAGTAAGGCCAGGGCATGTCCGGAGCGCGGCTTTCGGGTGGCTTGGGGAGCAGCTCAAACTGGCTGACGGACTTGGCGCCCTGACGCAGCGCGGTGCCCAGGCAATCCGCGCCGGTGTCGCCACCTCCCAGGATGATCACGTGCTTGTCCTTTGCGGTGATGGATTGGTTTTCCGGGATCGTATCGCCGAAATTGCGCCGGTTTTGTTGGGGGAGATAATCCATCGCGAAATGGACGCCCTTTAATTCCCGGCCGGGGACGGTCAGGTCGCGCGGCTGGGTGGATCCACCGCACAGGACGATCGCATCGTAATCGCGGCGAAGGTCCTCAACCTTGACGTTGAAGCCGACGTTGGCGTTGGTTTTGAACCGGATCCCCTCGGCTTCCAGCAGTTTGACACGGCGTTCGACGACCCATTTTTCAAGTTTGAAGTTGGGAATGCCGTAGGTGAGCAGGCCGCCGACGCGGTCGGCGCGCTCGTAAACGGTGACGGTGTGCCCCGCCTGATTGAGCTGCGCTGCGCACGCCAGACCCGCGGGGCCGGAGCCGACGACCGCGACGTTTTTGCCGGTTCGTCGGGCCGGGGGGTTGGGCTTGACCCATCCGTTTTTGAAGGCGTGCTCAACGATGTTCTGCTCGATGAGTTTGATCGTGACCGGCTTTTCGTTGATCCCCAGGACGCAGGCTTCCTCGCACGGCGCGGGGCAGATCCGGCCGGTGAATTCAGGGAAATTGTTGGTCTTGAAGAGCATCTCCAGCGCATCCTGCCACCGGTTTTTGTAGACCAGGTCGTTCCATTCGGGGATGATGTTGCCCAACGGGCATCCTTCGTGGCAGAAGGGGATGCCGCAATCCATGCAGCGCGCCCCCTGCTCCTGAAGTTTGCGGTCGCCGAACTCCAGGTAGATTTCATCCCAGTCCAACACGCGCAACTCCACCGGCCGGCGCTGGGGCGTCTGGCGGGCGATCTCCTTGAATCCGGTCGGCTTTCCCATGAAAAATCCTCACATAATTCCGCGTTCGTTGCTAAAGGGTGGCTGATTTACACTCCGGTTGTCTGGCGTTCCGACAGTCGGCTGGCCTGGGCTTCGATCTCGGCCATGCGGGCCAGGGCGCGGCGGTAATCCGTGGGCATGACCTTGACGAACCAGCGCAGCTCGTTGTCCCAGTCGTCGAGAATCGCCTTGGCGACGGCGCTGGTGGTGTAACGGTAATGGTTTTCCAGCAGCGTGCGGAGTGTTTTCACGTCGTCGGGCGTGAAATCGGCCGGCTTTTCCAGTTCAACCAGGTCCTTGTTGCACAATTCGGGGAACTGGCCGTTGTCATCGTAGACGTAGGCGATGCCGCCGCTCATGCCCGCGGCGAAATTACGTCCGGTGGGGCCGATGATGACGACCCGTCCGCCGGTCATGTATTCGCAGCCATGGTCGCCGACCCCTTCAACCACCGCCGAAGCGCCGGAATTTCGCACGCAGAACCGTTCACCCACCACGCCGCGGACGTACAGCTCGCCGTCGATCGCGCCATACCCGCAGACGTTGCCGGCGATGATGTTCTCCTCCGGCTTGAACGTCGCCTGCCGGGGCGGGAAGACGATGATTTTTCCTCCCGACAACCCCTTGCCGACGTAGTCGTTGGCATCCCCCTCAAGGGTCAGCGTGACGCCGCGGGAAAGAAATGCGCCAAAACTCTGGCCGGCCGAACCGGTGAATTTGAAGTTGATCGTGTCAACCGGCAGTCCGGCCTGCCCGTGCTGTTGCGCGATCCGCCCCGACAGCGTTGTGCCGACGGTGCGGTTGGTGTTTTTGATCGGCAGTTCGTGGACCACCTTTTCACCCCGCAGCAGGGCGGGCTGGGCCAGCGGGATCAGTTGGGTGTTGTCCAACGACTTGTCCAGCCCGTGGTCCTGTTTCTGGACGTTGCTGATGGCGACGCCGGCCTTGGTTTGCGGGCGATGCAGCAGCACGGACAAATCCAGATGCCGGGCCTTCCAGTGCGATGAAACATCCTCCACCTCCAGCAGGTCCACCCGCCCGACCATCTCCTGGAAACTGCGGAAGCCCAGTTGCGCCATCAATTCCCGTACCTCCTCGGCGATGAAGAAGAAGAAGTTGATGACGTGTTCGGGCTTGCCGGCGAATTTTCGCCGCAGTTCCGGGTCCTGCGTCGCCACGCCCACCGGGCAGGTGTTCAAATGGCACACGCGCATCATGATGCACCCGGAGGCGATCAGCGGGGCGGTGGCGAATCCAATTTCCTCAGCGCCCAGCAGCGCCGCCACCACCACGTCCCGTCCGGTCTTGATCTGCCCGTCGGTCTGAACGATCACCCGGCCGCGCAGGTCGTTGAGTACCAGCGTCTGCTGCGTCTCCGACAACCCCATCTCCCACGGGATGCCCGCGTGCTTGATGCTGGTCAGGGGCGAAGCGCCCGTGCCGCCGCTGTCGCCGCTGATCAGGATGTGGTCGGCCTTGGCCTTGGCCACCCCCGCGGCGACCGTCCCCACGCCCACCTCGCTGACCAGCTTCACGCTGACCCTCGCCTGCGAGTTGACGTTCTTCAGGTCGTGGATGAGCTGCGCCAGGTCCTCGATCGAATAAATGTCATGGTGCGGCGGCGGCGAAATCAGCCCGACGCCCGGCGTGGAATGGCGGATTTTGCCGATGAACGGATCGACCTTGTGGCCCGGCAACTGCCCGCCCTCGCCCGGCTTGGCCCCCTGCGCCATCTTGATCTGCAACTCGTCGGCGTTGACCAGGTATTCGGTCGTCACGCCAAAACGCGCTGAGGCCACCTGCTTGATGGCCGATCGACGCCAGTCGCCGTTGTCTTCCTTTTTGAACCGCCGGGGGTCTTCTCCCCCTTCGCCGGTGTTGCTCTTGCCGCCGATGCGGTTCATGGCGATGGCCAGATTTTCGTGCGCCTCCTTGCTGATCGACCCGAAGCTCATCGCGCCGGTGACGAACCGCTTGACGATCTCGCTTGCCGGTTCCACCTCTTCCAGCGGGACCGGCTGGTTTTTCTTGAACTTCAACAATCCCCGCAGCGTGCAGCGGTTGCGCGATTCATCATCCACCAGTTTGGTGTATTCCTTGAACGTCGCGTAACTGCTGATGCGCACCGCATGTTGCATCTTGGCCACCGTGTGCGGATTCCACAGGTGGTATTCCCCATCCCGCCGCCACTGATACTGGCCGCCATTTTCCAGCACCTCGCGGGGGGCCTGGATCGGCGGGAACCCGCGCCGATGGCGTTCCAGACATTCGCGCGCCAGCACTTCCAACCCCACGCCGTTGAGCCGCGAAGCCGTGTTGGTGAAATATCGATCCACCAGCTCCTTGCTCAGGCCGATCGCCTCGAAAATCTGCGCCCCGCGATAGCTCTGCACCGTCGAGATCCCCATCTTGGACGCCACCTTGATGATCCCCTTGTTGGCGGCCTTGATGTAATTCTTGTATGCCTGCTCCAGCTTCAGGCCCTGCGGCAAAATCCCTTCCTTGTGCAGATCGGCCAGCGTCTCAAACGCGACGTACGGATTGACCGCGCCGGCGCCATATCCGATCAACAGGCAGAAATGGTGAACCTCACGCGCCTCGCCGGTCTCGATCACCAGCCCCGCCTGCGTGCGCGATCCTTCGCGGATCAGGTGATGATGAACCGCCGCGGTCGCCAGCAGACTGGGGATCGGCGCATGCTCGGCGTCGACGCCACGATCCGACAACACCAGGATCGACGCCCCATCCTTCACCGCCTGCGACGCCGACCGGCACAGTTCCTCCAATGCCTGTTGCAGTCCCTTTTCCCCATCGCGGACGTTGAAGAGCATCGGCAGCGTGACGGCCCGCAAGTCGCCCACCGCCACCTGTCGCAGTTTTTCCAGGTCGGCGTTGCTCAGGATCGGCTGCTTGAGCTTGATCAAATGGGCGTGGCGGGGGGTCTCCTCCAACAAATTCCCCTCGCGGCCCAGATAGGTGTACAACGACGTCACCAGCGACTCGAAATTCGCATCCAGCGGCGGGTTGGTCACCTGCGCGAACAATTGCTTGAAATAGTTGTACAAAAGCTGCGGCCGCTGCGACAAACAGGCCAGCGGCGTATCGGTCCCCATCGACCCGATCGCCTCCATCCCCGTGGCGGCCATCGGCCCCACGATCATCTTCATATCCTCGACCGTGTAGCCAAAGGCGTGCTGCCGGACCATCAGCGTATCATGATCCACCGGATGAACCTCGCGCGGCTCCGGAAGGCTGTCCAGGTCGATCAGGTGTTCATCCAGCCACTTGCGCCACGGCCGTTGATCCACCAGCTCGCGCTTGATCTCCCCATCGTCGATGATCCGGCCCTGCCGGGTGTCCACCAGAAAGATTCGACCCGGTTGCAACCGCCACTTGCGCGCCACGCGGTTTGGCTCGATCGGCAACACGCCCACCTCGCTGGCCATGATGATCAGGTCATCCTTGGTGACGTAATAGCGGCTGGGACGAAGGCCGTTGCGATCCAGCACCGCGCCCACCAGGTAACCATTGGTGAACGTGACCGATGCCGGCCCATCCCAGGGTTCCATCAGGCAGGCGTGATACTCGTAAAACGCCCGCAGATCGGCGTCCATCAGGTCATCCTGCTGCCACGCCTGCGGAATCATCATCAACACCCCGTGCGGCAGCGACCGGCCGTTGACGCACAGGAACTGCAGACAGTTGTCGAACGTGGCCGTGTCCGATCCGGATTCGGTCAAAATCGGGAACATCTTGGGCAATTCATCGCCAAAGACCTCCGACCGCAGCGCTCCGGATCGCGACCGCATCCAGTTGCGGTTGCCGCGCAGCGTGTTGATCTCGCCGTTGTGGGCGACGTAACGAAACGGATGCGCCCGATCCCACGAGGGAAACGTGTTGGTGGAAAACCGCGAGTGAACGATCGCCAGCGAACTGACAAAATCCGGGTCCGACAGGTCCGGAAAATACTTGCGCAACTGCTCGCTGGTCAGCATCCCCTTGTAGATCGTCCGGTTGGCCGACAGGATGCAGATGTAAAACTGCTCCCGCGCCACCTGCGGCAGCGTGCTGAATTCGATGGCGTTTTCGGCGCGCTGGCGGACCAGGTACAACCGGCGGTCAAAGTCCGTGCGGTTGTAGAAAGTCTCGGCCATGCCGACGAAAATCTGGCGGATGCGCGGCTCGCAAAGCCTCGGCGTCGGCCCGCAATGACGGCTGTCGATCGGCACATCCCGCCACCCCAGCACGATCATGCCGTAATCCCGCACCACCTTTTCAAGAATCGCCTCGCATTCCCGCCGCAACACCAGGTCCTTGGGCAAAAAGACCATTCCCACCGCGTAATGCCCCTCGGCCGGCAGATGAAACCCCAGTCGCGCCGCCTCCTTGCGGAAAAACTTGTCGGGCGTGCGCACCAGGATGCCGGCTCCATCTCCACTGTCCTCCTCGCAGCCGCACGCCCCCCGATGGCTCATGTTCTCCAGCATCAGCAACGCCTGATCCACGATGTTGTGCGAAGCCTGCCCTTTGATGTGGCAGACAAACCCCACCCCGCACGAATCATGCTCGAACGCCGGATCGTACAACCCCTGTTTGCCACGCACGCCATCGACGAAAGCGGCGTGGCTGGTCGGGTCGGCCGAAATGACGCTTGATGGGTGATGATTCATCGTGGGTTCCATAAAAAAAAATCCGGACCATTGTATTACTTTTAACCCCCTCATACCAATGCCCGCGATGAAAATTTCCCCAGCGGCCGATTTTGGCTTGTTCAGGCCGCCTTGGCCGGGGTAACCTGACAAATCGTGAAGGAAAGGCTCACCATCCGCCTGTACGAAAAGCCCGGCATCCATCGGCCCGATGCGAACGAATGCCATGTTGTGGCGGATCAAACCGCCGGCTGGCATTCCCAACGCGGCGAACAGATCGGCCTGCTCGATCCCTCCGGCGGCTTTTTAATGGCCGGAATCGAATCCATCGACCCCGAAGTCTATGAAGACGACACCGGCCGATTCAAACTGGCCGTCGTCTGGACATTGGATTAGATTGTAACGTAAGCTGTTGGCCTGGCGTGATTTATGTGAAGGCGAGGCGGCGGGCTGGAGTCTTTACTTTTCGGAACTCACCATCAGTCGGGGTTTACCGGTCAGCCCGCTCGGCTGGGCCACCCCTTCAAGACGGTTGATCAGCGTGTTGGCACTGCTAATTTCCAGCAGATTGCGGCCGGTTTTCAACGCATCGGTCAATTCCACCCGCCACGGCCCCCAGCACCGCCGGCCGATGGTTTTGCCGTTCAGCCGGACCTCCACCGGATCGCGCTGACCCTCCATCCATTCGATCCAGATGCGGCGACAGTCCTTCGGCGCGGAAAATTCGGTGCTGTAAATCATTTCTCCCGAATAATGCGGGTAACCCGCCTTGGCCCAATCCAACGGCGATTCGCTTCTCACCTCGGCACCCTTTGTGATGCGCAAACGCGCCGGATCGGGCACAAGAAACCTGCCGCACAAATACAAAGGATCAATCAACGCGCGTTCATCCGCCTCGGGAGGATCGATCTCCAGGCGAAGAGAGTTGCGACCCTCCCGCAAGCATCCATCCAGCGGACGGCTGTACGAATCAAACCACAATCCGTTCTTCCGCTCGCTCAAATCCACCAACCGATCGTTGATCCAGAGCTTCGCCGAGGCCCCGATCGCTTTGACATCCCAGTTCAGATGCAACTCCCCGATGATTCCCTCCACCTCGACGTCGCATTCCAGGATGCAACCCTTTGGCGTCAGTGGGAAAAATCCGCTGGTGATGAATTCGGCCGGCATCCAGTCCACATCCGCGCTCTTGGCCGGCACACTGACGTTCTGCTCCACGCCATCGGGCGTGCGCATCCGCCAATGCGAAAGTCGAAGGACATTGGACTGCGAGGGCTTCATCACCCACGCGCCGTTCAGCTCGACGACTCTGGCGGAGGCCGGCAAAGCGTCAGAGTTCGGTGCTTTGTCATCGACCACGAACTCCACCCCATCAGGCCCCAGCTCAATCGAGTCGCCCGTCCGGGTAAATGTCACCTTCGCCGGACGATTCCCCGGATTCCACAGCGCCCGGTGAACATGGCCATCCCGAATGCGTGTGTGCGTGTAAACGATCTCCCCGGCATCGGTCTTCATCCACGACCGATGCCGTTGAACCAGTTGTTTAACCATCGCATCAATCGATGTCGATTCCCCCAACTGGACCAGCCGGTCCATCCCCGCCATCCGGATTTTCCCCAGTGACAGCACCTGCAATCCACTCCTGTCCCACGCGGCGATCGCATCGGCCGCCGGTTGTTCCAGCAAGCCGATGTCCGCAAGCACCAGCGATTCATATCGGGCCTTGCCGATGTGCAATCGGCCTCCCTCGCAATGGGCCATCGCCGGATTGGCGATGTCCAGATCGCTCACCAGATCAAAGCTCAACCCCGCCTTCAACAGGTTTGCGATGATCTCATCCAGCGCGATTGCCCATGTTCTGGCCTGCGCATCGTCCGGCCGGGAGGATTCAAACGCCGCCGTGGGATAGACCACACCGATCGGCCGAACCGCCTCCCCCAATCCATGCCAGCGCGTCCATTCCATGAGATGATCGTTCAATTCGCTGATAAACGGCCAGTATGGCTGCTGAACGAAGATCGACGGGGGCGCTTCACGTTTGCGGTCGCCGGCCATGCTGTATAGCTGGCCATGCAGGCAGAATAGATCGCATCCCAAAATCGCCAGGTGGTCCAGTATCCGCTTCATGCGAGCGGGGGTGATCCCTTCGCCCGACACGCCCAGGCTCTCCACCAGCACGTGTTCCTTGCCGTGCTGATGGGCCACCGATGACGCGATCAGCGGGCTTAATTCATCCTGTAATTTCTCAAATCGCGAGGTGATCTGGTCGCACCCCGGCCAATCCATCGTTGACAGCCCCTGCATCAACGCGGGCGTGTGACACGCCTGCTTCACCGGGTCCTCCTCCGGCGATGAATGGCCCGCCAGCAGCATCCCATGCCCGCGACACCAATCGGCCATCACATCCCAGAAGCGTTCCTTCCAAAGCCTGCCCAATAAACGCCGATACCGCAGCCGGGCGATCTCTCCTTCCAATCCCGCATCGTCGATCAAGATCGGCAGATCGCGAAAAATATCCCGCCCATACGCCTTTTGATAATCCTCCGGCAGGATGCTCGACCAGTGATACGGCCCAAACAGCTTCGGTTCATCACTGAAACCCGCCTCCAGCCGCCCGAACAGCTCCGGCCCAAGCTGGTCATACGCCCGCTGATACGTCAGTTCGATGAATCGGCGGGTCGATTCGGGATGAATCAGATCGACGTAATGGATCGGCCTCGTTTCCACGAACAACTTGCGACTCACCGCCATGACGTGATACGCCCGATCCTCCGGCGGCTTCCACTCAAGCACCCATCGGATGCGGTCCACCCATGCCCGCCAATGCGCATCGCATGTGTCAGGCATGTGCGTCGGCCCATATCCGCGCGTCCGTGCCCCCTGCACGAACCAGTGATCTCCCACCAGCCCCGCCCATTCGGTCACATCCCGCCACGGCTCGGCACGCCCGCCCGATTCATCGGCCTCCGCGGCGTAAATCCGCAAAAGCCGGCCGGCATCCTTGAACACGGCGCGAATCACTCCCTTTTCCGGCCGAACCGTCCGCTTGTCCGACGACAAAGCCTGGCAGACCAGTTCCGGATGCAAGTCGCTCACCATTCCGCCGGCCGACCCGCTGGGGCAGGGGTTTTCATCATAAAACCACGGCCTGATCCCACGTCTGATACATTCCCGGATGACAAACGCCGACTGCTCATACCACCGCCGCGATGAAAACGGCGTGGTCATCCCATCCCGCGGATGCAGCAGCACCGCGCCAAACCCCTTGCCCGCCAGCTCATCAAGTTGATGGCGCATCGTCGGCTCATCCATCGTGTCATTCATGAACCACATCGCGATGGGGCCGGGAACGGTCTTGGATTGGGCGGATTTGATGTTCATTTTGAAACGGCCGCCATGGATTCGATCACAAATTCATATCGGCCGGCGCCCGCGATGCAACGGACAAGGCCCCGTTCAACCTGACATTCAGACAACCCGGCCGCCTGGTTCAGCGGCACGCCGCGTTCGGAGATGACCTCCATCGTTTTCGCCTCCAGAACGATCTCCGCGGCGGTGTTGGGCGGGATGACCACCTTCAGCATCCAGTGATCCTCGTGCATCGCCCATTCGGTGGAGATCGTCCCCTGGATTGAATGATAAACGGCGCGGGCGCTAGTCAGCTTGCTCTCATGCGGCCGCGGATGAATGACAAATCGCGTGAATCCGGGATGCCGTTCATCCAGTTTGATCCCGCCGATGTTCTCATACATCCACCGTCCCACCGCGCCATACGCATAATGGTTCAGCGAATTCATGTGGGAAATCTGAAACCCGTTCAGCGGGGTCCATCCATCCCACCGCTCCCAGATGGTCGTCGCACCATGCGTCACGGCAAAAAGCCACGAGGGATAAGTGGTCTGATGCAACAGCCCGTAGGCGGTGTCATCGCGGCCGTTTTCGCTCAGCACCGGCAACAGCCACGGCGTGCCGACGAATCCCGTGGAAAGATGGTTGTGCCGCTGCCGGATGTCTTCGACCAGCCGATGGACCGCCGCGGGACGCAACCCATCCTCCAGCAGGTCAAAGGCCAGCGCCAGCAGATAAGCCGTTTGTGTATCCCCGCTGACAAGACCCTGCGGAGTCACAAACCGCTGGTTGAACGCGGCGCGAATCTCATTGAACAGCGTCTCATAACGATCGGCATCCTCCCGCAGACCCAAAACCGTGGCGATCCGCCGCATCAGCCAGGCGCAACGGGCGAACCATGCGGTATTGATCAGGTCTGTGGGCGTGTGAACCTCGACCGACAGCCAGTCGCCGAATCCGCCGGCGGGCCGAATCAGCCCTTCGCTGTTTTTACGGCAATATTCAACCCAGCGCGCCATCGCCTGGTAATGCCGCCGCAGGATTCGCTGGTCGCCATAATAAAGATACAACGTCCACGGAATGACCAGGGCGGCGTCGGCCCAGGCGTGATGATCAAAATTCAGGTGGCCGTCCTTCCGCATCCCCAGCGCATTGGGAACCACGTCCGGAAATGCGCCGTCGGCGCGCTGGGCCAGCTCGACATCCCGCATCCACTTGGCGAAAAACGCCGCGGTATCCATGTTGTAACACGCGGTGGAGGCGAACACCTGGGCATCTCCCATCCATCCGAGTCGTTCATCGCGCTGCGGGCAATCGGTGGGAACTTCCAGAAAATTGTCGCGCTGGCTCCAGACGATGTTGCTGTAAAGCTGGTTGAGCAGCGGGTCGGAACATTCAAAGTCGCCGGTGGTTTCGTTGTCGCTGTACTGCACGATTCCCTTGACCGCCCACAAAGGCGGTTCTCCCTCATGCCCGCTGACCTCAACGTATCGAAACCCCTTGAAGGTAAACCGCGGCTGGAAAATCTCGTGCGGCACGTCAAATGGATGCCGAGGCCCGTTCTCCCGAATCTCATCACCCCTGGCGGTGAACAGATCCACGCTCTGGGCGGTGCGGTAGTTGTCGGTGTACAACGTCCCATCCGCGTTCAACGTCTCGGCGTAACGCAACTGAATCGTGGCGCTCCGGCGGCACTGAACGTCGAGCCTGACGTTCCCCACCATGTTCTGTCCCATGTCAAAAACCCAGACACCCGGACGAACCTGCACGCGACTTTTGGCCAGCAATACCTGCATCTGCCGAACCGGCGGCATCGCCTGCGCAACCAGTTTCACCTCGTCCAGCGGCTCGGCCACGGGCGTCCGCCATGAACCCTCATCAAATCCCGCCTCGCTCCAGCCGGGCATTTCCAGCCGCGCATCGTAATGCTCGCCACGCATGAAATCGCTTTGCAATATCGGTCCGCTGTTCATTCGCCAGGAGGAATCGGTTGCGATGATCCGCGTGCTCCCATCCTCAAACTGCAATTCGAGTTGCACCAGCAGCCGCGGCGCCGGCCCGTACAACCTCATGCGCATGAACCCCCCAACGTGTCCCCCATACCACCCATCGCCCAGGATCGCCCCCAATGCGTTGGTCCCCTCGCGGATCAGTTCCGTGACATCGTAGGTCTGATAGGCGATGCGATGATGGTATTCCGTCCACCCCGGTGTGAAGTAATCCTGCCCCACCCGCCGGCCGTTCAGTTGCAACTCGTACAACCCCTTTGCCGTTGCATAAATCCGTGCCCGCGCGATGCGACCGCCGACCTCAAATTCCCGCCGCAGAAACGGGCATGGGATGAACGTGCGATCATCCTCCGGCGCCGCCGGCCCGATCCATTGCCCCTTCCATTGGTCGCTTTCAAGAAACCCCATCTCCCACCATTGCACCCGGCTCCAGGGCGATGCCTCTCCCCGCGCATCCCAACTCCGCACCTGCCAGTGATATCGCCCGCGAGATTCCAGTTCCCGGCCGGCGTATTCCACCTGGATCGTCCGGTCGGATTCGACCTTGCCGCTGTCCCACACGTCGGCCGAACCCTCCTCCAGCAATCGCTTTGATGTGGCCACCCTCACCTGATAAGCACGTTGCGCCGCCCCTCGCCGCGGATCACGAACCTGCCAGCTTAATCGCGGCCGCGGCTCATCCATCCCCAGCGGATTTTCAAGATATTCGCACCGCAACCGCTCAGGCGCACCCAGGATACCCGCATGATCCCTCATAAAATGAAATCCTTTCGCTGTCATCCGATGAGATGCGAAAATAATACTTCATATTTTCAGTAAAATCAATTTACAAACTGAAAATTTCAGGTATAATTCAAGCCGTCCCAAGGTGTTTTAGGCGGGACTGGATGGTATCAATAAAGCTTATGAAACAGACAACCACAAAACCCATTCGACTCAAGGATATCGCCACCCGGGCTGAAATTTCAGTTGCCGCCGTCTCCATGGCCCTGGCGGATCATCCCGATATCAGCTCGGAAACCAAACGACAGGTCCGCGAATTGAGCCAGGTGCTTGGATATCGCCGCGCTGGCATCTATTTGAAAGATGAACCCCCGCAACGCCGGCTCGAACGGATCGGCCTGGTGATGGTGGGGGGGCGATGGGGCGTGCCGCCTCACAGCAACCTGCCTCGCATCCTGGCCCGTCATGCCCGCCAAAATAACTATCGACTGGAAATCATCGACATCGAATCCATCGAGCATCCCGATCAGGTCATCGAACAGGCCGTGGGATTCGGTAAAATGCTCGACGGCCTGATCATCAGCGGTTATGCCGATGAACGTCTGCTGGACGCTTTGAACGAAAAAAACATCCCCTGCGTCATCTACGGGCACATTTTGCTGAATGATGACGACATCGGCCGGATTCATCGCGTCGGGCACGTTGTCGCCAGCGATGAAATCTACGCCAGCCAGGTCGTCGTCGCCCGATTGCTCAAGCTGGGCCATCGTCGCATCGCCTTCGCCAGCGAAAACGCGCCGCGCGGCTTGTGCCACTGGCAATGGCTCATGGGGTATAAACTGGCTCTTCTCGAACACGGCCAGACCATTGACCTCAATCTCATCGCCATCACCGGCCGTAAGTTTGCCGGCCCACAGATCATCCAGCAGTTCAGTTCGCTTGCCGATCCACCCACCGCCTACATGGTTCCCGACATCACCACCGCCCATTCAATGGCTCAGGCCCACGCCGCCTCGTTTCCCAATGCCGAATCGCTGAATAAAACCCTCATCTGCGGCGGATCCGCCGAAATGATCGAAATGCTGGGCATGGACGACTATCCCCTGATCATGGAAAACACCGAAATGATCTCCATGGCCGCGGTCAATCGCCTGGCCGAACTGCGTCGCAGCCCGCTTCCTCAACCCACCCAACTGACCATCGCGCCGATCATCCGCAATTTCCCCTGATTTTAACCGGCCGATCAACTCCCCTTCGACCACGCCCTGGCGATACGCCGCAGGTCGGCCATCGCCACCGGCTTTGTCGCCGGTTCCTTGTGCCAATCCATCATGAATCGCTCGGCGAAAAAGATGCACGGAACCCCAATCGCCCGGCTTCCACAGGTGTATCGCAACCACATGTCATAATCGCTGTGAATCCAGTTGTCCGCGTCGATCGGCTTGCCCGACAACGCCGCACGCGCCAAATCCGCCCGCGCACGCATGGCCTTGAAAATATCCGGCGTAAAAAGCGCCATGTCGTGCAGCCGCACCATGTCAAACGTGTCGTGAAAATAGGGATGCACCGTGCTGCTGGTGATCAACGCATCGGGCTTGACCGACTTGGCCGCATCATAAATCTGTTTTTGCAGGCGATGCAGCAACTCAATGCCCCATCCATCCCCATGCTGGCGGATCGGCCCGTGCGGCTTGTCATATCGAAAATGCGTTCCAAATCCCGCCCCGCCGGATGGATGCCGATACGAGGGACAAAAATTGAGCTGGTCGATCTTGAACCCATCGGCATCGTATCCATCCGGTCCGACCAGATCGCGGACCCATCCGGCGATCAGTTCCATGTATTTTGGATTGGTCGGGTCGGTGCAGAGCTTGCGATCCCCCACGAAGATGCAATATTCATCCGCCAACCCATCCCACAGCCAGGTTGCCAGCCACAGCAACACCCGACGGCCTCGCTCGTGTTGCCGCCGGATGAAACCCTTCAAATCAGGCCAGCGCGTCAGGATCGGCCGCCAGTCTCCCGCCGGCGACCACCCATGATCGATCAAAATCGTCCCAAACGGCACTCCCGCCTCATCCAGCCGCCTGATCCACCGCTCATGAAGCCCCTGCGTGCAATAATTGACCGCGCGAGGCTCCGGCCCCACCCCTTCCAGATACATCGAAATCGTGACCTGATCTCCCCATCCACAATAAATCGGCTTCAACCACCACTCCGGCGGCGGCGCAACCGGCTTGAAGGCTTGCGGATACAACGCCGACAATCCCCTGGCCAACAGCTCATGCCGAGACTCCCGCGGTTTGCCATCAAAAACATGCAGGTGAATATGCTCCAGCGCCTGCTTCGGAGGCGTCTTCCCCTCCAGGTCAATTTTGACCGTGACCTTGGAAGGTTCCACGCGGATCGTCATCTCGTTCCACCGGTGCCAGCCGGCATCGGCGCGAACCGCCACCAGCGCGCGATGCTGATCATCCTCGACGATGAACGCACAGGGAGGCGGCGAAAACCGCGATCCGGTCTCCTCCGTAATCTCCGGACCGATCACCATCTCCTTGGGCAATGGCCAGGGATCCGTGTCGTGATGCACGGTGGGACTGGGATTCCAGACCGCCGTCGGCGTAAAACCCAGAATTTGCGGCGTCATCACACCTTCAAGACACTCTTCCGTGGTGACAAATGATATTTCCTTCATGTGTTGCCGTCATTCCTGAATAAATAAGCCTGAAATAACCACAGCATTCATCGCCAGGATATTGGATAACCTATTCGTAATGTAAAATTATTACCAAAATAATCCAATATATGCAATTGAAACGAAACTGAAAAATTCTGAATAATAAAGTTTTGAACAATCTGAAATTATTCTTGACACCCTTCGGCGATTCGCTTAAAGTAGGCATTCAAGTTGAGTATGGGGGTCAGGAGTTCATCGACTGTGGAGTTCTCGGAACAGGAGCCTCAAATGAACCGCGAAAGACGAATCAACTCCAATCGGGCCGATCACGTAGTTCCGATCTCCTCAAAAGCATTTACCTTGGTCGAATTGCTGGTCGTCATAGGCATTATCGCCCTTTTGATCAGCATCCTGCTCCCTTCGCTGAACAAGGCCCGCGAATCGGCCAAGCAGGTCGCCTGCGCCTCCAACATGCGTCAACTTGGCATGGCGATGGCTTTGTACTGCGCTGACAACAAAAACTGGTTCCCCCCCAATACGCTTGTCCCTGAAAGACCCGGGAACTACTGGTGGCCCAGCCGGGTGTATCCTTACCTGGGCCGGAACATCGAAGTATTCCGCTGTCCCGCCGCCTCCGAGGAGGAAGTCATCCGAGGTTATGGCACCTGGGTCGAGCTGCCCACTTTCCCCTATCGTCAGTATCCCCTCTGTTACGCGGCCAACATCTACGTCGGCAAGGACTTGAACCTGTATGTTACGGACCCTGTTTCATACAAATACATGAAACCGATCAAAGTCACGCAGATCACCCGCGCGCCAGAGACCGTCTGGCTGATCGATTCCAAGCAATATCCATACAATGCCTCCGCCGGCAGCCCCAACACGGCAAGTTATTCTTCGCATCCCATGGATCCCGTTCCCTATAACAGCTATCGCCACTCCAACCACATCAACGTCCTGTTTGTGGATGGGCATGTGAACGCGTATCCGCTGGTCCCACTGCCCACCGATCCGGGTGCGATCGGCAATATGCTGAAATGGGATCCCTACCCCGGCTGGCAATTTTAAGAGGTTGCCCTCGTGCGTGAGCGGGGTGGTGTGCAACACCTATTGCCCGCAGTGCGCGCACGCGGGAAGAATCTCCCGCTGGCGAGTAGACAGATTTTGTGCAACAGGAGTTTGATCCATGAGACAACTGATCGTTCTGATTCTCGCGGGCGCGATGGCGGGCTTTTCATACGGTCAATCCGCCGCACAAAACAAAAACCTGCTGGCCAATCCCGGATTTGAACAGGGAAATATCAAAGGTTACACGCTGGACCCCCAGGGTGGGGGGGTCATCACGGTCGATACCGACCGGCCCCACGAAGGGCGTTACAGCCTTAAACAGTCCGCCAAGGGCCTCACCCGATGGAACGTCGCCTTTTCCGATCCGATCAAGGTCCAGGCGGGCATGATCTACAAGTTGGAATTCTTCTACCGGGACTCCATCGACCCGGCCAAAAGCTCCGGCATCGTGCTGCGGGAATTAAACGACCAGGGAAACCCCATCGGCGATCACTGGACCTGGCTGGGCAGTGGAAACAAGGATTGGCAACGGCGCGTGGCGTTGGTGCGGCCGGGCCAAAACACCCTCTCGCTCCAGGTCGGCGTGCGCATGGCGGACACCAGCGAAGGGAGCATCTGGTGGGATGACATTCGACTGACCTCCCAACCGGACCCGTTTCTCAATACACCCTATTCCCTGTTGCAGGTTTCCGATCAGGAAAACGGCATCGTCGAGTCCGGTCCCGACGGCAACACCCCCGGTTTGCTGCCGCTTTGGATGAACGTCGGCCGCGAAGCCGCCGGCGGTAAGGTGGACATCCAGGTTCAACGGGTCTTGTCCACCGGCGTGGCCGACCAAACACCCGTCTGGAAATCGGGCAACCCGCTCATCGAACGCGCCGGCCCCAGTTACTGGGAAATCCCCACCGCCGGCCTGCCGGTGGGCCAATATCGCATCAACATCGACTACGCCCGCCAGGATGGTTCCGAACGCCTTCATTACCAGCGACAGATGGTGGTGGTTCCGCCGATCGGTACGGAAAAATTGCCGCCGATCCAAAAGACCCAGATCGGTCCGGATGGCAATTTCCTGGTCAACGGCAAGCCGTTTGTGTCAATCATGCTCTATCATAACCCGCTGGAAGCCGACGGAATCGCCAAACTGCGAAGAACCTACGGAATCAACTTCTCCCAGACCTGGGGAGGCAACAGTATCGACGAGCTGGTCCGACGGGTTGATGACCTGTACCACAACGGCGGCGTCTATTCCGAAGCAGTCCTGTTTCACGATGCGATGTTCGACTGGAGCACGCAAACGTGGAAAACCGACAAACTCACCGAGGCGGTCAACCGCCTGAAAAACCATCCCGGCCTGCTCTTGTGGGACCTGATCGATGAACCGGATGCCCACCGCATGGATCCCGCCGAGGTTCGACGTGGATATGAACTGGTCCGCAAGCTGGACCCCAACCACATCGTCCTTGTCAATTACTGTCAGACGCCCCTGTTTGAGCAATACGCGGGCATGTCCGACTTGGCTTCCTACGACTACTATCCCATGCCGACGGTGGGCATCGCCGCGTTGCACGACTACAACGTCGCGATCAAAAAGGCCAACCCCGGCAAACCGCTGATCTCGGTCCTTCAGACCTACGGCAACCCTGGAGCCGGCATCCCCACGCCGGCCCAGCTTCGTGCGGAGGCGTATTTCAACATCTGCGATGGGATGAAATCGTTCTGGTACTACTCCTGGTCCGAATCGAACCCAGCCTCCAGCTTCCTGGACAACATGCCCCAATTGCAGGCTTCCGTACGCCTGATCAACCACGAATCCAGGCAACTGGAGCCATTTTTGTTCAGCAACCTGCCCGCCGAGGTGAAAGTGGAAGGCGAAAATCTGAAACACCTCGCCAGGAAAGTGAACGGAAAAATCGAAGTGGTCATCGTCAACCACGGCAGTACGCCGGTGGAAAAGATGCGATTGACCCTCCCAGATAAGCCGATCCGAAAAGCCGAATATCTCCTTGACCCCGATCGCCATCCCACGCTTGTCGGCGGCGCGATCACCCAAAAACTGGCCCCGTTTGGCGTGGTGGTGTATCGGCTGGAACCATAAGTCGAGTCGTTCGGACAAGTTCAAACCACAATGAAGTTGGCGAAATTTAAGTTGTCGGATTTGAAAATATTTTGCTCTGTGCATTGATCTTTAGGCGATCCGGTAGTCGAGAAAATAGGATAATTCTGATGATAAATTACAATTACCAATGAGACGTTACATGGAATTAATGGTCGCTATGCCTGAAATATTTCAGTTGATTAAAAATAAAAGATAAAATTTTCTTGAATCTTATTCAAAGTTGGAGTACATTACTATCAACACTTTTTACGGAGGACATCTCTATGCGTCGTTTGAGTCAAGTTTTATCGGCAGGGGGTATCGCGGGCGGCATGATTCTGTCGGCGGCCGGTTCATCGTGGGGGGCGATCACCCCGACGGTTTACGACAGCAATAACTGGCGAAATGCCAGTGCCACCGTCAATCATTTGGAAACCGATGGCCGGGGTGATACCGGAACCGGGGCCGGAACGACGGTCAACGGCTCTTACATCACCTACGATTTCGGCTCGGTCACCAGTTTCAGCGATGTCAGCGCAACCACCTGGGCGGGTGGATTTGGTGCGGGCGTGGCCAACAATTTCCTGATCCAGGTCTCCACCAGCGACAACCCCGCCAACAACGACTGGGTGACGGTCGGAACCGCCAGCAACCTGTTTGGCGCCGATGCCAACGTCAACGGGGAACAAAACATTGGCCGCCGGTTCTATTTCCCCCAGCAAAACAAGCGGTATTTTCGGTACGTCAATCAAAATCCATCGGGTACGTATTCGTTGTGGCTGACCGAATTGCAGGTCCAGCGCCCCGTGGTGGTCTATTCTTCATTGACCAACCAGAACAACCCTTATCCGGTCAATCACAGCACCGATGGTGACATCAATACGTTTTCAAACAACCCCGGTGAAGCGGGAAATTATGTCCTGGATGTGCTTCAGCAGGCCGGCCAGGATATCAGCGGTTTGACCATCGCCGCCCGCCAGGCCGCTTCTTGGAATGGTCCCAAGGATGTTCAGGTCTTTTACAGTCCAACCGATGATCCCAATAACCTGACCACCCTGATCGCCAGCGCGACGCTCCCCTCGTCGCCTGCGACGCAGACGATCACGTTCAACCAGCCGGTGGATGCCAGGTATTTCAAGCTGGTGTGGGCAAACACCAACACCCCGGGCGGTGGCGCGACCCAGATCGCCGAAATCGGTGCAACCTATGCTCCGGTGCCCGAACCGGCATCGCTGGGAATCATTGGTGGCGCGGCCCTGTTGCTGATTCGCCGGCGCAAGCACGCATAAACAGCGGCGGGACATCTTGGGATTGCTCGGGCGTTTGCCGGTGATGCGGTGTTTGCAACATCGGCCCAAACACGCGGGAATCCAGCTTCAAAGGCCATCCGATCGATCGCCTGTTCACACGGATCGGATGGCCTTGGGTTTGATGCATTCACGTTCAATTCATGACCGAAACGGACACGACGATGACTCCCCGCGAAAGATGGCATTGTTTATTCGACGGCAGGAGGCCGGATCGCATCCCGACCGACTATCAGGCGACCAAAGAGGTCACAGCCCGGCTGCTGTCCGAACTGGACTGCGCCGATCTGGATTCGCTTTTTCAAAAGCTCGACATCGACGGCCGGCGCATCATTGAGCCGCGCTACATCGGGCCTTTGGACAAGGATCATCCCGACCGCGACTACTGGGGCGTCGGGCTGACCAGCATCCCATACGAAACCGGTGCATATACCGAGGCCACCTACAATCCGCTGGCCGGCGCTGAGTCGCCCGCGGATGTGAAGGCGCATCGATGGCCAAACCCCGATGATTTTAACTATGCGGAGGTGGCGGACATTCTCGCGGCGGATGATGGCAGACATGTGGTTCAGGGTGGGCGGTACGAGCCATTTCTGCTTTACGTCTCTCTGCGTGGCATGGAGCAGGCGTACGAGGATCTGCTTTGCAATCCCGACATCGCCGATGCCATTCTGGGGCGGCTGTTCGAGGTCCATTACGAGATCAACCGCCGAATCTTCGAAGCCGGCCGAGGTCGGATCGACCTGACCTACATCGCTGAAGACCTGGGCAGCCAGAGCGGTCCGCTGATGAGCCTGGAGGTGTACCGGCGTTTCCTACTGCCCAATCAGATCAGGATGGCCGACCTGGCGAGGCAATACGGCATCCACATCATGTATCATACGGATGGCGCCGCCCGCATCTTCCTGCCCGACCTGATCGATCGCGTGGGGATCGAATTGCTCAATCCCATCCAATGGCGCTGCCCCGGCATGGACCGCGAAGGACTGGCTCGCGATTTTGGCGACCGGGTCATTTTCCACGGTTCGATTGAAAACCAGCAAACCCTTCCATTTGGAACGACCGACGAAGTGAAGCGGGAGGTTCGCCAGGCGAGAAAAATCTTCGAACACAGCCGCTGGATCTGCGGCCCCTGCCACAATATTCAACCCATCACCCCAACGGCGAACATCCTGGCGATGTACCAGAGCGTCAATGAATAGATCACCCCGACATCGGATGCCGGGGATCAGGTGGGCGCCGGTGTGAATTAAGTGAAATGGGCGGTACAGGGCTCGAACCTGTGACCCCCAGCGTGTCATGCTGGTGCGCTAGCCAACTGCGCCAACCGCCCGATGAGAAAAATAGTATCACCGCCGGAGGGTTCCGGCAAGTTAGAATTCCCAACCGAAAATCATGCGGACGAGGAAATCGGCATCATCCTCGTTGTCGGTCAATTGGGCGGTTGGTGTGACCGTCACCCACCATGGGCCGCTGCTGCGATAGCTGACCACCGGGCCGAGATAGACCGCGGTGTTCACGTGGTGGTCCCAATCTTCAAATTCCCACTCCACCTTCAGTTCGCCGCCGACGATCCACTGGGGAGACAATGAATAAGCCACCCCGACGCTTTGGCCGAGAACGCCTTCGACCTCATTGTTGGTGTTGCCCCGTTCGATTTCGGTTTCGATGATCGCGTTGTAAAGGAACGTCCAATTCCCGATGTCCTTTTGCAGCAGAAGTTTTTGTTCAAATTCAAAAAAATCGGGGCCGAAAAGAAATTCGGCGTAAATCCCCGCGCCAATGACATCGGTCACGGGATTGGACAGATAAAGGATGCCCTCGCCGCCGGATGAATCGTATTTGGTGCCGGTGAAACCGCTGGAATCCTGGTAGCGCCAATTGGCCGCGTAAATCGACACGTCGAAATTGTCCGCGACGCCAAATTCGATTTCGTGACGAAAGTCGAAACGGTTGTAGCTGGGATTATCATCCGTATGGTGTCGCCAGGTGACGTACTGTTCATACTCAAAATTTCCCTTGCCAATGGAATAAACATCATTGGAAAGAGTAAACGGCCTGGGGTCGGCGGCGGCGAATGGCGAAATGGCGACCACGGCCATCAAACCGGCCAAACAACGGATCATATTTTGCGTCATGTTTTCCTTGGTGATTGAGACTCCATCTCAAAGTAAGGCGAGCTGAAGCGTTGTCAAGTCGCTGCGAGTCACTTTATTTGGGTTTTGATCAGGCCTGAAATAGCCAGGATTTAATGCGCCATCGCCACCGCTTTGGGCGTTTTTGCCGCATCACCCAGCCGCCCGAAAATGGCCCACAAGACCGCTCCGCCGGCCATCAGCAGCAGCCCCAGCACCATGCTCAGGCTCAGCGGCCCCAGCACGGCAGGTTCGACGCGGAGCATTTCCAGCAAAAATCTTGTCAGGCCCTCGACCATCATCATCAGTGCGAAAACACGGCCGGGGGCGGGGCCAAGCGAGAAATAGGCGACCAGCATGGCCGCGATCAGCCAGGCCGTGATCGTGCTGTATAGCTGCGAGGGAAGCACCGGCAGCGAATGCTGCTCATCGGCCAGGATCAGCTCCGTGCCTTTTAATTGCTGCCTGGGAATCAATTCGACGTTCCGCCCGTCGGTTCGGATCAATTCCGGCGGGGGGGATATCTTTCCCTCCCGCCACTGGTCTTCATATGCGAGGCTTCGATAGGGAAATTCAACCGTCCCAACCGCCGCGACGTCGCTTGGCGCCCCATAGCAACAACCATTCAAAAAACACCCGATCCGCCCAAAACCCAACCCCACCATCAAACAGGGCGCGATAATGTCCATCCCCAGTCGAATCGGAATTTTTTTGAATTTCGCGTAGAGCACCAACGCCGGAAACGCCAGCAGAAACCCCCCGTAATACGTCAACCCGCCCGAACTGATGTTGATCGCGTTCCAGAAATTCTGGCCGAACGTCAGGTCCGACCTCGTATAATCGGGCAGGTTTTCCAGCACGTGCGACAACCGGGCGCCCAACACGCCCATGATCAGCGCCAACAACCCCGCGTTGACGAACAATTCCGGGTCAATCCCCTTTCGGCGGGCCAGATATTTGGCCAGTTGCACCGCCGCCAGAAACCCGATGACCAGCATCAAACCATACCCGTAGATCGGGAAGTCGCGGCCAAACAAGTGCAAACGGACGATTTCCTGCCACATGATGACTCGTTTTCAACAAAACAACCGTTGCCGGCTCAATCCAGCCGCGATGGGGCGTCGATGCGCTCCAGCACGCGGTTTTTGCCGTCGGCGATGATGACGCGGGCCACATGATCCCCGGCCTCGGCGGCGGCGGTGTAATACGCGAACCCCATGACGATCACACGATGACCCACCTGCGACAACCGGGCGGCCGCGCCGTTGATGCCGATGATGCCGCTGCCGGCCTCGCCCGGCAGGATGTACGTTTCAAACCGGTTGCCGTTCTCGCAATCGGCCACGATGACGGCCTCGTTGGGCAACAGTCCCGTCGCCTCCAGCAGATCCCGGTCAATGGTGATGCTTCCATGATAGTCCACTTCGGTCTGGGTCACGGTCGCACGGTGAATTTTCGCTTTGAGCAATTTCAGTAACATCGGACCAGTCATTGTAGCGCCCTGCCGGACGGATGAATAGTCCCCGCCCCAAATCGTTCAATTTCCGCGGGTGAAAGGGCGTTGTTGAGGATATTTTCCCCAAAAATCTTCCGATCAGGCGCTGCTGTGGGTTTCGCGCTGCTGAATCAATTTGGCCACCAGCGATGTCCATCCCGTCTGGTGGCTGGCGCCCAGGCCCGTGCCGTTGTCCCCATGAAAATACTCGTGAAACATGATCAGATCGCGAAAATTCGGGTCCGTCTGAAGGCGTTCCCGATCGCCGAACACCGGCCGTCGCGATGCCGTTGACCGTTGAAAGATCGACGTCAGCCGGCGCGACAGCTCGGCGGCGACCTCCCACAGCGTCAACAGCCGCCCCGAACCGGTGGGACATTCGGCCTTGAAGCTTTCACCATGGTAATAGTCGAATTTCTGCAACGCCTCGATGATCAGATAGTTCAGCGGAAACCAGACCGGCCCACGCCAGTTGGAATTGCCGCCGAACATCGTCGTGGTCGATTCCGCCGGTTCGTATGAAATCGAATGAAGACTGCCATCCAGTTTCAACTGGAAGGGATGGTTCAGATGATGTTTGGACAACGAACGCAGCCCATACGGCGAGAGAAATTCCTCCTCATCCAGCGCCCGCGACAGGATTTTGCGCAGTCGATCGCGGTTGACCACCGAAAACAACCGTCGTTTGCCGGCCCCGGTCTCCACGACCGAGGCGGCGCTTCGGCAGATGTCCGGCCGGTTGGCCAGAAACCATTTCAACCGCATCGCGAAATCCGGCAGCTTGTTCAAAAGCTCCTCATCCAGGGTCTCCACCGCCAATAGCGGGATCAACCCCACCACCGACCGCACCCGCAACGGCGTGTGCGACCCATCGGCGTGACGAAGCAGGTCATAATAAAACCCATCGGCATCATCCCAGAGGTCGGCCTCATCATCCCCTCGAATGGATGAGTGGTTGTTCATCGCGTTGGCGATGTAAAAAAAATGTTCCAGAAATTTGGTGGCCACATCCTCGTAAATCGGATTGACCCCCGCCAGTTCCAGCGCGATGGCCAGCATGTTCAGGCAATACATCGCCATCCAACTGGTCCCATCGCACTGGTCAAGGTAAGCGCCGTTCGGCAGGGGGGTGTTCCGGTCAAACAGGCCGATGTTGTCCAGCCCCAGAAAGCCGCCCTGAAACAGGTTGCGGTCATCGCGGTCTTTGCGATTGACCCACCAGGTGAAATTGATCAGGAGCTTGTGAAAAATGTGTTCCAGAAACGCGGTGTCCCCCTTGCCGTGACGTCGCCGTTCGATGCGATACACCCGCAGCGCCGCCCAGGCGTGAACCGGCGGATTGGCATCCCCAAACGCCCACTCGTACGCCGGGATCTGCCCGCTGGGGTGCATGTACCACTCGCGAAGCAGCAGGATCAACTGGTGCTTGGCGAACTGGCAATCCACCATCGCCATCGCGATGCAATGAAACGCCAGGTCCCACGAGGCGTACCATGGGTATTCCCACTTGTCGGGCATCGAGAGGATGTCTTCGTTGTTCAGATGACGCCAGTCGCGGTTTCGCCCCCGCCATCGTTCATCCGGAGGCTCGGGCTGGGCCGGATCGCCCCGCAGCCACTTCTCAACGTCAAAATGATAAAACTGCTTGTTCCAAAGCAGCCCCGCCAGCGCCTGCCGTTGAATGTTGCGAAGATCGTCACTGGTCTTTGGCGGCGCGATGCCGGCATAAAATTCATCCGCCTCATCCTGTCGAACCTTGAACAGATCATCAAATTCCCGCCCCAGCAGATTTTGAGTGGGCAATTGATCCACCAGCCGGAGCTGAATGGTCCTCGTCTGGCCGGCGTCGATCTTCAGTTCATAACTGGCCGCGGCCTTGGTTCCCATCATCCGTGGGTTTACCGCCATTGGATTGCCCCGCACGATGCGGTCGTTGATCCCATCCTTCGCATACGCCGGCGATTCGATTTTGGCATCGGGATAAAGCCGCTGAAAATGGGTTTCGTTTTCGGTGAACAGCAACTCCGGATGATCCTCCGCCTTCAGCAGCAACCATCGCCTGCCCAGCCAGGGATGATTCATCTGAAAGACAATCTGCCCCGCGACATCGGCCGCTCGCGACAACTCCGGCTTGGGGGTTTTCCCATCCCATGACCAGATGTTGCGAAACCACACCGTCGGCAAAAGATGCAGCGCCGCCGCGTCCGGGCCGCGATTGACCGCCGATATCCGGATCAACACATCCTCCGGCCCCGCCTTGGCATACTCGACGAAAACGTCAAAGTAACGATCCTCGTCAAAGACCCCCGTGTCGAGCAATTCGTACTCCGCCTCATCCCGCGTGCGCTGTGCATTTTCCTCAACCAGCTTCGCATAAGGGAACTCGGCCTGCGGATACTTGTACAGCGCCTTCATGTACGAATGCGTCGGCGTGGAATCGAGGTGGTAATACAACTCCTTCACATCCTCGCCATGGTTTCCCTCCGGCCCCGACAGGCCAAAGAGCCTCTCCTTGAGGATCGGATCGCGGCCGTTCCACAAGGCCGGCGCGAAGCACAAAAGCTGCCGATCATCGCAGATTCCAAACAATCCATCCTCGTTCCACCGATAGGCCCTGGACCTCGCCCAATCGTGCGGAAAATACGTCCACGCCGAACCATCCTTGCTGTAATCCTCCCGAACCGTGCCCCAGGCCCGGTCGCTCAGGTAGGGGCCCCATTTCTTCCATCGAGGGCCGCCCCGGCCGCTTTCGTCGATTCGCCGTTGCTCGTTGGTCATGTTCAACAATCAGTATTTGGTGACCTGCCGAACCAGCCCGCCATCGACGCAATAGGTGCTGCCGGTCACGTATTCCGCCTCATCCGAAGCCAGGAACGCCGCCACCGCCGCCACCTCCTCCGGCCGGCCAAATCGACCCCAGGGAATCTCCTCGATGGCCTGCGCCCGGGCGGCTGGATCGTCCAGAACCGCCTGATTGATCGGCGTCGCGATCGCTCCCGGCGCGATGTTGTTGACGTTGATGCGGTGGGGGGCCAGCTCGATCGACAGATTCCTCATCATCATCCGCACCGCGCCTTTGCTGGCACAATACGAAGTATACCCCGAAAACGGAATGTCCTCATGAACAGAGGAAATGTTGATGATTTTCCCGCCTCCTCCCTGTTTCACCATCTGAATCGCCGCCGCCTGCGTGACGAAAAAAACCCCCGACACGTTGACCGCCATGACCCGCTCCCATTCCTGGGGCGTGGTGTCCAGAAACGGCTTTTTGATCTCGATCCCCGCATTGTTCACCGCGATGTCCAGCCGCCCAAACCGCTCAACGATCATGCCCATCATCCGCTGGACATCCTCCCGATTGCTCACATCCCCGACCAGCGCGATGCTCTCATCCCCAAAAGACCGGGCCTCGGCCGCGGCCTGTTGATCGTCCTCGTGCGAATGATAATTGACCACCACCCGCGCCCCCTCGGCCGCGAATCGCGTGGCGATGGCCTTGCCAATCCCGCTGTTGGCGCCGGTCACCAGCGCCACCTTGTCCTGCAATTTCATCTGCGGATCTCCTATGATTCCCTTCGTGTTTCAAGGTCATCAGCAACCTAACACGCCATCCGCCCGCCGGGGATGGACAATCTCACCGGCCGACAAAATGCTGGAAACCCCGTACCACCCCGGCAGACCCAACAGCTAAAATCAGAATATGGCAGATAATTTTATTGACTAATCAAATAGATTAGAGTATTTTTCTGCCATATGCTGCACGAAACGGCGATCGGCGACCTCAAGCAGAATCGGGCCAGGGAAGTCGTCCTGCGCCGAATTCGCAGCGGCGACTATCGCCCCGGGCAGCGATTGCCCTCCGAACGGGAATTGGCGCAAGACCTTGCCATGAGCCATCTTGCGGTTCGCCGAGGGTTGCAGGAATTGGTCGATGCGGGCCTGATCGTCCGCCAGCCGCGGGTGGGGACGTTTGTCCAGAAAACCCGCCCGGTGGAGTTGTCCAACCGGCTTGGGATTGTGGTTCCCCACTATATCGGCCAGGCGCACCCGTTTTTGTCCGTTCTGCTCAATGGCGTGATGTCCCGCCTCGATCAACGGGACAGTTCGGTCTCCATCTTCAGCTACACCGAAAACGACCATTTCTGGGCACAGGCCGGCGAGCCGATGGCCGCGCGGGGCATCCAGGGCGCGATCATTTACACCGGCTACATCATCCCCGAAGCCGAACTGAAAAAACTCGAACAATCGGGAATCAAGGCCGTAATGCTGAAGATGGTCGGCACGCAGACCCATTCGGGCATCTCCACGATCACCATCGATTTTCGCGCCGCCATGCACGATGCCTTGCGAAGGCTGCTCGACCTCGGTCACCGCCGCATCGCCTGGATGTGCTACACCGAATCCGCATTTGAAAACATCGAAACGAAAATCCTGGAGGAATTCACCCGCCAGAACAACCTCGGCCCGGCCGATGAGATGATCCACCGTTTGGATTGCGAACCGTGGGACTACAAAGGTTGGGATGACATCCTCAGCGGCGACAACCGCCCGACCGCCATGGTCCTTCAGGATGAGTTCATGGCCCACGAGGCGTTTCACGCCTGCCGCCGGCTGGGGCTGGATGTTCCCGATGACCTGGCGCTGGTCTCCTTGGCCGACTCCCTGCCCCGTTCGCATCCCGTGCCATTGAGCGCCCCGGACACGATTTCCATCTGGACCGACGCCGTCCGTCGGGCCACCGAACATCTCGTTTTTCTATTGCAAAGTGACAAGGACCGCGTTTTGGACATGACCTTTCATGCCGCCATTCATTGGAAGGCATCCACCGGCAAGTCCCGTCAGCTTGCCACGATTGATTAGGTTTTTAAGAGGATGGGTTTATGCGATCAATTCATCATCCCACATGTCGCGAAACAGGGTTTACCCTCGTGGAACTCCTTGTCGTGATTGGAATTATATCGCTTTTGATCTCGATCCTGATGCCGTCGTTGAACAAGGCCCGCAAGGCGGCCATCACAGTGCAATGCGCCAGCAATCTCCGTCAGCACGGCCTGGCCTATGCCATGTACGCCAACGAAAATAAAGGCAGCCTGCCCAATTACGCCGACAATGGCGACCCCTATGTGTCGCTGGATTGGCAGACCAACCGGCTCTACACGCAGATCATGGCCAAATACGCCGGCATCCCCGAAACCATCGACACGCAGGCCGGCGGCTCGCGCGAATTCGGCGTCACTTTTTTGAACTGCCCGGCCAGTGGTGAAACCAGCTACGAATACATCGCCTACGGCGTCAATTACGGCATCATCATCAAGTACGCCCCGCCGTACGACAAAGGCTCGTTGAAGCTCGCGAAAATTCCCCAGAACTGGTTCCTGTCGGCCGATTCGAGCGGGCAGGCCATCTACTCCCCCAAAATATGGACTTTCTCCCCCGGCGGCGTGGACATCGACGGCGACGGCAAACTCGACACCTTTTCCGGTTTCGCATCCGCCACCTGGCGTAATTACAACTACGCCCGCCCCTATCGCCACAACGGCAGCGGCAATTTCCTCTTTCCCGACGGGCACGTCGAACTGCGCACCAAGGCCCAGTGGGAAGACAACGAAGGGGGCATCTGGGGCGAGGTGAATTAGATGGATATTCCAGAGACAGCCGGACGGCTCGTCATGGTCAATGGAACGATATGACAAACAAATCAACATTCATGGGTGATGAACGGAACAAGCGCCAATGTGGCCCGCTTGCCGTTTGCCCCAAAGATGTCTGGTACACATCATCGCGTCGATG
Source organism: Phycisphaerales bacterium (assembly GCA_020853095.1). Classification (GTDB taxonomy): domain Bacteria; phylum Planctomycetota; class Phycisphaerae; order Tepidisphaerales; family Tepidisphaeraceae; genus JADYZN01. The sequence continues at coordinate 17,131 of JADYZN010000036.1, read as the reverse complement.
ATGAAGCTTCATTTCACAGGAGGTTCATATGAGTCGGTTAAGTCATACTCTGTTGTCGGGCGCCTTTGCCCTGGGCCTGCTGGGCGCCGTCACGGCCGCTCCGGCGGCGGTGTGGGATTTCCAGTCCGATACCGTGGGAAGTGTGCCCACCAATGGGGTGGTATTCACGGATATCCAGAGCAGCACGACCGTCGAGGTGGTGGATGGAAACAGCACTCCGGCCGATCCGTTCGGCGGATCCGGAAATCAGTCCCTCTGGATGGAAGACACCGGCGGCTCCAATTCGACACTGACATTCAATACCGGCAACTCCGGCTATGCTCAGGGAACGATATCGGCCAAAATCTACGTCGTTGATGATGACACCAATACTTATCAGTATGTTGATATCAACGGTGGGATCGGAAATGCCAACACGGGTTCCGGAGACATCGGGCCGTGGATTCAGTACATTCCTGACGATTATGGATTTCGTGCCATAACCTCGTCCGGAACCGTTTATTTTACAAACACGTTTCCACATAACACCGTGGTTGATCTGGTCATCCAATTCGATTCGACCACGGATACCTTCACCGGAACGATCGACGGCAACCCACTGACGGATGGGACCAATACGACGTTCAATTTTTTCAATAATTTGTCGAGCATGAGCAGTGTGCGTGTCGTTCATGCCATGAGCGTGGATCGTCCACCGGCAACCACCTTTTACGACAACATCACCCTGGCCCCCGTCCCCGAACCGTCGGGTATGATCTTCCTCGGCCTCGGCGCGCTGGCGCTGGTTCGACGAAATCGTCGGGGTTGATTTTTCCTGCGTGAATATCGCATTGCCCCATATAATTGGGCGCACTCAAACAAGGAGATGCCCCGATGGGGTTCGACAAACCGCTTTTGATCATGATGGCCGTTGCGCTCGTCTGGGGCGCAACGGCCATTGCCAAAGATGCCCCCACCCTCTACACCCCCGACCGCGTCAAAACCGCCCGCTACAACGTCGAACATTTCGACTGGGCCAAGCGAACCTACCAGCAGCTTCGCTCCTCCGATGGCAAATCCCATTATTACATCGGCCCGGTTTACGGCCCGGCCGACCAACTGCTGGATAAATCCGACGACTTCGTCTGGATGCTCATGCCCACGACGAAAATCGCCCGGCACGTCCCGGTCAAATTCAAAGCCTCCTGCCCGATCCACGGCCCGGAACTCAAACGTCTCGATCCCTATTGCGGCTACAACATCGACCCGCTGAACCACCCTTACAAAGTCCAATGCAAAGTCGGCGGCGAATGGTGGCCCACCAACGACTACGCCACCGGCGACATGACCGGCGGCGACTATCCCGACGATGGCAACGGCGCCCACCACGACGGCAAAACCTACTATTTCCTCCGCGATTACACCCACATGGTCTACGCCTCGGTCGTGGTCCCCTCGCTCAAATCCCTCTCGCAGGCATGGCTCATCAGCGGCGACCGCCGTTACGCCCGCAAAGGGTGCATCCTGCTGGCCAAAGTCGCCATGGAATACCCCAATCAGCGCGACCGCCGTGACCGCCTTTTCTATGCCGACCAACCCAACGGCGTCGATCCGGATTATCCCGGCAAAGTCGGCGGCATGGTCACCGACCTGATCTGGGAAACCTTCTGCCTCGAAGCGCTCGCCGACGCCTACGATGGCCTTTACGACTCCATGGACGACCCGGAGCTGATCGCCTATCTCAAGGCAAAGGGATTGCCCATCCATTCCGGCGATGATCTTCGTCGTTACATCGAAAATTACATCCTGCGATCCGGCATCGAAGGGCTGCTGAGCGGTTACATCCAGGGCAACCCCGGCCACCACCAGGCCGCCGCCGCATCCGTGGCGCTGGTGCTGGACGATTACGACCAGCGCCCCGACAACCCCTTCAACAGCACGGCCGCCGTCGATTACATCCGCCGATACAACCACGCCGGCGTCGTCCACGATTCGGACATCATGGTCAACGGCCTGGAACGGGATGGCGGCGGCGAGGAAAGCCCCGGCTATTGCCCCATCAAGCTCGATTTCACCCGCGTCGCCGACCTGCTGGAGATGATCCGCGCCCGCCAGCCCAAACGCTTTCCGCTGGAACAATATCCCCCGATCTTCAGAGGCCCCAAGGCGCCCCGCCTCTTTGACTTTTTCCTCGACCTGACCATCGACGGCTATTTCATCCCCGCCATCGGCGACGCCTGCGCCATCGAAAAACCCAAACGATACGCCCCCCAGCGCTGGTCTTACGTTCCATCCGACAATTATCTCTGGGCCTTCGCCAAATATGGCGACCCGCGATTCGCCGCCGCCTGCCTGGACCTGCGCACTGGCCAGCCGGCCGAGGGAAAACTCTTCGACCCCTACCCCATCGACCAGATTCGATCCGCCGCCACCCGGCCCGCCGCCAAAATCGAATGGAAAACGCGCATCCTCGACGGCTATGGCGTGGCGATCCTCGACAGCGGCCAGGGGAACGACCGCCGCGCGCTGACGCTCAACTACACCAATTTTCTCGGCCATCGCCAGTGCGACCCGCTGATGATCGAAGTCTTCGCCCGCGGCGTCAACGTGCTGCCCGATCTGGGCTATCCCGCCAGTTGGCAATATTTTTCCCAATGGGATGGCAACTCGCTGGCGCACAACACCGTCACGGTCGATGAAACCCAGCCGACCATGCGCCCCAACGCCGGCTGGCTGCGGCTCTTTGCCAGTAAAAACGGCGTTCACGTCGCCGCCGCCTCGCAAAATCCCTATTCACGCGACCGCGCACAGCTCGGCAATCCGGATGCCAAATCCAACGACCTGTACGAACGCATGGTCCTCCTGGTGGACGTGGATGAAACCCGTTTTTATTTCGTCGATCTCTTTGCCGTCAACGGCGGCCAGCAGCACGACCAGAGCTGGCACGGCATGATCGCCCCCATGAACGATCCACAACTGAACTGGACCCCGCCCGCACCCGGCACGCTGGCCGGCCGGCAGGTTGAACCCTTCGCCACCTGGACCGACCGCTGGGGCCGTCAACGCGATGATTTCCCCTCCTACATGAGCGAAGTTCGCACCGCGACCCTCGACGCGCCCGCCCAATGGACCTGGAACAGCGGCCTGAGCGACGGCGCCGATGCCCTGAAACTGCACATCCTCCCCGTCGACGGCCCCGTGCAACTGTTGCGCGGCGTCGGCCGATCGCCCAATCGCCCAACCGACTGGTCGTTGGATTACATGCTGGTCCGACGCGAGGTCAACAAGGGCGACACCAGCCGGTTCCTGTCGGTGCTGGACCCGTATCAGAACGACCATCCAACCGTCAAAAGCGTTCATCTGGAATCCGCCACTCCGCTGGTGTTGAAGGTGGAACTGGAGGATGGCGCCGACACCATTCACCTGCAACTGCCCCCATCCAACGGCATCTCCCCGGCCGCTCAGGCCGTCGGCGCCCGCGTCATCTCGCAGCGCGCCGGCAAGGTGGTTCGCGACGTGCAGGTTGGCCAATGGACTCCGCGGATGCGCGCGGGAACCCCCTTCGCCTACGGCCGCATACTCGCGGTCGATTACGAAAAAAATCGCATCGCCATCGCCACCGAACGGCGGGAAAAACCCGACCTGTTCGCGCCGGCAACGCCGATCCGCATTTACAATCAGGGCCGCTCGGCCATGTACCAGATCGTCTCGGCCGAGTCTGAAAAGGGCCGGTTGTGGCTGACGCTGGATGCCACCGCGCTGCTGGCCGAAGGCAAGGTGGTCTCCACCACCGATGGCGGCATCCTTCAACTGGATTCGTTCCTGTCGTTCGCCGACGGCGCCGACGCCTTCAACCGCTTCGCCGGCGCATGGCTCAGGCTCGATGATGGATCGACCAAGACGTTCTTGCCGGTGCGCGGCGCCGTCCGCACCGAAGAAGGCACAACCCTCTATCTGCGCGATGCCGTGCCGGCCAAAGAGCTTTCGAATTATCTCAACCAGCGCATCCGGCTCTGGCAATTCGCCCCCGGCGACAGCCTCGAAATCGCCCGCATCGTCAACGTCGTCCCCTGATCTTTTTTCCCTCGCGAGGATTCATGTTTCGTTTCATCGTTGGAATCATCATCGTGGCCTTGTCGGGCCGGTTCGTTTTGGCCGATCAAGATGTCCCGACCCTGCGGATCGCCCATTCCGGCCGTGCCCTGTACTCCATCGTGGTCGCTCCCGATGCATCGGTCGTCGAAATCAACGCGGCCAAGGCGCTGCAATTGTACCTCTGGAAAATCACCGGTTCGGTCTTCGAGCTGAAATCGGACGATCATCCGGACCTCTCCCATCCGCTCATCGCCGTCGGCCCATCCGCCGCTCGCATGATCGATCCCGCGCTGGACCTGTCCCTTCAATCCCTCGGCCGTGAGGGGATCGTGATCCATGCCGCCGGCGACCACCTGATCCTCAGCGGCGCGGCCGGCGCCTCCCGTGGAACGATCTACGCCGTCTACACCTTCCTTCAACAACTCGGCTGCCGCTGGTGGTCTTTAACCGAATCCCGCATCCCCCGAATCCCCGACCTGTCGATTCCCCTCCCGCAAATTCGTTTCATCCCGCCGCTGGAATACCGCGAGGTGTATGAATTCACCGCCTTCAACCCCGATTGGGCCTTACCCAATCGCATCAACGCCAGTCGATCCGGCATTCCCCCCGAACTCGGCGGCCACGTCATCTACGCCGGGGATTTTTTTGTCCATACGTTTGATCGACTGGTCCCCCACGAAAAATACTTCGCCCAACACCCCGAATGGTTCTCCGAAATCAACGGCAAACGGGTGGCGCCCCCCAGCCCGACCCAGTTGTGCCTGACCAATCCCCAGTTGCTCGAATTCGTCAAACAACAGGTCCGCGACATCGCCGCCAAGGTCCCGCCCGACACCGATGCGATCATCTCGGTCTCGCAAAACGACAATTCCGATCCGTGCCAGTGCGCCAACTGCCTGAAATTGGAACAATACGAAGGCAGCCCCTCCGGCCCATTGCTGCATTTCGTCAACGCCATCGCCGATGACATCCGCGACGATTATCCCCGCATCGCCATCGACACGCTCGCCTATCGCTACACCCGCAAACCCCCCGCGCACGTCCGCCCGCGCGACAACGTGATCGTCCGACTCTGCGACATCGAATGTTCCTTCGCCCAACCCCTGACCGACCCGGTCAACGCCACCTTCGCCGCCGAAACCCGCCGGTGGTCCGAAATCTGCAAACGCCTGTACGTCTGGGACTACATCGTCAATTTCGCCCATTACGTCCAACCCCATCCCAACCTGTTCGTGCTCGGCCCCAACGTCCGTTTCTTCGCCAACAACGGCATCAAGGGCATCTTCGAGCAGGGCAATTACCATTCTCCCGGCGGCGATTTCGCCATCCTCCGCCAATGGGTGCTGGCGCAACTGTTGTGGGATCCCTCCCTGGATGACCGCCAACTGATATCGCAGTTTCTCGACGAGTATTACGAGCAGGCATCGTCAACCATCGCCCAATACATCGACCTGCGACACGCCGCCGCCAAAGACCTCTTCGTCGGCATCTCCGATGCGGTCGATTCACCCTGGCTGACGCCGCGGTTGCTGCACCAGTCGATTCAACTGCTCGAAAAAGCCCAGTTGCTCGTCGCCGACAAACCGGAGATCGCCCGCCGGGTGGAATTACTTCAAGCGCCGGTGCTTCATGCCATCGTGCAGGGCTGGCGGCATCGACAGGTCATGCGAATACTCAATCGTCCCTGGCCTTACGATCACCCCAAAGGGTATTACCTCGACCGTCTTTCCCGCATCATCAGCGACCATCACATCACCGCCCTCAGCGAAGGCCGATCCGAAGGAGACCTGCAAGCCTGGATCAACTCCCTGCGCGACGATCCGGCCGCCGTGGCCCCGCCTCCCCAAATCGCGAATCTTCCGCGCGCCGACTGGTACGACCTTCAGGACCACGACTTTTCCATCATCGGCCAATCCAACGGCTGGGTCTCGCGTGAAGCGGATCCCAAAGCCTCCGATGGGCGTGCCGCGATCATGCCCGGCAATCACCCCCAATGGGCCATTCAAACCCGCATGGATGGACTGCTGGCCGACGATCAACCCCAGCGCCCCTGGAACATCTACGCCTCGGTTCGCATCAAGGCCGATGCCGATCCATCGGCCATCGCCTTCTCCGCCGGCGTCTATGACAACTCCAAAAGCGCCGCCGCCTCGCCTCCTGTCGCCATCACGCTCTCACAAATTCCCGATGGTGAATATCACTGGTACAAAATCGCGTCGATCCCGATGAGCCACACCAAATTCATCTGGTTCGCCCCGCCGAACAACGGCAAGATTCAACAAATCGCCGTCGATCGCATCCTCTTCATCCGTGCCGATGCGGACCCCGGAACCTTAATCAAATGATTTCAATTGCCCGATCACCCGCCGCACCGCCGGGCCAAGCGTGCCGCACGCCCGCCGACCATCCCGGCCCAATCGCCACAACGCACCGACCCGTTGCGGCCGACGTGCAATCGCCCACAGCAGCTTTCCCCAGCGCGGCCGGCCCCATCCATCCACCCATCCCAACAACCGCCCATCCAACTCCTGGTCCGCCCGATCGCTCACAGACCTCACCCCGATCAACTTAACTCCTTGTAAACCCGACCACTTACGAACAACTTCCCCTTCCATTTCCACCACCCGTGCGCCGCTTTTTTCAAACAATTCCCGCTTTCTTTCCGCCGTTCCAACCAACTCATCGCTCCAACAAATTGTCCCGCTCCGTTCCAATCCATCCACCACCACATCGCCAACTTGCAACGTTGGATCCAATCCTCCCCCCAGCCCGGCCAGGATGACCGCCCGCAAACCCTGTCCACTCAACTCGTTAGGAAAATAAACGCCTCGAATTCCAATCGTCCGAATCTCCACCTCATACCCATCGACCCGCAACGACACCGCATCCCTGCCCGAAAATCCCCTTCCATATCCCAGCGCGCGAGCCACGGCCCGCGCCTCCGCCTCGACCGCCGTGAAAATGAGAATTCTTCCCTGGACGATAATCTTCCGATTATACCCTATCACGCCCCCTAACCCATGATGTAGACTGGGATTTGGTTGGGTTGGACGGCCTTTTGCTGTATCATCGCCCCCTTACAGTCAGAATTGAGGATTGACCCTTATGGGTGTGCCGATTTCGCAGATGTGGACCGTGGCGTCGTACGTCCTGAAGCAAAAACTTCGCGGCCGAAAACGCTATCCGCTGGTCCTGATGCTTGAACCGTTGTTCCGCTGCAATCTCGCCTGCGCCGGCTGCGGCAAAATTCAGTATCCCGCTCACATTCTCAAAAAAAACCTCACCCCCGAAGAATGCTTCAACGCCGTCGAAGAATGCGGCGCACCCATGGTCAGCATCCCCGGCGGCGAACCGCTGATGCACCCGCAAATCGACCAGATCGTCGCCGGCCTGGTCGCACGCAAAAAATACCTCTACCTCTGCACCAACGCCTTGCTGCTGAAGGAAAAACTCAGCCTGTTCACCCCCAGCAAGTATTTGACATTCAGCGTCCACCTCGACGGCCAGCGCGAACACCACGACTTTTCCGTCTGCCGCGAAGGGGGCTACGACATCGCGGTCGAAGGCATCCAGGCGGCCGTGGCCCGCGGCTTCCGCGTGACCACCAACACCACCCTCTTCGAGGGCGCCAACCCCCAAAGCGTCCGCGCGTTTTTTGACCAGATGATGGACATGGGCGTCGAAGGGATGATGCTCTCCCCCGGTTACAGCTATGACAAGGCCCCGGACCAGAAGCATTTCCTGGCCCGCGAACGCACCACCCGGCTGTTCGACAAAATCCTCAGCAACCGATCCAAACGCTGGGTCTTCAATCAAAGCCCGCTTTTCCTCGAATTTCTCATGGGCCGGCGGCATTATTCCTGCACCCCCTGGGGCATGCCCACCTACAACCTCTTCGGCTGGCAAAAACCCTGCTACCTGCTTCAGGATGGATACGCCCAAAGCTTCAAGGAACTGATGGACGACACCGCCTGGGAACGCTATGGCACCGAAAGCGGCAACCCCAAGTGCGCCAACTGCATGGTCCACAGCGGCTACGAAGCCTCGGCCGTGGACCACACCTTCAGCTCGCTGGGCGGAATGTGGGCGGCCGCTCGGGCGACGTTGTTCAAACGCTATCCAAAGTCCGAGTCGAACCTGCCCGAACCATTGCCGGCGGCCCCCAAAATCGTTCCATTGACCATCCGCGGCAACCGCCTGCCGGCCGAGCCATCCAGCACGGTCCAGGTCTCCCACGTCTAAGCAAGATCAATATGTCCCAAACCCCCGACGATCGAACGATGTTGCAAGGCCAGATCCCACCCCTGGCCACCGCGCCGGAGATTCGCGCCGCCCTCGAAACCGCCTTTGATTATCGCGGAGATGTCACGATCACCCTCAAGGATGGACGATCCATCGAGGGTTATATCTTCGACCGCAACAGCGAAAGCCAAACGCTCGATGAATGTTTCGTGCGGCTGTTCCCCAAGGACCAGGACCACAAACTGTCCATCCGCTACAGCGACATCGCCCGCCTTCAATTCACCGGCCGCGACACCGCCGCCGGCAAAAGCTTTGAAACCTGGGTCAAAAAATACCGCGAGAAAAAAGCCGCCGGCGAAAAAAACATCCGCATCGACCCCGAAAAACTGGATTAGTTCGCTTCTCCACTCAGCAAATTCCCCGCTTCCCGCCGCCATTGCGACGACAGACCCGGATCGCTGGAACCGGCGATGACCTTCAATAGTTCATCTTTCAGCAATCGGGATTTTTGCTGATCCGATCCCTTGGACCGCTCAACCAGCCGATACAGCCGGGCATCTTCCAACGCCTCGCGGGCAAGTTCCCATCGCACGCTCATCAACAACTCGTTTTGCCCCGGATAAACCAGAAAAACCCCGCTGGCCGGCGCCGAAGTTCCATCCCATGGGATTTCCCGCGCATCGGAGGTATAGCAGTAATGCCAGTATCCCACGCCGCTCAGGTGATCCCGAAGCGCCCGCCAGGTCATCAGGCGATAGTAGTCATAGGCGTTGATGGCCCGCGATCGAACCTCCGTCTTGCACTCGTAGACCCAGATTTCCTTGCCGTATTTCTTCAACTCCGGCAGCAGGTCCGGATTGGCCATCAGCCCGGCCGCCTCGTTGGGGTTCCAGATGTCCGTCACCTTCATCAATTCATCGTTCAGCTTTTGATCGCCATACAACTCGCTGCCGTTGATGAACACCTGCAATGCGGGATCGATCTCCTTGATGATTCCGGCCGCCAGCCGATACCGGTCCAATTCCTCCAGGTCCGGCTCATCGGTCAGGTAAAAAGCGAAATCCTTTGGTTCCAGCCCCAGGGATTTCAAATGATTGACCCAATCGCCAAACCACGCCTTCAGGCCGCGTTTCCAGGGTTCTGAACCCGGCTCAAGGTCGTTGCGCAGCCTCCAGTTGGGCATCTCGGCGCTGACGTCGAAGTTCAGACACAGATTGAACAGCGGCCGGTTGCCATCCTGCCGGAAAAACGCGATCGCCCGGTCATGTTCGGTGTAATCCAGCGGCGCGGCCAAGTCGCCGTCGGCCGTCAGTTTGGGATATGGAACCTGCCGGGTCGCGGCATCGGGCCAGAGGGTGATGACGTTCACCCCATAATCGATCATGTTACGCCGCGCCTCATCCTCGCGGCCGTGGATGATCCGATATTGCTGGATCGGCGAGATCCCCGAATACAGCGTCATCCGCAACGGGGCCGCCGCCGCATAGTCAAAATTCCAAACATGGATCGAAAGCGGCAATTCCATCACGTTCCCGCCGCGCAATTCTCGCAATGACAACGTCGCCGAATGACTCCCCGGCGCCAGAACGTGATGCTTGGTGTCCAGTCTCACCCAAAGCTCGATGGTCTCCGATGGGGCGATGGTCACCGCCGCCGCCTCATCCAGCGGCACCAGCAGATCGCCGACCACCGAACCATCGGCCGCCCGCACCGACTGGTTTCGCCGGATGCTCAACGCCTGATGCACCACCGATTCTGTCGCGCCGACCTCGACACGCACATCCTGTGCCGTCCGCGTCAAATTGGTGATCCGCAGCAGTGTTTCCTCGTATTCACCTTTGGCGGCGAAGACTTCGATGGATTTGGCCGGCTGACGAAAATCCCCCAGCGCATCGGCCGGCCGAAACGCCGTTCCGATCGGCACCACCCACGCCACCATTGGCGATTTGATCCGTTCGGCCAGCGCCGCCGCCCGCAACGTTGACCGCACCCTGGAAAGTTGCAACCGGCATTCCTCCGCCTTGCCGGCGATGGCCTGGCGCTCTTCCAATGCCTTTTGCCATTGGTCAATGGTCTGCTTCGCCTCGTCAAGCTGTTCCCTGTCCAGCCGGGTCGATCCGGAGACTTCTTTCAATAATTTGCCGGTTTCCCGCGACAATTCACGCAATTTCCCCATCTCGGTCGTCGCCGGATCGTCAACCACCAGCTCGATGCGATGAAGTTTCCAGATGAATCGATCCGACGGCTCGGTTCGGTAAAACGTGATGTGATCGGCGGCCGTCCAGTCGATCATGCCGCTGGCCATGTGGTCAAAATCCACCCGCACGGTTCGCCGGGTCTTCGCGGCGACGTAGGCCAGCGCGGTGGTTCGATGTCCGGATGAATCCCCGAATTGAATCTGAATCGGTTGCGGCCGGTCGGTCGGATTGGTCAACTCAACCAGCGCGGCGTTGTATTCCCCCGCGTTGATTCCATTCAACGTCCGCTGCACGCTTGGCCATCGGGCCTCATCTCCCGGCTGGTATCGTGGAAATTCAAACGCGATGCTCCCCGGCTCAAAGTGAAACATCCCCTTTTCACCCGCCTGCCATGCCGACAAGTCGCCGGCGGTGGAAAAATCCTCCACCACCACCTTGTCCGCCCCGGCGTCCACCCGGCCCGCGGCCACCTGCAACAGCACCAAAAAAACAACGGCCTTCAGAGAAAAAATAATCCGTTTCATGTATGCAATCGATGGTAGTCGGTTGTAAACAGCGGCAACGCGAACTCGCCGGACCTTGTTCAATGCCGGCAGCGGGATGCTGACCGGAAGAGCGATAATGCCGATGATGGCCAGAATTTCCACCAACATAAAACATGTCGCACCCGCGCCCATGAAAGGCGCGGGTGCGATGTTGATAACAATACCGGACAACGGGATTCGTCAGTCATGGGCACATTCCTACTCCCGTGGCCACAGATAATTCAAATCTCACACCTGTTCGCGGCGACGGCGGGCCAGCAGCAGGCCGCCGAGCGCGAGCAATCCCAGGCTCGCCGGTTCGGGAACGGCCGATACATCAAGGTTCAGTGTGGGTCGATTAGAACTCGTCGTGGCTTCCGAAGACCAGAAATCAACCCATCGGTAGAGTTCTGTCCCGCCAAGATCATTGGCATCGGCCAACAGAAGCAGGCCCGCGTTGCCGGATGGATTGTCGATCCACGATTGCACGAGCGCGGATGAAAGCGTCAGGGTATAGGATGTGCCGGCAGGGTCGCTGGTGTCAAACAAGCCGGTGGCGGCCGGGGTATCGCTGTATCCACCCTGCAAAGGCACGCCAAAGCCATCGTTGGTTCCATCACCATCCGCCCACATCACGCTTCCCACGCCCGTGGAATCGGTGTGAACTTTACGGTTCCATGTCGATTCGCCGTAGTTGGCGTTGGTTGTAATGTCGCCGTTGGTTCCTTCAACCCATCCGGCATTCACGCTGTCAATCGTATGGAGATAGAAGGGGATGTCGGTCCCGCCGCTGCCGGAGCTATAGCGGGTCAAGGTAATTGAAGCGCTGTTAACTGTGACTTGGCCGGTCAACGCTGAAAGATCGAATCGAAGCAGGGAGATGCGCGGTTCCCATGTCACGGTTTGGACTGCGCGGATTGTCACCCCACCACCGCCATTACCATTGGCCCAGCCGACATCGGTCAGATCGTTGTATCCGCCGCCGGGCCATCCGTTAAGTTCCTCGTCATCGGTTCCCGCATAACCGCCGGGGTAATACGAATTGGTTAATCCATTCTGAATTTGAAGCGGCGCCCCGTGCGCCTTCGAAATACCCAGCGATCCAGCGGCAATAGCCACGGCGGATGCCACGATCAATGAAAATTCGCTACGCATTACTCAATCTCCTATGAAATGAGGGGTGTTGTTGGATGCCTCAACGGGCATCTCCGGTTATTTATTTACGGTCCAATAGCTCATGTCCGTCAGCCACGTCTTGTACGGCATGCTCTCAACATGGCCATCACAGAAGGCGACGTTGGAACTGCCGTGGTGGACTTTGGGCCTGCCGCCGTTGTAGTTGTTCCATCCGAGGTAATAGTTGTAGGTGTCGTTGATGCCATCCCCATCGCAATCGGTATCGAAAACCCAGTTTTCAGGGCTGTAGACCTGGTAGTAGGGGCTGGTGGTTTCGGCGAACAGGATCTTGCTTCCGGACTGTTTGATCCGGGTGATCCGCACGCCAATGACGGCTTCGCTGGGGTCATAGCGCCCCCAGACGATCGGGCCGTACAACCTTCCATCCGCATACGCGAAGCCGCCATAATTGGGGCCGACAAAGGTATGATCCGGGTCGGAAGGGCAGCCTCGGATTTTGGCCATGGTCTCAAGATTGGCGGCCTGCGATGGATAATATCCGCCGGCGTTGGTGGGCTGTTTGCCCAGGTAGGGGGCCAGCGTGTTCCACCAGAGAGTGGGTTCGGGACCGTTATACCCATAGGTCTCGCCAAACATCGGCAGCCACCCCTTGTTGTCGGTGGAATAAGCCACCACCGAGGTGGCCCATTGACGCATGTTGCTGGCACAAGCCACCTGGTTGGCGGCCTCGCGGGCACGCGACAGCGCGGGCATCAGGATACTGATCAGAAGCGCTATGATGCCGATGACGACCAGCAATTTCACCAACGTAAACGCGGCGGTTCGTTGCGATGGTGTTGTTGAATGCGGCCGGGTCTCAATCATTGCCAACTCCTTGGGCATGACATACATCTTCATTACACGAAGGTATATTTAACCACGAATTTTCAGTTTGTCAAGAAAATTTTCCGAAAGACGAAATTTCGAGTAAATTGACGATACAAGTGGAAAATCGCCTATTTTAGAGTTAGAATAAACTTGACATCGCAAGTGCTGTCCAGTTAATATATAATAGTGACAGTGTATACTTATTAAAAGGCTCGATTCCTGTGACTTCCTCAACCCTTATGCTGGACCTGGATCGCAATCGGTCGACGCCGGTCTATCGGCAGATCGAGGATCAGTTGCGCGAAAAGATTTTGCAGGGTGAACTGCCGGCCGGCGCGTGTCTTCCCAACGGGCAGGAATTGTCCAAACGGTTCGGCGTGGCCTATCGAACGGTGATCCGGTCGTTGAACACCTTGAAAAAACAGGGGTTGTTGAAAGGTGTGCCGTCGCGCGGAACCTTCGTGCAGGAAGCGCCCAGCCGGCGCGTCCAAAACATCGCCATCACCTTTGACCGGGGTTATCAGCAGGACATTTTGCGGGATGTGGAGCGCTTCCAACGCGGCGTGACGGCGGCGTGCGATGAGCGGTTTCATCTTCAACTCTTCCCTCTGCGTGATGCGACGATCTTTTCGACCTCCGAACCCACGCTCCTGTCGCGATTGGTCGAAGACTGGCACATTCATGGCGTGATCACCTATAGCGCGCCGCCGGCGGAGGACATCGACCGCCTGGTGCAATTGAAAGTGCCCGTGGTCACCAGCCGCGATATATACGTCGATCCGGAGAACCGGGTTCCTTGGGCGATGGAGGATGTCGCCGACGGCGCCCGGCAACTGGTCCGGTTCATCACGGCCCTGGGTCATCGGCGGGTGGGATTGGTGATGGGGCCGCGCCCGGGGATCGACCCAAAGGTGATCCGGCCGTCGGGTCTGCTGGCCGAACGCCTGCTGGCGGAACTGGCGTCGGCCCAAACCCCCTGCGCGGAGGATCGTATTGTTTATAGCGATTTTCGCTGGCCATCGGTGCGGGAAACCGTCCGGGGGTGGCTGGCATCGGCCCAGCGGCCGACCGCGTTGATCTTCGCCGATGACCAGATGGCGTTGGCGGGGATCAAGCTGGCCGAGAGCATGGGATTGTCGGTGCCGCGGGATTTGTCCGTGGCATCGTATGGCGATTTTCTCCCTGCCGGCAGCGCGTTGACGACGATCCATCTGCCGATGGAGCAGATCGCCCGCCGCGCGGTGAATTATCTGGACCAGTTGATGAGCGGCCAAACCCCCCGCCCGGAGGTGGTGGGGGTCGAGCTGCGGATCAGGCAGACCTGCGCCCAGGCGATGCGCGAACCCAAACCGGAAGGATCGACATGAATCGTTGGCTGGTGCTCGGCGTATTGGCGATGGCGATGGTCGGGGCGGGGTTGGCGCGGGCGGGGGAATCCAAAACAATTCAACTGTTTGATTTTGAGACGCCTGCCGACCTGTCGGCGTGGAAATTAAACCTGCCGGATCAGGATCGCCTGGAATTGTCACGGCGGTTTGTCACCCAAGGCGAACGTTCGGTGGTCTGGACGACCCCCCGATGGAAACCGGGCATGGAACAGTGGCCGCAGTGGGTGACGACGCCGGCCGTGAAGGATTGGCGCGGCTACGACCGGATCGTGATCGACTTGACCAACCCGACCGATTCGACCGCGTTGATCCGTTTCAAGGCCGTCGATTCCCAAATGGCCAAAACCAGCAGCGGATTGTGGCCGGGCGGATCGGTGAGCATCCCGCCCAGATCGGCCCGGCGCGAGATCGTGCCGCTGGATACATGGATGAGCGGGGTGGATCGCTCCGACATCTCGGTTTTCGTGTTTTATACCGCGCGGGCGGAGGGGGATGTCGAGATTTACATCGACAACGTGATGCTGCTGTCGCCGGGATCGACGCCGCCTCCATTACCAAACAAATTCCTGCGGGAATTGGCGACCATGAAGGTCGAACAAGGCGCCTTGCCCGATGCGCTGCGGGCGGTGGACGAGGTGGAAAAGTCGATGGCGGACAATCGCCGCTCACCGGAAGTGACCCAATGGGCTTCCAGCCGGCGGCAGGAGCTGGCCGGGACGATCCAACAGGCGAAAAAGGAGCTGGCCGGGGGAAATTGGACGCTCGATCGGATTGATGAGTTGGCGCATGAGGTGATCCGGGCCGGCCAGCGCGGCCATCGGCTGGTGAGTTTGTTGAAACTGGCCGATCAGATCGGCCCGCAAGCCGGCCGGGAGGGTTATTTGTTGGGCGTTGCGCCGGCGGCCGAAAAAATCCTGCCGCGCGACATGCCGGTGCGGCTGGATGGAGTCGCGAAGGTGCAATTGAGCCTGGCTCGCAATGAGCGGGAGAGTTTTCAGGTGGCGGTGCTGCCGCTGGATTCGCCATTGCGGGGTGTGCATCTTGAGACCTCCGATTTGAAAGGCGATGGCCAGGCGGTGTTGAAGGCGGGGGACATCGACGTGCGGGTGGTCGGATTCGTCAAAACCAGCCGCCCGGAATATGCGGTCGATTATGTCGGGTGGTGGCCCGATCCGCTGCTCGATTTTCTGCCGAAGGTGGATGTCGAGCCGGGGGATGTTCAGTCGTTCTGGGTGCGGATCAAAGCGCCCAAGGATCAGCCGGCCGGGACCTATCGCGGAAAAATCCGCGTGGTGATGGAGGACAAACCCGCCGCCGAGGTTGAATTGTGCGTGCGGGTGTATGGCTTTGACCTGCCGGACCGCTCGCCGTTGCCCCTGGCGATGACGACCGCCGGAGAGTCGTTCTTCGCCAAATACACCACGCAGGATTGGAATCAATTCAAGTTCAAATATGCGGATTTTCTGGCCGATTATGACCTGACCTACGATGATCTCTATCGCCATGGCCCGCCGGACATGGAGATCATCAAATATCTGCGTGACAAGGGGACGCTGGGATGGTTCAACCTCGGAACGCTGGATTACACGGTGTTGACGCCGCGGTTGGATGAGGCCCAACGACAGGAACAGATCCAAAAGCTGATCGCGGAACTTCGGCCGGGATATGAGGCGGCCAAGGCCGCCGGGGTGCTGGATCGCGCGTACATTTACGGGTTTGACGAGGTGATCGCGGATTACATCCCGCTGATGAAACAGGTGACGGCGGCGCTGAAAAAGGAATTTCCCGGCGTGAAACTGATGACCACCGCGCTGGCGGCCGACTGGGGCCCGCAAAGCGGCCTGACCGACTGGGACATCTGGGTTCCGGTCCTGACCGATTACAACCCGCAACGGGCCAGACAGGTGCGATCGGAGGGACGACAGGTGTGGTGGTACACCTGCCAGTCGCCGGTCCATCCCTATCCGAACCTCTTCACCGAATATCCGGCCGTGGAAATCCGGCTCTTGCCGGGGGTGATGACCTTCAAGATGGGTTCGCAGGGATTCTTGTATTACGGCACCCTGCGGGATGAAGGCCCGCCCCGCAAAACCGTGGACAGCGGACCGTTCACCCAGTGGGATGCGCGCTGCTTTCGCCAACCATACAACGGTGAGGGGTATCTGATCTATCCGGGCATGGATGGCAACCCGATGGCGAGCATCCGCCTGGAAAATTTCCGCGATGGAATCGAGGATTACGGATACCTGACGATCCTGCGCGACCGGGTCGCGAAATTAAAACAGCTTCCCCCATCCAACCTGTCCGCAACGCAGCGCAACTGGCTCAATCAAGCCGAAACCCTGCTCGTTGTCCCCGATGACCTGGTGAAATCCCCCTACGAATTCAGCGACAATCCGCGCATCCTGATGAATTATCGCGATCGGGTGGGAGGTCTGATCGAAGCCGCCAATCAACAATGAACCTGGAGGTCGTCGCTCCGCGACGCCGCCTCTCCTTCGTTATAACAAACATTCCGCCAGCCAGATGCCTTCGCGCGAGGCTGATAAATCAACGTGACCCTTTTTTCTGATCCAATCGTCAGCAGATCGCGGCGCTGGTGGGCGTGGCGCCGATCAATCGCGACAGCGGCGCGATGCGTGGCAGGCGAAGCATCTCCGGCGGCCGGGCGTCGGTGCGATGCGCACTGTACATGGCGACG
>JADYZN010000035.1 GCA_020853095.1 Phycisphaerales bacterium | reverse complement strand
CATGCGATTCATGATCGACCTCCTTGTCGATTGTGTCTGGGTGGCCCACCCGAGCCCGTAACACGCGGGCTCGGCTTATTTTAGGCGCGTCACGCCAAGTTGTCCCGAAAACTGGGGATGAGTCAGCAATCCCGCCGGTTGCCAAATTTCCGCCCGGTGGCCATACTTTCCGCTGAACCATGTCCGGCAAAACAACACCGACAACGATCCTTCCCCCGAACCGCTCTTTGCACGCGGCCAAGGGCGGCAAGCAGGGTGTCGCTTCGACTAGCCATGAGCGGACAATGTGCTAAACTTTCGCAACGATGACTATTACCAACGTTAGACCACGGTCAGCCAAAAGAGAAACCGGTCCCAAATGTGTAGGTGATATTGGATATTCCCGCGCATGTGACTGTCCGCCCAAGAAGCTCAATTGCATGACGGCCAAGCAGTGGATTCGTTCGCAGTTGGGCGTATGGCAGTTCAGTTTTGAAAAGGGGGACATCCGCGACAAGACGGTGCATCCGGCGACCTTCCCGCTGCAATTGTGCCGCCGTGTGATTGAACTATTTACCCACACTGGTGAGCTTGTCCTTGACCCGTTCGTCGGAAGCGGAAGCACGCTTGTCGCCGCAAGCCAAACGGGCAGAAACGCGGTTGGCTTTGATCTAAAGCAGGAATACGTTGACTTGGCCAACCGGAGGGTCAAAGAGAACGGCGGCCTCTTTGGTAACGCACAGCAACTTGCAGTACAGGATGACTCGCGCAACATCGCAACGCATCTGGAACAAAGTACGGTGGGGTTAATCTGGACGTCACCTCCTTATGCCAATCTTTTAAATAGGAAACGTCAAAATAAATCGCGACGTAATCGCGATAACGGACAACTGGGAAAAGTTGAGCAGTATTCCCAAGATGAACGTGATCTAGGCACGATGGAGCTAAACCGGTATACGGAAGAAATGGGCGTCATTTTTGCGCGGCTGCTGCCTTTGCTTCGACCCAAAGGGCATTGCGTTATCAATGTGCCGGATATGTGGTGGGAGAATCAGCGTATCACAATTCATGTTTCCCTGATCGAAGAGCTTCGGCGACGCGGATATGAGCTACGCAACATCATCATTTGGGATCGCACCAACATTGTGAATAACATTGGTATATTCGGATGGCCAAGTAATTACATTACCATGGGTGTGACGTTCGAGTACCTCCTGGACTTCTGGAGGCCTGAGTGAGCATCATCTCCAAGTCCGACTTTATCGCGAAACTGAAAGACATACGAAACCGTGGATGGATACAATGTGCCCGCCCCGGCAATTCCGGTGGAGTCGGCAACACGCTGGAAGACTTGCTTGGAATTGCCGAGAATAACCTGCCGATTCCAAACGCCGCAGAGTGGGAGCTTAAGACTCAAAGAGCCAACACTGGTTCTCTGACCACGCTCAAACACATGGAGCCATCGCCTCGCGCCGCGCGCCTGGTCCCCAGGCTTCTGCTCCCCAACTACGGATGGAAACACGAACAAGCCGGATTAAAATATGGCGCGACCGAACGGAGCTTCCGCCAGACAATTAGTGCTACTGGTCCCACGGATCGTGGATTCCGAATTATCGTGAATCACGAGGATCGGAACGTGCTTATTTCTTTCGACGCCAAGCACGTTGATTCACGCCACGCAGACTGGCTCACACAGGTCAAAAACAAGGTTGGTCTTGGCCAGCTCAATCCGCAACCGTATTGGGGCTTTGACGACCTGTTTCATAGTGTGGGCACGAAACTGGTAAACTGTTTTTATGTGGTCGCGGATGTTGAGACGCGCAATGGACACCAGTTCTATGCCTATAACAGGATTCAGATGCTTGAGACCTTTTCCCTAGAGCGATTCTTAAAGGCCGTCGAGGAGGGTAATGTTCTCATCGACTTCGACGCGCGCAGCGGGCACAATCACGGCACAAAGATTCGGCTCCGTCAAGGAATGTTGAGCAGCCTCTATGCCAGGGCAACCGAATTATGAAATGGGCGGCACTGGCTTTATGAGTGAAATGTTCCGCGATGTGGAAGGTATGGGTTTCCCCCACCCCAACCCTCCCCCGGAGTACCGGGAGAGGGAGCGGTAGGGTGGGCCTTTGGCCCACCACGGCGGAGCGAATCGGGGTGGATGAAAGAAAAAGGTCCGCACGGGGTGCGGACCCTACGAGGCAAATCGGTGGGCCAAGGGCCACCCTGCTGTTGGATCGAATGTTTGTTAATCGGCGCGAACCGGCTCGAAGCCATCGCATCCGCTGGAGGGGGTGACTTTCAGGTGAAGCGGGGCGTGTTTGGGGTGGGCGCAGTTGTCGACCAGGGTTTCGGGGGCCTTGTGGCTGGATCGAATCTGAACCAGTTTGGTGTCATGAGGGTGTTGTTCGCCGAAATGAACGCAAAGCCCGCACTGACCATCGTGTAGTTGCAACATCATCGACTCCTTTGAAAAAACATTCGCATCGCCGCACCGATACGACTTCGCATCGCGGGCGATCACGCCCATTTATTTTCGGATTCAACCGGTCAGATATCCAGAAAATAGTTGGAATTTTTGCAACTGAGACGGGGTCGCAATCTCTTGGATGTCATGAGGTCTGATGGATCATTGCGTGGGATGTTTCCTCGTGCCATGAGTATGGTTGAAGTTGCATTGGCCCGTTGATCGCATAGGCTGTTCGTTCGGGAGTTTCGTCGATGCGGCTTGCACAGGGAATTGAATCGCTGACCTCGCTGGAACACGGTGCGGTGTTGTCGGTGGGGAATTTTGATGGGATGCACATCGGCCATCAGGAACTGGTCAAACGGATGCGGGAGCTGGCCCGGCCGGCCGGCGCGCAGGTGGTGCTGGCGATGTTCGATCCGCATCCGTTGACGGTGTTGCGGCCGGAGATCGCGCCTCCGTTGTTGATGCCGTTGGAGAAAAGGCGGGAGATCATGGATCGGCTGGGGGTGGATCTGCTGGTGATTTTGCCGCCGACGCGGGAGGTGTTGGGGATGACGGCCGAGGAATTCTGGACGATCCTGAAGGATCGGGCCAGGATCGCTCATCTGGTGGAAGGAAGATCGTTCACGTTTGGTCGCGGGCGAAAAGGGGATGTGCATCGGCTGATGGAATGGTCGGCCGGCACGTCGATTTCGGTTCACATCGTCGATCCGGTTGAGATGGAGCTGTTGAACATGGAGGTGGCGCCGGTGAGCAGCTCGGTGGTGCGGTGGCTGCTGATTCACGGGCGGGTGCGCGAGGCGGCGAGGGGGCTTGGCCGGCCGTATCAATTGTGGGGAACGGTGCAGAAAGGGCATCAGCGGGGCAGAAAGATGGGGATGCCGACCGCGAATCTGAAATGCGATGGGCAGTTGATCCCGGCCGATGGGGTGTACGTTGGGGAATGTGTTGTGGAGGGGCAGTCGCACCGGGCGGCGATCAGCATCGGCACGATGCCGACGTTTGGGGATTATCCGCGGCAGGTGGAGGCGCATCTGCTGGATTTTGAGGGGGATTTGTATGGCCGGGAAGTGGAATTGAGCTTGGTGGACTGGGTGCGGGATCAGATGAAATTCCCGTCGATGGAACTGCTGGGGGCGCGGATGAACAAGGATTTGCAATGGATGAGATTCAGAGCGTCATCGAAGCCTTGAACGGATGTCAAAGAGCGCTGGTGACCACGCACGTTCGGCCCGATGGGGATGCGTTGGGATCGACCGCCGCGCTGGTGATGGGGATGCGGAGCAGGGGGATCGAGGCGCGGGTGTTGCTGTTGTCGCATCTGCCGACCAAGTATGCGTTTATTTATGAGGAAAATGACATTCGGCACTGGGATGCCGAGGCGGGGTGGCCGGCGGGGTTGGAGCTGGGGGAATTTGATTCGTTGTGGGTGGTGGATACGGGAACCTGGTCGCAGTTGCCGGGATTGAAGGAGCGGATCGGGCAGGTCAAAGGGCCGAAGGTGGTGGTGGATCATCACCTGACACAGGAAAATTGGGCGGATCTGAAGCTGGTTCGGACGAAGGCCGCGGCGGCCGGGGAGATCGTGGCGGAGCTGCTGGAGCGGTGGGGGGTGGTGGTGGATCAGCCGATGGCGACGGCGCTGTATTTGGCGCTGGTGAGCGATACGGGGTGGTTCGCGTATTCCAATACCACCCCCGCGACGATGAGGCTGGCGGCGAGGTTGATGGAGATGGGGGTGGATACGGACCGGATTTATCAGAAGCTGTATCAGAACGAGCGGCCGCAGCGCATCGCGTTGCAGACGCTGGCGATGGATTCGATGCAACTGGCGGGAGACGGGGCGCTGGCGGTGATGCGGCTGTCCCGGCACGATTTTGAACAGGCCGGCGCGGGCGTGCCGGACACCGAGGGGGTGGTGAACATTCCATTGCAGATCGGCAGCGTGCAGGTGTCGATGCTGGGGGTGGAGCCGAAGGATTTCGGGCCGGTGCGGGTGAGTTTGCGGAGCAAGGGGCAGGTGGATGTGGCAAGATTCTGCGAAAAGTTCGGTGGCGGCGGGCACGCGCGGGCGGCGGGATTGAAGCTGGAAGGGGGCGTGGATGAGGTGATGGCGAAAGTGACCGGGGAGATGGAAAAGACCTTGCGGGAAGGTGAAAAATAAGAATAAAGGACAGAATAAAGGACAACAGGGCTGGTATGAGGGGGCGTGGGATGTATAATTGACCGGTGCGCACTTATTAGGGCAGAGTCGATATGGCACAAGTCGATATTGAGCAAGTTTGCAAGGTCTATCCGGGTGGATTTCGTGCGGTGGATGCGATTGATTTGAAGATCGCGGACCAGGAATTCATCGTTTTGGTGGGGCCTTCGGGGTGTGGAAAATCGACGACGTTGCGGATGGTGGCGGGGCTGGAGGAGATCAGTTCGGGGGTGATTCGGATCGGGCCGAGGGTGGTGAACGATGTGCCTCCCAAGGACCGGGACATCGCGATGGTGTTTCAGAATTATGCCTTGTACCCGCACATGACGGTCTACAAAAACATGGCATTTGGGCTGAAATTGCGAAAAATGCCCAAGAAGCAGATTCATCAGCGGGTGATTGAGGCGGCCAGGATTCTGGACATCGAACATTTGCTGGAACGCAAGCCCAAGGCCTTGTCGGGCGGGCAGCGTCAGCGCGTGGCGGTGGGCCGGGCGATCGTGCGGGAGCCGGCGGCTTTTTTGTTTGATGAACCGCTGAGCAACCTGGACGCCAAGCTGCGTGTGACGACGCGGGCGGAACTGAAAAAGCTGCACCTAAGATTAAAGACCACAACGATTTACGTCACGCACGACCAGGAAGAGGCGATGACGCTGGGGGATCGGATCGTGGTGATGAAGGATGGGAAGATTCAGCAGTCGCAGACGCCGCTGGAGACCTATCAGCACCCGGCCAATCGTTTCGTGGCGGGGTTCATCGGGATGCCGCCGATGAATTTTTTTGACGGGACGATCAAGCAGGTGGATGGGCAGTTGGTTTTTGAGGAAGGGAAGCTGGTCAACGCCCGCGTGGCGGGGGCGACGGATGGGCAGGACAATGGCAAGGCGCCCGTGTCGGATGAGCCGGTGGTGATGGTGGGCGAATTGACTGTACCGGGAAATGGATTTAGGCTTCCGGTTCCGGGTCATTTGCGGGAAGCATTGTCCGGCAAGGTCGGCAAGCACGTGGTGCTGGGGATTCGTCCCGAGCATTTTCACCTGCATGCGAAGGAAATAGCCGGCGAAAGCGCGCCGGTGTCGGTGAGATTGAACGTGATAGAACCGCTGGGCAACGACATGGACGTATATATCAGCACGCCACTGAGCGAGCACGTGGTGGCGCGGCTGGAAGCGCACGGCGGTTTGGTGATGGGATCGCAGATCACGGTGTTCGTGGATTTGCGGAAGATTCATTGTTTCGAACCCGGAGCGACCGGGATGAACCTGAGCCTTTCCAAAGAGTCATCTCATGCGTTGGCATAAACCACAGCATGAGCGGCGACTTTTGGGTTTGCGCCCCGCGCAGCCGGAGGAAAACCGGATGAGCGGGTGAGCGGCTTTGTCAGGTTCGGTTTTGGCCGCTGCGGGCCCCCGAAGTCGGGCGGCCCGTTTTTTATTTGGATGTGATCCAGCGTGGCTTGCACCATTGGAATGAGTTGGACGTATAAAAGTAAATAGAGAGGTATCATGCCGAATCCTGAATTATTGAGAATCGTGGACGGGATCGCCCGCGACAAGAACATCGAGCGCGAGCAGGTGTACACCGACGTGGAACAGGCGATCTCGTCGGCGTTGCGCAAGCAGTTCAACACGGAGGATGCCAGCGAGTTCACGGTGTCGCTTGAGCGCGGGACGGGGGACATTTCGGTGTCGCGGCAGGGGGAGACGATTCCGCTGTCGAAGCTGGGCCGGATCGCGGCGCAGACGGCCAAGCAGGTGATGATCCAACTGCTCAGGCAGGATGAACGCGGGAGCATTTACGAGGAATACAAGGATCGCGTGGGGACGATCATCACGGGGACGATCGCGCGGTTTGAAGGCGGGTCGATGATCGTGAACCTGGGCCGAGCCGAAGGGATCATGCCGCGCGGCGAGCAGATTCCGGGCGAAAATCACCAGGTGGGCGAGCGGGTGCAGGCGTTGATCACCGAGGTGCGGGACACCCCCAGCGCCGTGCGGATCATCCTCAGCCGCAGCCATCCGGAACTGATCCGGCGGCTGTTTGAGCGAGAGGTTCCGGAAGTCGGCGAACGGACGATCGAGCTGAAGGCGCTGGCGCGCGAGCCGGGCCACCGGACGAAGATCGCGGTGTCGTCGATCGACAGCAAGGTGGACGCGGTGGGGGCGTGCGTGGGCGTGCGCGGCAGCCGGATCAAGAACATCGTCGACGAACTGGGCGGCGAGAAGATCGACATCGTGCGGTGGAACGAGTCGAGCCAGATTCTGATCAGCAACGCGCTGAAGCCCGCGGAAGTGGCGGAGGTGTCGCTGTGTTTTGAACTGGGTCGGGCGACGGTGGTGGTCAATGAGGATCAGCTCAGCCTGGCGATCGGCAAGCGCGGGCAGAACGTGCGATTGGCGGCGAGGTTGACGGGTTGGGATGTGGACATTTTGACGCCGGCGGAATTTCAGGCGGGGGTGGCGCGGCTGGATCAGACCTTGAAGGCGATTGAAGGGTTCCCGCCGGAAACGGTGGACAAGGTGATCGCGCTGGGCTTGATCGACGTGCGCGACATCGAGGAGGTTGGGGTCGGCCCGCTGGTTGAGGAACTCGAATTGGCCGAGGAACTGGCCCAGCGCGTGGTGGAGCGATGCGCCGAGGATGCGAAGGTCTGGTCGGCGGAACAGGCGGCCCGAAAAGAGGCCGATGCCAGCGCCAAGGCGGCCGCGGCATCCGAATCGAAGCGGGCGCTGAATGCACTACTGGGGATTGGCGAACCCGCGGCGGACAATGCGGCCGAGGGGGCCGAGGATGCCGGATCTTCGATGCCGGGGCCGTTGGAAGCATCCGAGGGAGGATCGCCGGAGGTGACGGTGCATCAGCAGTCGATGCGCGGAGATGAGGATGATGCGTTGTCGCCCGAAGAACGGGCGGTGCGCGGTTTGGCCCAGGGTGAACCGAAGGCCAAGGAACTGGAAGATGAAAATGCGGAGTCGGCGGCGCTGGCGGAAGGTCGCGGCGAGCCGCCGGCGGTGGAGGAGGCGCAGTAGAGGTTTGGCAATGTCCCCTCATTTGCCCTTTCCCGGTATCGGGAGAGTGGCTGACAGATGCAGCGGCTGAACGTAACCGGAGAATGTTTTGGCAAAGGGTATTCGAATCAATCAGTTGGCCAAGGAACTGGGTGTTAAAAGCCAGTTGATCATCGACAAGTGTCGGGATGAAGGCTTGGGCGACAAAGTGACCAACCACATGAGCGTGCTGACGATCGGGTTGGCGGAGACGGTGCGCGAATGGTTCTCCGGGGGCGGTGGCGTGGGGACGGCCGTGGAGACGGCTCCGCCGGTGGAGGTGGCGGCGACCAAGGTCAAGACGGTTCGCAAGAGCAGGAAAAAGACGGAAGAGGGATCCGAATCGACCGAATCCGCCGAGTCTGTGGCGACGGTGGCCGTTAAAAAGAAAACGACAAAGAAAGCCAAGGCCCCAGCCGAAGCCGCCGAGGAGGCGGAGGTTCAGACCAAGGTTGCCGAGGTTGTTCCGGAGGTGGTTGAAACGCCCGCGCCGGCGGTCGAGGTGAAGGCGCCCGAGCCGACACCGGCTCCGGTGGTTCCACCGGCCGAGGTGGCCGTTGAGCCGGTGGCGGAGGTTGCCGCGCCGGCGAAACCCGCCGCGACGCCGTCCCATCCGGTGGAGCATGCCAAGCCGGCCGAGTCTCATCGACCCGCGAGCCGGCCGACGGTTTCGCTGTCCAACCGTCAGGGGCCGGCCCACGTGGAACGCAAACCGGTGGTGCCGGCGGCGCGTCTGCTGACGCCGGAACCGGCGAAGATTCAAGGTCCGCGCGTGGTGCGCGAGGAAAAGCCGGACGTTGTGCCGGCGCCTCGTCCAAGGCGTCCGATCGGAGGGGGCGGCCCGACCGATGCGCCCAGCTTCACGCAGGCGCGGCCGCAGGGTGGTCGCGGGGTGCGATCGACCAGCGATGATGAAGGAGATGAGGAGAGCAAGAAGAAGACGGCGGCCAAGGCGTCGGGCCGGACGTTGTCCAATCGTCGTCGCGGGACGGATGGTCGTCGCGGCGAGGCGATGGAGAAGCTCAAGGAGTACACCGAAGCCGATCTGATCGAACGTCGGGACCGGTTGAACGCGGCCAGCGCGCACCGCACGGCGTTTGACAGCCATTTGAAGAAAAGCGTCGGCCGGGGCACTCACGAACAGGCCAAGTCGATCGTGCAGCGCGGCGCGCCGGTCAAGATCGAGGAGCCGATCACGGTCAAGTCGTTGTCGGCGGCGCTGGGCGTCAAGAGCAACGACATCATCTCCAAGCTGATGCGGCAGGGCGTTTTCGCCACCGTCAACCAGGGATTGGCCCGCGAGGCGGCCGAGTTGATGGCGCTGGAATATGGCGTGGAACTGCGCGTGCAGCAGGAGCAGACGCTGGAGGAACTGTTTGAGCAGGAATTGGCGCAGCGTCAGGCATCGGATGAGGACCTGGTTCGTCGTCCGCCGGTGGTAACGATCCTTGGGCACGTCGACCACGGCAAGACCAGTTTGCTGGACAAGATCCGCAACGCCAACGTGGCGGCGGGCGAATCGGGGGGGATCACGCAGCACACGGCCGCGTGGATGGTGCAACTGGGCCAGAAGCGCGTGACGTTCATCGACACGCCGGGCCACCAAGCGTTCACCAGCATGAGGGCGCGGGGCGCCAACATGACGGACGTGGTGGTGCTGGTGGTGTCGGCGGCCGAAGGCGTGCAACCGCAGACGGTGGAGTCGATCAACCACGCGCGGGCGGCCGAGGTGCCGATCGTGGTGGCGATGAACAAGATCGACCGGCCGGACGCCAACCCGGACATGGTGCTGGGCCAACTGGCCAAGGAAGGGTTGAACCCCGTGGAATGGGGCGGCGACATCGAAGTGGTCCGAACCAGCGCGACGACCGGGCAGGGGGTTCCCGAATTGATCGAAATCCTGGATTACCAGGCGGAATTGCTGGATTTGAAGACCAATCCCAAGTCGTCGGCGCGCGGCATGGTGATCGAGTCGAGGATGGATGAAGGATTGGGTTCGATCGCGACGGTGCTGGTGCAGGATGGCACGTTGAAGGTGGGCGACATCGGCCTGAGCGGCGCGGGATACGGCCGCGTGCGCAGCCTGCTCAATGATCGCGGGCAGTCAATTTCCGAAGCCGGCGCATCGACGCCGGTGATCGTCAGCGGCCTGAGCGTGCTGCCGTCGGCGGGCGACAAATTTTACGTTCTGGATGATCTGGAGCGGGCGCGTTCGATCGCCGAGGAACGGGCGAGCCACACCCGCCAGAACCAGTTGTCGCAGCAAAACCGCGTGACGGCCGACAATCTGCTGGCGACGATGAAGGCCGGAGACGTGCAGACGATCAACCTGATCATCAAGGGAGACGTGCAGGGCAGCGTCGAGACGCTGGTGGGCACGGTGACCGGATCGAACACCGAAGAGGTGAAGGTCAAGGTGATTCATTCGGGCGTGGGCGCGATCAGCGAGAGCGACGTGGAGCTGGCGCTGGCGACCAAGGCCAAGCCAACCGACAACCAGGTGGTGATCGTCGGATTCCACGTGGTTCCGGACGACGCGGCGCGGTCGCTGGCCGAGCAGAACCACGTTGAGATCAAGCTGTACAAGGTGATTTACGAGATTTTCGACGACCTCAAGAAGCGGTTGTCGGGGATGCTGGAGCCGGAGGTCCGCGAGAAGATGCACGGCCACGCGGAGGTTCGGCAGGTGTTCAAGGTCAGCAAGCTGGGCAACATCGCCGGCTGCATGATGACCGATGGGCACGTTCAGCGCGGCAGCAAGATTCGGTTGATCCGCGACGGGCGAGTGGTGACCGAGGACCTGTCGATCGAAACGTTGCGTCGGGTGAAAGAGGACGTGCGCGAGGTCAAACAGGGCTTCGAGTGCGGCATCAAGCTCGCCGGTTACGACGACATCAAGGTCGGCGACGTGCTGGAGGCGTACGTGCGGGAGACGTTCCAGCGGACGCTGTGAGGATGGACCGCTAATCACCGGCCGCCGAATGACCGCGGCCGGCTTCGCATGATCATCGGAGTGTTGCAGTTCGAGCTGGCGATTCACGATGCGATGTCGCTGAAGGACAAGCGGCGGGTGATCCGGAGCATCAAGGACCGGATCGCCCACGGTCGAAACGTGTCGATCGCGGAGGTGGGGGCGCTGGACGAACATCGCCGCTCGATCCTGGGCGTGTCGATGGTGAGCAACGATGGGCGATACGTGGAAGGGGCGCTCAGCAAACTGGTGGACTTCGTGCGGTCGGTGCCGCAGGTGGATTTGATCGATTACCAGATCGATTTGTTGTAGAGGCGAATCAGACGGGACAGGAGAAATGTCGCGAAGGACCGAACGAGTGGGCAGCACGATCCGCCAGGAGCTGGCGTTGATGATCCTGCACGAGTTGAACGATCCGAGGCTCAAGGGGATGCCGAGCATCACGCGCGTGAAGGTCAGCGAGGATCTGTCGATGGCGGACGTTTTCATCACGGTGATGGGCACCGAAGGCCAGCAGCAGTCGGCGCTGGCGGCGCTGCGGCATTCGGCCGGCATGATGCGGACCAGATTGACCAAGGCCCTGTCGATGCGGACGATCCCGTATCTGAAATTTCACATGGATGAGAATCTGAAAAAGGAAATGGCGGTGCTGGAACTGCTTCGCAAGGTGTCGGAGGAGAACGCCCAGCGCGATCGCGAACGGGAGACCGGCGGGCAGACGCCGGACGTTTCACCGTCTTGAAAACCGGACTTAAAAAACATACGAACATGAAAAACGCCACGAAACACGCCGAGGAATTGAAATCGCTGCTGAAGAAGATGCTCAAGGAGCGCAAGCCGCAGCCCAAGGAGCCGATGGAGCCGCTCAAGGCGCTGGTTCGCGGGGCGATGAGTTTTGACGTGCCCGATGCGCGGGCGGATGAGGCGATGAAGCTGATCGACCGGGAATTCGTCGATCTCAACGAGCTTCGCGTGGCCACGGACCTGGAGATCGCGGAACTGCTGGGCAATCGCTATCCCGCGATCGAACGGCGGGTGGCGATGATCACGCTGTCGCTGAACCACATTTTTGAAAAAGAACACACGCTGAGCCTCGAACGGCTCAAGAGCGTCAGCAAGCGCGATGCGCGGCAGTTCCTTCGCGACTTGCCCGGCATTCATCCGTTCGTTGATGGATTCGTGATGTTGTATGGATTCGACGCCCCGGCGATGCCGATGGACGATGGGTTGCTGGAATATCTGCGAGAACAGGAGATCGTTGACGAACAGACCACGCTGGACGAGGCGCAGCGGTTTGTGGAACATCATCTCAAAGGGGATGAGTGTTACGAATTTCACGTCCTGTGGAGACGGAATTCGCGCGAGGAGGGCAAACCGAAAAAAAAGGCAAAGGCGTGACGAGGTGAAACAGCGATGACCGACAAACTGCCTGAAAACACGGTGCGATTCGGCCTGCCCAGCGGCAGCCTGCAAAGCGCCACGGTGGAGCTGTTCGCCCGCGCGGGGTATCGTATCTCGATCCCCGACCGCAGCGTATTTCCGCGATTCGACGACGACAAAATCTCGGCCGTCCTCTTTCGCGCCCAGGAAATCAGCCGGTACGTCGTCGATGGCATCGTCGATTGCGGGCTGACCGGTTACGACTGGATCGTCGAAAACGGCAACGAGCTGGACGTGGTGGAGATCTGCGAACTGGAATATTCCCGCGCCAGCGTCAATCCGGTGCGATGGGTGCTGGCGGTCCCGGAGGAGAGCAAAGTCCGCAAACCCGAAGACCTGCAGGGCAGCGTCATCGCCACCGAGCTGGTCAACACCACGCGAAAATATTTCGAGTCGCGCAACGTGGACGTGACCGTCGAATTTTCCTGGGGCACCACCGAGATCAAGGCCCGCCTGCTGGATGCGATTGTGGACGCCACCGAGACCGGATCATCCCTGCGGGCCAACAACCTGCGGATCGTCGACACGCTGCTCAAAAGCACCACGCGCTTCGTCGCCAACAAGGCCGCCTGGGCCACCCCCTGGAAGCGCGAAAAGATGGAAAACATCGGGATGCTGCTCAAAGGCGCCATCGACGCCCGCTCCAAGGTCGGCCTGAAGATGAACGTGCCGGAGGATAAACTGGCGGAGGTCATCGGATTTCTGCCGGCCGAAAAAAGCCCCACCATCAGCCGGCTGGCCGATACTTCGTGGGTGGCGGTCGAGGTGATCCTGGAGGAAAAACAGGAGCGCGAGCTGATCCCCCGGCTCAAACGGGCCGGCGCCAGCGGGATTTTCACCTATTCGCTGAACAAGGTCATCCCCTGAAGCCTGCGGAAAGCGCGTTTCTGATCCCCCTTTGCCGCCCGTGAGGGAAAACGGAGTCCGATGCGATTGGGCAATTGGTTCATCACGTGCCTTGCGGCCGCCCTGATCGGCGGATGTGCAACCCGCAATCCTCCCGCGCCGTCAAGCCCCACAACGCCGGCGACCGCGACTTCCCAACAGACACAGTTGACGCTCGACCAGATCGGCCCGGCCCCGAAGATGCCCGCCCCGCGGCCGCCGCGCGGCGAGCTGGTTCGCCCGCCGCTGGATGCGTTGGAATTGTATGCCCGCGCCCGCGAGGCGACGCTCGACAATCAGCCGTTCGCCGCCGTCAACCTGCTCGAAAAAGCCATCGTCAAAGACCCCGACAGCTTTGAGCTGTACTGGGCCTTGGGATGGGCGCAACTGGCCGTTGGCGGCGGCAAGCAGGCGGCCATCGCGGCATTCATGGAGGCCGCCGCGCTGCGGCCCGAATACCTGCCCGCGCAGTTGCAGCTTGGCCGCGAATATCTGGCTTCCGGCGATTCCGACAAGGCCCTGCTCCACCTCCGACTGGCGATGATTTGCCCGGAATATGCCAAACAGGAAGACCAGGCCGCGCTGGTCGATTTGTTTCTCGCTCGAGCGTTGCAGGAAAAGGGATACAGCCAGGCCGCTGTCGATCGTTATTCACAGGTGCTCAATCGCCTTTCGCTTGGAACGCGCGCCATCCGATCCAACCCGGAACTGAATTATCTGCTGGTCCGTCCCGACCTGATCTATTTCCAGATGGGCCTGTTGTACGACAAGCTGGGTGATGCCGGCCGTGCGGCCCAGGCGTATGAGCTGGCATTGCGGCACGATGATGGATCGAATTTCGATCTCCAGGCCCGCATTGTTCGGGCGTTGTCGGCCGCCGGTAAAACCAGCCAGGCCATCGCCCGCGCCGCCGATCTGGTCGTGCGATTTCGCGCCAACGCCGACTCGCTGGCCCTGTTGCGCGAAATTTATCACGGCAACGGCGGCGAAGGCGGGATGGTCGATGAGTTGTACCGCCTGCATCGCCAGAATCCGCAGGATCGGGCGCTTCTGTTTGCCCTGGCCGATTTACTCAATTCCGATGGCCGGACGGCCGAAGCCCAGTCGCTGCTGCTTGATCAGGCCACCTCGCGTCCCGGCGATCTCGAAGTCGTCAACCGGCTGTTTCGTCTGTACAACCAGCGCAACGACGTTTCTTCGGCCGCGAAATTGCTGTTGTCGGCCGTCGCCGATCAACCCGACAATCTGAACGACATCGGCCCGATGTTTTTCGATCTGACCCGCCTGTCTCGCAAAGGCCGGCTGCGACTGACCGATCTTCAGCGGCTGGACGTTCCACCCGCGGTCCGTTCAACCCAATTGTTCTTCATCTCGCGCGTGGCGGACACGTGGAACCGCGATGCCCTGTCGCGCAGCGCGATGGAAGAATCGACAAAGATCGATCCTCCCTTCGCCCCGGCGTATCGCGCCATCGTGAATCAATACTGGACCCGTCCCGACTGGGATGAATCGCAACGGGTCGATGCGTGCGAAAAACTGGCGGCACACGCCGACAAAGCTGGATCGCCCGAACTGGCCGCCGAGGTTCGCGCGTTGCTGCTGCTCCTGCGGGGAAAACCCGATCAGGCCGCGGACATGCTCGCCAGGGCGATGCGGCTCGGCCGGCCTTCGCTGGAATTGCAACTGACCTACGCCAAGGTGCTGCTGATGCAACAACAGGGCGGCCAGGCGGAACAACTGTTAAAGAAGCTGATCGAAGATCATCCGCGGCGTGAGGAAGCCCACAGTCTGCTGTTCGGTTATTACGTTAGCATGCAGGACCCCGCGCTGGCGGTTAAGGCGTTGCAAAACTGGCGATCGGCCGATCCTTCCAACGTGCAGGCCCAACTGTTTCAGGCGATGCTCCTGTTCGGCACCAAACATCCCAACGAGGCAGAAGCGATTCTCAATCGGCTGTTTGATGAACATCCCGATGATCCGGAAGTTCTCTCGGCGCTGCAGGAGCTTTACACCCGCGGCGGCCGGGTCGATCAGTACGTCGACCTGCTGGAACAGGAACGCGCCCGTCATCCGGACAACCGCAACGCCGTCGAACGGCTGGTCGAAATCTACGCTTCGCAGCAACGGCTGAGCGATGCCATCCGGGCGCTCGATTCGATGCGGTTGGCCGCCGCCGGCGACCCGGACCTGCTGTATTACGTCGCCAACCTGTACGGCCGGATCGGCCAGCAGAAGTCCACCGAGGAGATTCTTCAGCAGGTGTTGCAACTGGATCCCAATCACGCGCCGGCCAACAACGACCTGGGATATTACTGGGCCGACCAGGGCCGCAATCTCGCCCGCGCCGAGGCGCTGATTCGCATTGCCGTGCAGGCCGAACCGGACAATCAATCCTTCCTCGACAGCCTCGGCTGGGTGTTGTACAAACGGGGCCGGTTCGACGAGGCCCGTCGCTATTTTGAGCAGGCCATCGGCGCGGCCGCCCGGCCCGATCCGGTGGTGCTGGACCACCTTGGCGACGCCCTCTATCGCCTCAACCAGAAACCCGAAGCGGTCCGCCAGTGGACGAGATCCATGGATCGGCTGTCCGATACGCCCGACCGCGAAGAACTCAAGACACTGCGACTGAAATTGCAACAGAAGCTCAAACAAGCCGGCAACGGCGAAGTCGTGGATGTCGCCCCCGTGGCCGATGCAGTGCAGTCGGTCCATTGAAGAATCAATCAGGAGTCACACATGGCAGGTCATAGTCACTGGGCGAAAATCAAGCGGGCCAAAGGGGCCAACGACGCCAAGCGCGGCAAGGTGTGGAGCAAGATCGCCCGCAAGATCATCATCGCCGCGAGGTCCGGCGGCGATCCGCGCGACAACCTGACGCTCCGCTACGTCATCGACGAAGCCAAGGCCGTCAACATGCCCAAGGACACCATCGAAAAAGCCATCAAGAAAGGAACCGGCGAGCTGGGCGGCGAAAACTTCGAGTCGGTCACCTATGAAGGATACGGCCCCGGCGGCGTCGCTTTGCTGGTGGACGCCCTGACCAACAACCGCGCCCGCACCGCCCCCGAACTTCGGAAAATCTTCGAAGTCGCCGGCGGCAATCTCGCCACCAGCGGCGCGGTCGCCTTCCAGTTCAACAAGCAGGGGATCATCACCATCAAGACCGAGGCCGTTGCCGAAGACCGCCTGCTGGAACTGGCCCTGGAGGCCGGCGCCGAAGACGTGAAAAACGAAGGAGAGGTGTACGAAGTCATCACCTCGCCGGCCAACTATCTCAAGGTCAAGGAATCCCTCGCCGCCACCGACATCCCCATCGAAGCCGGTGAAATCGCCAATCTTCCGGCCAACACCGTCGCGGTGGATGGCGAACTGGCCGTGCGAATCTTAAAACTGATCGACGCACTCGACGACAACGACGACGTTCAAACCGTCTCACACAACGCCGAGATCCCCGACTCGGTGTCGGTGTAAAATGCAATCCATGAACCGCCTTTGCGTCATCGACCTGCCCGGCCTTTCCGCGGAGTTGCTGCCCTTCATTCCACCCCGCACGGCCTTGGGCCAATGGCTCGCCGGCCGTCCGGTCTGCCCGCTGCGGCCCTCGCTGCCCGCCCTGACGTGCAGCGTCCAGGCCACTCTCACCACCGGCACGCACCCTTCATCGCACGGCATCATCGCCAACGGCATCCCCGCGTTTCGTTCCTCCGATGATGCCGATCGGGTGGATGCTTCCAACTTCACCGACTTTCGCCGTCAGGTCTCCTTCTGGGAACAATCCAACCAGCTCGTGCAGTCAACCCGCTTCTGGCAAACCCCCGACGGCCAGGGCAAATATCCCACCGCGCTGCTCTTTTTCCAGAATTCCATGCCCGGCTTCAGCGGCCCGCAACGGCCCGCCGCCGACATCGTAATCACCCCCAAACCCGACCACGGCCCCGATGGCAAACTGGTCTCGCTGTGCTGGTCCAACCCGCCCGATCTCGTGCCCCGGCTTTTTCAAGACCTCGGCCCCTTTCCCCTGATGAACTACTGGGGTCCGATGGCCAACATCAATTCCAGCCGCTGGATCGCCAACGCCGCTTCGCGCGTCTGGACCGATCACCATCCCACGCTGCAACTGGTCTACATCCCACATCTGGATTACGACCTGCAACGCTTCGGCCCCAATTCGCCCCAGGCGCACAAAGCCGTTGAAGAGGTGGCATCAGCGCTCGATGTGCTGTTGTCGGCCATCCTGAACGGCGGCGATCAACTGGTGATCCTGAGCGAATATGCCATGCGCCAGACCAGCCGATATTTCCAACCCAACTGCCTGCTGGCCGAGGCCGGCCTGTTGCAAACCCGCCCAACCGACCTCGGTCCGTTGATCGACTTCGCCCAATCGCGTGCCCTGTCGATGGTGGATCATCAAATCGCCCACGTCTACGGGCGCGATGAGCAGTCCATCGCCGCCGCACGCGAGATTTTCGCATCCCACCCCGACATCCAAATCCTCGGCCGATCCGAACAACAGGACCTGCACCTCAACCACCGTCGATCAGGCGATCTGCTGTTGATTGCCCCGCCGGATGGATGGTTTGACTATCGCTGGTGGACCAACCCGGCCGATGCCCCCGCATTCGCCGGCGAAATCGACATTCATCGCAAACCGGGCTACGACCCCCTGGAACTGTTTTTCGATCCATCAACCCGAAAAATCCCGCAAAATCCCACGCTGGTTCGCGGTTCTCACGGCCGTGCCGACATCGCCGACGCCATTTTCATCGGCGGCGGCGTCGATCAACCATTGAACGCCATCGATGTCGCCTCCATCCTGTCCCGCCTGATCGGATAATTTCCGCCCCACCAAAGACACACTGGAGGGCGTCGCTCCCGCGACGCCGCATCCCTCTGGATGGTGTTGTTCCCGCCAAGCCGCACCATGGAGGGCGTCGCTCCGCGACGCCGTGGGCG
Organism: Phycisphaerales bacterium; assembly: GCA_020853095.1. GTDB lineage: Bacteria > Planctomycetota > Phycisphaerae > Tepidisphaerales > Tepidisphaeraceae > JADYZN01. The sequence continues at coordinate 213,047 of JADYZN010000035.1, read as the reverse complement.
GGAGAAACACGAATACGGCGGCGGAGGACCGCCGCCCTCCAGGGGTCGGATTTTCCTCAGTGAACAGTGGGTTGCGCGATTCATGGAGGGCGTCGCTCCGCGACGCCGCATCCTCTTAACGTTTCTCTTTGCCCTGCCGCATCGTCGCCGCCAGCACCGACGGGCACAGCAGCAGCGTCAACGGGCTTTGCAAAGCCGACCCCTGACGTTCCCCCGCCTGTTGGGCGAGGGATTTTAATTTCTTGATCTCCGACGGTTTGATCCCCGCCGACCGGGCGACTTCCTTCAGCAGTTTCCCCGCATGATGGACCGCCTTGGGCGATGCGATCTTTTTTTGCCGGCTGCCGATGACCACCAGTAAAATGATCAGTGCCACACCAGCCAGGACGAACGGCAGCAGATTCACCGTTGATGGCTCGCTGCTCATGTTCTCCCTGAAACTGCGAAACACCTCCTCCGACGTCGGCTTGGCCAATGCCGTCGCGCTACAGCTCAACCAGCCGATGCATGCGATCGGGATGAATTTCATTGCTCTTGTCATGATTCACACCGCCTGGGCCTGTTCCTTGCCCGCACGCTCGTTGTTGAACACCTCCGCCACGCTCCGCAGCACCCCCAGCGCGTATCGTCGCACGCGCAGATTGTCATCCTCCTTGGCCAGCCGACCGACCTCGTTGAGCATCCGCCACCACCCGATTTTCCGCAGCGCCCACAACGCGGAGATGCGGTGTTCCGGCCGTCCATCCTGCAGCATCAGCAGCAGTTGCGATGAGGCGGTCCCGACTTTCATCCGGTGCAGCGCCTTGATCGCATTGGCCCGTTCGCGGTTGTTGGACGCCCTCGCCTTTTGCGCCAAAATCGGCACGTATTCAGCCTTTTGCTTGCTCTCCAGCACCTCGATGGCGTTGGCTCGTACCCGCGCATCGCTGTCGTTGATCAACCGATCCAGCAACACCTCGGCCGGCGCCGCCGGGTCTTCGCCCAGAACGTGAATCGCCTTGCTCCGCAGCTTCGGATTGGCATCCCGGCACATCTGCACCAGCACCGGCCGCAAGGTTTCGGCCAGATCCAGCTCGTGCACGATCTGCATCGCCTTCAATCGATGCTGGGCCGGCCCGGTGGCCAGCTTTCGACCCAGCCGCAACACCGCATCCGGCAGGATTTTCATCATCGCCTTGCCGGCGCTGCGCCGGGTGACTTTGTCCAGCCGGTCAAATCGCTGCCAGAAATGCTCAAACCCCGCCTGCCCGATCGCGCGGCTCACCACCTGCCGCACCGACTGGGGCGCGTTGGTCATCAACGGAAGCAGCAGATTGTCCATGTCCGCCGGCCGCCGGCGCACGATCTCCCTGGCCGCCATCCGCATCAACCGTTCATCCGGATCGTTCAACATCGCCTTGCAGAACCGCAACGACGCCCCCCGCGGCCGTTCCATCGCCACCCGCAACAACGCCAGCCGGCACGCCGGTTCATCCCCCCCGTGCAGCAACAGCTTTTCCAGCCGTTCATCCTGCACCACATCGTGCATTCCCGATGCCCCCAGCCATGCGCCGATCCGCACCGCGTCGGCCGGCTGCCTTCGTTCGATGTCCCGCGCCAATTCCGCCTCATCCCACCACGTTCCGCGCATCACCTGACGCATGCACAACTGCAACTGGTGATCCTTCAGCCAATGCGTCTTGCGCAACAGCGCATCCAGCACCGGCGCTTCGTCAATGTGCGAAACCACCACCCCGAAATGCGATCGCAACCCTCCATGCGAGGCCCCCAGCAAAAACGCCTCCACATGCTCGCTGGCCGGCGGCTGCTGCAACCGCCGAACCATCGGACTCTGGCCGGCGTGCTTGGCCGTCTGCAAAATCGCCAGCGTCCGGCTCCCCGGCCAGTCGCACAGCAGAAGCGCCGCCCGCAGCAGTTCCGGCCCAAACCGTCCGCGATGCACATCCAGCGCCCGCGCCACCGTCTGTTCGATTTCCCCGCGATTGTCGTTCAATTCATGATGGATTTGATGGGCCTGAGCCGCTTCGTCCGCCGCCGACATCCCGCGCTGCAACGCCCGCGTTTCGGAGGAGACCCACCGTGCCAGCCCCACCAGCGCATCGGCCGCCGCCTTGGCGACGGCCTGGTCGTTGTCGTGAATGTTCTCGCTCAGGATGTACGCCAGCTTTCCCTGCCGGCCCAGCGCGATCAGCTTTAACGCCGACAGCCGGCGCTTCAGGTCGTCACTTCGGCCCGATTCGCGCAAAGCGGCGTAAAAAGCCCTGATTTGATCCAATACCGCGAGTTTCAGACCCTCCGGAAGGGCATCGAATTCACCGATCACCCCGCTCAGCCCCCGCGTTGTCTTGCGTTCGATCAGCGCGGCCAGCACCGCCGACTTCTCGGCCGCGTTTCCCAGTCGCAACGCCTCCAGCAGAACATCGTCCGCCGCCTCGTTGCGCGATACCACCAGCGCTTGGATCACCTGTTGCAACACTATATTGCAGGTTATCGGACGCTGGACACCCTCCGCTTGAACATTTGACGCGATCCAGGTTTATTCGTACCGCAGCACCGAATGCACCGGCACGCCCCCCAGTTTTTCGCGCCCTTTAAGCCCCGCCAGCTCGATCAGCGCCGCCACCCCCACCAGTTCACCCCCCAGGTGATGCACCAGGTCGCAACACGCCTTCATCGTCCCCCCCGTCGCCAGCAGATCGTCAACGATCAAAACCCGCTGCCCCTTCACAACCGCATCGGCGTGCATCTCCAGCGAATCCTTGCCGTATTCCAGGTCATAGCTCATTGAGATGTGCCGATGCGGCAGCTTTCCTGGCTTTCGCACGATCCCGAACCCCGCCGACAAACAGCAGGCCACGGCCGTGCCGAAAATAAACCCCCGGCTCTCCGCGCCCACCACCAGATCGATGCGTTTTCCCCGATATGGATTGGCCAGCAACTCCACCGCCAGCGCCAACCCCGATGCATTTTGCAGCAGGGGGGTGATGTCGCGAAACAGGATTCCCGGCTTGGGAAAATCCGGAACGTCCCGAATCAGCCGCTTGAGGCTCTCCACCATGTTTTGCATGGGGTTGATTGTAAAACCCGCCGCCCCCGCGCACCACCCAATGGCATGGAATAATCACCCCGCCAGCGCCATCATCGAATCCCGCAGTTGCTGGATCGCCTGGTGCTCGATCTGCCGCACGCGCTCCCGCGTCAGGCCGATCTTCCGCCCGATCTCCTTGAGCGTCATCGGCTCCTGGCCCTCCAGCCCATACCGCAGTTTCAAAATCTTCGCCGCCCGCTCGTCGATCTCGCTGAGCAGTTTGATCAACTGGTGCAGCTCATCCCCATCCACCACCGCCTGATCCGGCGTGGGGTTGTTCATGTCCGCCACCAGCTCGTTGATCGTCAGTTCACCGTCGGCGCTGCCCGACTGCGTCGGCGAATGAAACGCCTTGAACGCCTTGCGGATGATTCGCAGTTTTTTGGGGGACACATCCAGGTGGCTCGACAGCTCATCGGTCGTCGGAACCCGACCCAGCTTGTCCTCCATCTCCCGCATCGCGTACTTCAGCCTTGTGATCATCTCCACCATGTAGGCGGGGATGTGGATCGGCTGCACGCTGTTGATCAGTGCCCGCTTGATCGCCTGCTTGATCCACCACGAGGCATAGGTGCTGAATCGCGACCCGTTTTCCGGATCGAATCCTTCCACCGCCTTCAACAGGCCGATGTTTCCCTCCTCGATCAGGTCCGGCAGCGTCAGCCCCCGGTTGACGTAGTTTTTCGCGATGTTGACCACCAGCCGCAGATTTGCCCGCACCATGTGCTCGCGGGCGGCCGGATCGTTGTGATGAATGATCCGGCGCGACAGTTGTTTTTCCTCGTCCGCCGTCAGCAACGGCAGTTCGTTGATCTGTCGCAGATACAACTGCAACCCGGATTGAACAGCGGCTGATGCCATAGATTATTCGCCGTCAAAGACGGTCCTGCCCTCTGGTAAACAACCCACACCCCCCCATACTTATTCGACATTCAAGGCCCTCGGGTTCGCCCACCACCGGCCGACACCCGCATCCCTGACCGATGTTTATATCGGTAGGGAGGATTACCGACTTTGGATGGGCTGAAATACCAAAAAACGCGACGCCCGATAATAAATGAACCAGAAGCCCGACAAATTGTCCCCCTTCCCCTCCTCAGGATGGAAATCACCCAATCTGGAGGGCGGCGGTCCCTCGCCGCCGCATTCGCGATTCCCCACCCCCGGCATCGCGGAGCGACGCCCTCCAGATTGACGAAAAAAAGGCCGTCCCTTTATTGCAAAGGGACGGCCGGCGTGCAATCGATTGAACGGGAACTTTATTCGCCCAGGCGAATGTCTCCCAGGCCGCTGGTGTTTTCGCCACCTTCCAGGCCGCCGCGAAGGCCGCGCGCCTTGGAGCGTTCGGCCCGCTGTTCTTCGCGCTTGTCTTCTTCCTGCTGCCATTGCGCCCGCTTGAGCGACAGGCCGATCTTCCGTTCGTCGCTGTCCACCCGCAGGATTTTGACATCGACTTCCTGGCCGACCTTGAGCGAATCCTCGGGCTTGTCGACCTTCTGGTCGGAAATCTCGCTGATGTGCAGCAAACCTTCCAGGCCCGGTTCCAGTTCCACGAAGACGCCGAAGTTGGCGATCTTGGTGACGTGCCCTTTGACGACCATGCCCGGGCGGTAGTTGGCCGGAATCACCGTGACCCACGGGTCTTCCTGCATCTGCTTCAATCCCAGCGCGATCCGCTGTTTTTCCTGATCGACGCTGAGGACCACCGCGCGGACGTTCTCGTTTTTCTTGAGCACTTCCGAAGGATGGCCGATCTTCTTGGTCCACGACAAATCCGAAACGTGCAGCAATCCGTCGATCCCTTCTTCGATCTCGACGAACGCGCCGTAGTTGGCGATGTTGCGGACCTTGCCCTCGACCACCGCGCCCGGCGGGTATTTTTCCGCCACGCGCTCCCAGGGGTTCTCCTCGACCTGTTTCATGCCGAGGCTGATTTCCTGCTTCTCTTTGTTGATCTCCAGCACCTTGACCTTGACCTGCTGGTTGGCCGACACCACCTCCGAAGGATGATTGATTCGCTTGGTCCAGGACATCTCGGAGATGTGCACCAGCCCCTCGACGCCTTCCTGCAACTTGCAGAACGCGCCGTAGGACATGATGTTGACCACCTCCGCATCGTGAACCGACCCCATCGGGTAGCGGGTTTCGATGTCTTCCCACGGGCTGGCATCCTTTTGTTTCAGGCCCAGCGCGATCTTTTCCTTCTCTTTGTCGATCGTCAGAACCTTGATCTCGATCTCCTGGTCGATCTTCAAAATGTCCGAAGGATGATTGATCCGGCCCCAGGACATGTCCGTGATGTGCAACAGCCCATCCACGCCGCCAAGGTCGATGAACGCGCCGAAATCCGCGATGTTCTTGACGATCCCCTTGATGACCTGCCCAATCTGCAACTGCTCGAACGTCTTTTTCTTCTGTTCCTCCCGCTGTTGTTCGATCAGCTTTCGGCGGGAAATCACGATGTTGCGGCGTTCCTCGTCGATCTTCAAAATCACCGCGTCGATGTTGCGGCCGATCCAGTCCGAAATCTCGCCCGGCCGGCGGATGTCCACCTGGCTGGCCGGCAAAAACACCGGCACGCCGATGTCCACCAGCAAACCGCCCTTGATCTTCTTGGTCACCTTTCCTTCCACCGGGTCCCCCTCCTTCTTGGTGGTCATGATCGATTCCCAGTTGATGATCCGGTCGGCCTTGCGCTTGGAAATTTTCACCAGGCCGCTGTCGCCTTCCACATCCTCCAGCAGCACCCGAACCTCGTCGCCGATCTTCACGTTTTCCGGCTCGTCAAATTCGGTGCGGTCCAGAATTCCTTCGCTCTTGAGGCCCAGCTCCACCACAAAATCATCACCCACCGACGCCGAAACGCGCCCTTTCAGGATCGCGCCCGGCGTAAAATCCTGCACTTCGTCGGATTTGATCAGTTTTCCCAGGTCACTGGCCGCATCGCCCAGTGCCGTGGCGACCGCCGCATCCACGTCCGCGTCCAGATTGCCCAACGAATGAATCAGATTAAAGTCGACCATAAAACGATTGCGGCGGGCCAAAACCCGCCTATCCTTGTGTTTGCGTGGCCCGGATCTCCTCATCGACGCCCACGCAGCGCCGATGATCCATAAACATATCTGCCCGAACGGACCACCCGTTCGCGGCGAACCATGAATTATATTGGTAGATGCCGCCCCTCGCAAATCTCAAAGCAAGAAAATGAATCAACGATCAGATCGTCCCACGATGCTCCACAAACCCGCCCGGCTCGATCTGGATCGTCTGATGATCAATCCCGAACCCATCGTGCAAAGCCCCGCGAATCCGCACCAGTAATTCCGGATAACCCGCCCCCTCCTCCGCCACCACGTGCGCCGACAGCGCATCCATCCCGCTGGTGATCGACCAGACGTGCAGGTCATGCACCGCCACCACGCCGCTCACCCCCATCATCACCTCGCGCACCCGGTCCACATTCACCCCCTTCGGGGCTGATTCCATCAACACCGCAACGCTTTCTTTCAGCAGGTTCCAGGAGGAATAAACCACCAAGGCCCCGATCAAAATCGAAATCGCAGGGTCCGCCCAGTTCCATTTCCACGCCCACACCAGCACCCCGGCCGCGATCGCCCCCACGCTCCCCAGCGCATCGGTCAACACGTGCAGCCACGCCCCGTGCACGTTCAAACTTTCACCCCGCCCCGCGTGCAACAGCCACAAGCTGACCAGGTTCACCACCAGCCCCCCGATCGCGATCCCCATCAATATCGATCCATGAACCTCCGGCGGGCTGCGAAACCGCTCAATCGCCTCGATCAAAATCAGGATCGAAATCGCCACCAGCGCCGCCCCGTTGACCAGCGCCGCCAGAATCTCCGCCCGGTGATAGCCGTATGTCCGGCGGGCGTTGGCCGGCCGACCCGCGAACCACATCGCGAACAAGCTCAAACCCAATGCCGCCACATCCGACAACATATGCCCCGCATCCGCCAGCAATGCCAGCGAATTGGCCATCCAGCCACCCACGGCCTCCGCAATCATGTATAAAAATACCAAGATCAGACAAATCATCATCCGTCGCCGATCCCCATCCCGTCCACCTCCGTGCGAATGCCCGGCGTGTGAATGCCCCTCATGCGAATGCCCGTGGTGGTGATGATGGCCCATGCTTCTGATTTGACTTGAAAATGGGCAGGGCCGGGATCGAACCGGCGACACAAGGATTTTCAGTCCTTTGCTCTACCAACTGAGCTACCTGCCCCCATTTGACGGTAAATTTTAATGCACACTTCCGCGGAACGCAACGGAATGCCTACAATCATTCGACATGCGTTATTTCTACGGCGAATACGATGGCTCCGAATTCCCCACGCCCGATAAACTGTTCGGATTCGATCAGCTCATGCAGTTCATCCTCGAATATGGGGATCACGCCCTCAAAGCCATCGAGCAGATGTTGCAGGACCCCAAGAACGAAGCCCAGTCGGAATTGATCGAAAAGCTCATCAAGGATGGTCTGCTCGACAAAAATGGCAATGGCCAGATTCGTCTGACCCCCAAAGCGGTCGGCCGGATGCAACGCCGCGCCCTGATGGAAGTCTTCTCCAACCTCCGCACCGGCCAGCGCGAAGGGCACGAAAAAATCACCACCGGCGCCGGTGGCGAACGCATCGACGGAACCAAACCCTACCAGTTTGGCGATCCAGTCTCCGAGCTGGACCTGCATCAAACCATTCGCAACGCCTTGTCTCGTCATGGTTTACCGCAATCCAGCGCCGGCCGGCCGGCCTCCATTCGCTTCGATGAAAAAGATTTCGTGCTGCATCTGCACGAAGGAACCACCAGTTGTTCCACCGTTGTTTTGCTGGATATGTCCGGCTCGATGATGCGTTACAGCCGGTTTTTGTCGGCCAAAAAAGTCGCCCTCGCCATGCAGGCACTGGTCCGATCCAAATTTCCACAGGACAGCATTGATTTCGTCGGCTTCTATTCCGGCGCCAACCGCATCCCCGAAGCGTTGCTTCCTTTGGCCATGCCCAAGCCGGTCACGATTTACGATTATCAGGTACGCCTGAAAGTCCCCGTCGATCAGCTTTCCATCGCCCCGCAGCATTTCACGAACCTGCACATGGGATTGCAGCTTGCACGACGGATATTGCGAAAACGCACCAGCGAAAACAAGCAGATTTTCATCATCACCGATGGCCAGCCTACTGCCCATGTCGAGGGCAATTTTGTCCATCTGCTGTTTCCACCCGACACGCGCAGCACGGTTGCCACGTTGAAAGAGGCCATCCTGGCCACCCGCGAGGGGTGTCGAATCAGCACCTTTGCCCTGATCGAAGATTATTGGGGGATGGAATGGGTTGGTTTTGTCGACCAGTTGACCAAGCTGACCAAGGGCGTCGCCTTTTATACCAGCAGCGGCGAGCTTTCCTCCTGCATCATGGAAAGCTATCTCAGCGGCCGCAAGAAAAAAGCATATATTGCCTGAAATGACTCGCATCTGCTGGACTTTTTGGCCGATGACCGATATAGATGCAGCGCCGCATGGATGCGGCGGTGAACGGTCGTTTTTTGAAGAATTCACTTATCAATGAGGCTAGGGATGGCGAAGCATGCACTTTGGTTGTTCAGCCTGCTTGCTCTGGTGGGCTGCCATGCACAGACCTCAATGGTTCAAACCCTTCCCCCGCCCACCCTTGATGCGCCCCGCATTGCGCAACGGCAAAGTCCGGCGTCTCCCAGGGTGACGCCAACCGAGCCGCCGCGGACCAGCCACTCATCGACCGTCGCCGGCGTCCCGCGCGAATGGATTCCCAACGCCAGCCCGCGCCCCTGGCGCTGGATCGTCATCCACCACAGCGCCACGCCCTCCGGCGGGGCGGCCGCCTTCGACAAGATGCACCGCCAAAAAGGATGGGATGAGCTGGGTTATCATTTCGTCATCGGCAACGGAACCGACACGCGCGATGGCCAGATCGAAGTCGGACCGCGATGGCCCAAGCAAAAATGGGGCGCCCATGCCAAAACCGCCGACAACCGATACAACGACTATGGCATCGGCATCTGCCTGGTCGGCAATTTTGACGTGGACCGCCCGACGGCCGCCCAGATGCGGTCGTTGTCGAAACTGGTCGCCTACCTGATGCGCACCTACCACATTCCCGCCAGCCGGGTGCTCGGTCATGGCGACACCAAGCCCACGGATTGCCCCGGCCACCACATGAACGTCGCCGCCGTCCGAAGAATGGCCACGCAAATCCTGGCCGATTCGGGGGCACAGGTTGAACCTGAAACCCAGGCGGCCGCCGCCGAACTTCCGCCAAGTCCATCACGCCCATGACCGGATGGGTTCGCGTAGCTGATCCTCCTTTGACCATTCGCGCCCGCCGCGGCGCCACGATGCCGCAATTGGTGCTGGCCGGTGCGCTGGCGTTGTTACTGGGTGTCGCGCTGATCTGGCCGATGGCGCAGGTGGTGCGCACGGGGTTCATCACACGCGATGGCTCGTTCACGCTTTCTTACATCGCATTGATCTTCAGCGATCCGCTGCTGGTGCGCGGGTTGCTCAACGCGGCCGGCGTGGCGGTTGTGGTGACGGCGGCGACGTTGGCGTTGTCGTTGCCGCTAGCGGTTTTGTCGGTACGGTTTGACTTTCGTGCAAGGGCGATCCTGGCGGGATTGTTGCTGGTTCCACTGGTGCTGCCGCCGTTTGTCGGGGCGATCGGGATGCGGTTGGTGCTGGGGCGATTCGGCCCGCTGACGTGGATCGTGCAGCATGTCGGCGCATGGTTCGGCCATGAGATGTCCCCACTGGGCATCGACTGGATGGGGCGGATGCGGCTCATGGGGATCATCGTGGTGGAGGTGTTGCACCTGTACCCGATCATGCTGCTGAACCTTCAGGCCTCGCTGGCGAACATCGACCCGGCGATGGAACAGGCGGCGGCCAACCTGGGCGCTGGTCGGTGGCGGCGGTTCTGGCGGATCACGATGCCGTTGATGCGGCCGGGGATGTTCGCCGGATGCACGCTGGTGCTGATCTGGAGCTTCACGGAACTGGGCACGCCGTTGATGTTCGATTTTTACACGATCACGCCGGTGCAGATTTTCAAACAGATCACGGACGTTTCGGACAATCCTCTGCCTTATGCGCTGGTGGTGGTGATGCTGGCGGCCTCGGCGTTGTTGTATGTCATCGGCAAGCTGTTCCTGGGCCGGTCGTATGATGCCGGGACCAGCAAGGCGTCGGTGGCATGGACGCCCAAACGACTGGTCGGCTGGCGGGGATTGATGGCGGCGGGGCCGTTTCTGATCGTCTTCGCGGCCGCCATGCTGCCTCATCTTTCGGTGGTGTTGACGAGTTTTTCAGAGGTTGGCGCGTGGCACAAGTCGTTGTTGCCGGCCCAATGGACGCTTGGGCATTACGCGCAGGCGCTGGTGGATGATCTGGCGCTGCCGAGCATTCGCAATTCCATTTTTTACGCGACGATCGCAACCGCCGGCGCGGTGGTGGTGGGGCTGATGGTCGCGGTTCTGGTGGTGCGGACGGACGTGCCGGGGCGCGGGGCGATTGATGCCCTGGCGATGTTGCCGCTGGCTGTTCCGGGGCTGGTGCTGGCGTTCGGATATTTGTCGATCAGCATCTGGTTGAAGCAGAAACTGGGCCGCAACGTGCCGTTGGCGCTGGATGTGCAGAATTTTCCACCGTTGTTTTTGATTGTCGCGTATGGCGCCAGGCGATTGCCTTATATTGTCCGGGCGGCCGTGGCCGGTTTGCAGCAGACGCCGCGCGACCTGGAGCTGGCCGCGTCCAACCTGGGCGCTTCGCGATGGCGGGTGATGCGGCGGATCACCGTGCCGTTGATCCTGGCCAACCTGCTGGCCGGCGCGCTGCTGGCGTTCGCGTTTTCCATGCTCGAAGTGAGCGATTCGCTGATCCTGGCGCAGCGGAACGAATTTTATCCCATCACCAAGGCGATCTGGGAACTTTCACAACGACTCGGCGACGGCCTGTACATCGCCAGCGCCCTGGGCGTCTGGGCGATGGCCCTGCTGACGTTGACCATCCTGGCCGCCAACGCCCTGCTGGGCCGAAAACTGGGCGCGGTGTTTCGGGTTTAGGTTCTGAAGGAGGTTTTTATGCGCTTGGGATCGCCGCCCATTGGGGGTATCGCTGCATGGCCATATCGACTGCGGTTTGCAGCAGGTCGTTGTTTTTGCGGATGATCGCGTTGGCGGTCAGTTGCCCGATGACCTGTTCGCGCAACGCGCGGAATTGCTGGGATCGCAACGTGGCATAGATGCGATCCTGCACGGCCGGGTCTTCAAACGGTTGGACGTGGCCGACTTTGCGTTCTTCGACCTTGATGACGTAAAACGCGCCATCCTCCTCGATGAAATTCTGCGACACCTGGCCGGGCTGCAAATCAAACGCGGCTTTTTCGACTTTTTCGAGTCGGAAGGAGCCTTTTTGAATCCAGCCGACATCGCCGCCGGTGCGGGCGAGGTTTGGGTCGGTGCTGTATCCTTTGGCCAGTTCGGAAAAATCAAACCCGCGCGCGGCCTTGTCCTGCGCTTCCTTGACCTTGGCGATGGCGGCTTCGCGGCCGCCGACGGCGGCGGGGTCGATCTTGATCATCCGGAATCTCACCTGCTCATGCTGCGTGAATTCGCTTTCCTTGTGCGTGCGGTAATAGTCGCGCATGTCCTGTGCGGTGATCTGGATGCGCGGCAGCACGCGCTTGGTGTAATAAATCTGCGTCATGTACTTGCGATATTGCTCCTGGACCTGCTCCTCAAAATTCAGCCCATCGGCGGTGGCCATACGTCGGGCCAGTTCCAATGAACCCCCTGCCTCGGTGATCTGGCGCTGCCGCCACGCGGTGGTGAGCTTGTCGGCCAGTTGGCGATCCTTCTCGTCGAGATTTCGCTGCGCGGCGGCGAATTCCAATTCGTTGTTGATGCAGTATTCGCGGGCCTCGGTCAGCTTTTGCAGTGCGTATTGGCGGAATTGTTTGGCATCCATGTCGCGCGCCTTGGCCGCCAGGTCTTTTTCAACCTGGTTCAGGACGCGGTCGGCGTAGATGGGCGTCCCGTTCACCTCGGCCACGACGCCGCCGATGGTCATGTATTGGCCCGATGGGGTGGTGGTGGCCGGGGCGGTGGTGGAAGCCTGCGTGGTGGATGGGGTGTTCCGGCCGGCGGATTGTTCGCCGGGGGTTTTGACGTTTTCGGCCACGACCGGCGCAATCCCCGTTGATTGTTCGCCACGACGGGCGGCCTCGGCTTTTTCCTTTTCCAGCAGATCGACCTTGACGTCGTCATAAAGCGCCGGCCCGGGCCGATCCACCGGCCCGCCAAGGCTCTGCGCGGGGCGGTTCGGGTTGTAAAAAGTCCGGCTCTCCAGTGGCTGGTTGCCGCCCGATGATCCACACCCGGCCAGCAATCCCATGCCGCCAACCGCCGCCAACAGCCAACCCGAAGTCTTCACGTAGGGCATATCCGCTCCTTGAAACTTGCCTTATGGGCATTGTATCGGCCAGTTCGCGCCGATTCACCCAAGTGTTTGCGGGGCGATCGACCGGACGATCCGGCCGGCCGTCCGCACCGCTTCCAATCCTTCCCGCGCCGAACAGGCGGGAGGGGTATTTTCCGTGATCGCCGTCACGAACGATTCCAGCTCCGCCCGCAACGGTTCCACGTCGTCGATCTGCAATTCCTCCACCTGCACCAGCTCACCATAGTTCAGCTCGGACAAATCCTCGATCTCTCCGGATCGGATTTTGGCCACCGCCTGGCGAATGGCGTCCAGATTCTGTCCGCGCCGGGCGACGATGCCGTATTTTTTCTGATAATCCAGCGAGACGTAGGCATCCGGACTGAAAACCCGCAGCCGCCGCTCGGTCTTCAACGCCAGCCGCGAGGCGGTCAGATTGGCGACGCATCCATTGGCGAACGTCAACCGGGCGTTGCAGATGTCCTCCACGTCCCCGATGACGCTGACGCCCACCGCATCGACTTTTTCGATGCTCGAAGCGGCCAGCCGCAGCACGATGTCGATGTCGTGGATCATCATGTCCAGCACCACGCCCACGTCGATGCTGCGAAACGTCATGGGGCTGATGCGGGTGACTTCGATGAATCGCGGCCGGATGTTCAACCGATCCATCGCCCGGATGGCGGGATTGAACCGCTCGATGTGACCAACCTGCACGACGACCCCCGACCGGTCCGCCAGGTCGGCGATGCGCTGGGCCTGTTCCACATCCTTGGCCAGCGGCTTTTCGATCAGGCAATGGATTTTGCGTTCCAGCGCCGACTGTGCGACCGGCAGATGAAACTCGGTCGGCACGGCGATGGTGACGGCATCAACGTTGTCCAGCAGGTCTTCCAGCCGATCAAACGCCCTGCCTCCATATTCCCCGGCCGCCGCCGCCGACATCTCGCCATCGCGATCGTAAACGCCGGCCAGTTTGACCGTTGGCATCTGCCCGTACACCCGCGCGTGCAGCCGGCCCATCCGGCCACACCCGATCACACCCACGGCAAGAGGATTGGTAGATTTCACGACAGGCATTCTATGGGCTGAGGCCATCGTGGGCCACCACGCAATGAATTGGACATGGATGTCTGATTGGTGTTATCATGCAGGCTCAACCATGATCGACAGGAGCATATGAACAGTCGAGTCTTTTCAGTGGCGGTGGCGGGGGCGATGGGGATGTCGATGGTCGCCGTCGCGGCCGAGCCGACTCAGCGGGAATTATTGGAAAAAATCGAAGCCCTGGAGGCGAAGGTCCAGAAGCTGGAAGCCGAACAATCCAAAGGCCCCACCGCCCAGGAGGTGGACCGAACGGTTGCCAACATCGTCCAGGATGCCGACCGGCACAGCCGGTTGTTGGTGGATTACGGGGCGTTTTCCGGCGGATGGCGCAATGGCAAATTCACCATCGAAAGCGCCGATGGCAACTGGGTCATCAGCCCGTCGATCCTGTTCCAGTTTCGCGGCGTGACGACCTATCGGTCGGATGTCGCGACGCCGGTTCGAAATGCTTCCGGCGTGGTGATCGGCCGGGATGTCAGCGATGACTGGCAGGATGGCTTTGAAGTCCGGCGGCTCAAATTCGGCCTGTCGGGCAATGCCATCTCCCCGAAAATCACCTATGAATTCATCTGGTCGACCGAACGCAACGGCGGGCTGTTTCGCCTTGAAGACGCCTGGGCGCGATACAAGTTCAATGACAACTGGTCGGTTCGGGCGGGGCAGTTCAAAGAGCCGCTGTTTCACGAACAGATGGTCAGCGCCAAAACCCAGCTTGCGGCCGACCGTTCATTGATGAACGAAATCCTGGCCAGCGGTGAAACCTACGTCCAGGGGGCTGCGCTGATCTACGAAAAAGGCCCGATGAACGCCGTGGCCGCGTTCCACGATGGGTACAACAACCGCAACAGCAATTTTCAGGATTTCCCCACCAATTCGTTTAATTTTGGCGCCACCGGACGGGTTGAATATTCATTGTTGTCCGACAATTTCAAAGGGTACAACGATTTTTCAGCCATGGGCAACACCGGTCAGTTGCTGGTCCTGGGCGCTGCCACAAGCTGGTCGCAAAGCGACCGCGATCTGATCTATCACACGATGGATGCCCAGTGGGAAAACGACATGGGATGGGGCGCGTATGGCGCCTTTGTCGGGCGTTACACCCGCGGCGTTCCGACCGTTGGCGACAGCGAACGATACGACTGGGGTTTTGTCGCCCAGGTGGGTTATCTGATCACGCCCAAGTGGGAGGTTTTCGGCCGATACGACTACGTCTACTTCGATTCGGCCTCGCTGCCCGCCGGCACCGAACGTCAGGTGCATGAGATCACCACCGGCGTCAATTATTTCATGCACGGACAGGCCGCCAAATTCACCCTCGATATCGGCTACCTGCCCAATGGTTGCCCGGTCAACGCCGACGGCATGGGCATCCTGGCCAACGATGGCAACGACGAGATCGTCCTTCGCGGCCAGTTCCAGTTGTTGCTGTAAGTAACAGGCGAATTATCCCTGGCGAACCGCCTTGATCAGAACCCGCGCCATGATCCCCATCACGGCGATCACCCCGCCGAGCATGAAATAAATGCTCCAGCCAAACCCCGCCCCCAATGACGATGCGGATGACGATCCGCCGGCCGCATCCGTCAACGCCACCGATTCCTTGCAGGTGGGGCAGGCGACGGCCGCCGTCGTCGTCCCCAGCAACACCAGCATCATCACCCATGCCTTCATGCCCGCTCCAAAATCCCCGGCAGATGGTACAGCATCCAATAGATGACCACGCCCGTCACGGAAACGTACAGCCAGATCCAGAATGTCCAAGGCCCGATCCGGCGGTGTTTGGCCCATTTACGCCCCGCCGCCCGCCAGACGGTCCAGATCACCAGCGGAACAATCACCGCCGCCAGGATCGTGTGCGTCAGCAGGATTGAGAAATAAACCATTCGAATCCAGTGAATCTGCACCGGAAACCGTCTGCTGCCGACGTTGGCGTGATAGATCAGATAACTGACCAGAAACGCGGCCGAGGTCGCGATCGCCGCGATCATCAGCCCGCCGTGCCAGCGATAACGGCCGGTTTTGATCATGATGAATGCGATCACCAGCAGCGTGGCGCTGGTGGCATTGAGCGTGGCGTTCAGCGCCGGCAGGTCGGTGACGTTCACGGCCGCGCATCCTCGGTCGCCAAGGTCGCCGCATCCTCCGCCAGTTTTTTCAATTCATCGGCCTTGGTTCCCTCGTAATATCCCCGAACCTGTCCCGCTCCATCCACCAGCACAAACTTCACGCTGTGAACAATGGGCGATTCCCCCTGTGCCGGCATCGCCGCGATCTTCATCCCCGCCGCCACCGTCAGGGTGGATCGATTTTCCGGGCCGGTTAAAAAATCCCAGTTGCCCTCATCGGCCCCATGTTTGGCGGCGAATTTTTTCAACACCTCCGGCTTGTCGTACGTCGGGTCCACCGAAAAGGAGACAAACCGCACCGGCAGCCCGGCCAGCGTTTTCTGCAATCGGGCCATGTGGCTGGTCATCATCGGGCACGGCCCGCCGCAACGGGTGAAAATGAAATCGGCGATCCAGACTTGCCCTTTGAAATCGTCCAGGCCCATCGGCTTGTTGTCCTGATTCACCAGTGAAAAAGCCGGCGACTGGAACAACACCGGCAGCTCATCCATCCGCGTCGGGTTGGCATGAGCGACGCCGGCCTCCTCGATGCGCAAGCTGGTCCACGATGCGATGAACGTCAACAGCGCCACCACCATCAACCCCCACAACGTCCCGGTCAAAATTTTCTGCGATTTGCTCATTTTTCAGCTTATTGTAAATCCGCCGACACCCGTCCACCGGCGATGGCGCTGGCCGCCATGAACATCCCCAACGCGAAAATCACGCTCACGATCACGCTTAAACCCATGCCGGGCAGATGGTTGCCCATCGGCTGGCCCCAGTATAATGCCCGCCGGATGGCCGACAGGCCATAGGTGACCGGATTGAGCATCATCACCCATCGCAACACCCCCCACGCCCGATCCATCGGAAACAGCGCCCCGGACAAAAACCAGAGGGGCAGCAGAAACAGATTCATGATGGCGTGAAACCCCTGCGTCGAGCTCATCCGCCAGGCGATGCAAAATCCCAGCCCCGTCAACGCGAACGCCAGCAGGAACATCATCGCCAGCGTCAGGAAGACACTGGTGATCCCCAGATGTATCCCCACGGTTGGCGCCAACGCGAGAAAAATCGCACCCTGTGCGAAAGCCAGCAACGTTCCTCCCAGGACCTTGCCCAGCACGATCGCCATGCGCGACACCGGCGCCACCAGCACCGATTGCAAAAAACCCTCGCGGCGGTCTTCGATGATCGAAATCGTCGAAAAAATGGCCGTGAACAGCAAGATCATGACAATCGTGCCGGGAAAGAAATATTGAATGTAATTTTGTCCGCCGGCCATTTCCTTGATCTGAAAGCTGCTCCCCATTCCGCCCCCGATGAGCAGCCAGAAGACCAACGGCGTCGCCAGCGCGCCGATCACCCGGTTGGGCTGGCGCACAAATCGCACCAGCTCCCGCCGGCAGAGCGACACCGCCGGCAGCCAAACCGCGGGCCGGGAAATCAATTGCATCTGCATCGTCATGAGAAGGTTGATTGTATGCGAAATCGCCTGCCGTGTCGCCAAACCCCTGAAAAAGGTGGTTACGCGCAGGCAAGCTCATCCGTTGGGCACGGGGGAAATCTCGCCCGCCAGGTCCGGGTCAGTCGTGTTCGGTTGAAGTCCGCAGCCGGTGCTGGCGCATCCATGCCGCCACATCCGGCCCATTGAGGGCGGCGGTCGGTTCCCGACACAGCAGGCCGCAAGCGGCGCCGGCCGCATATCCCATGCCAAAACATTGCGCGGTGACTCGCGCAGAGGCGAGCGCTTCATGTTCGGCCGACAGGCATCGGCCGGCCACAAGCAGCCGTGGGATGGCCCGCGGCGTCAGCGCCTCAAAAGGGATGTCGTAATAATCATCATCGAGGTATTGGATGCGCAATTCACCGGCGCCATGCGCCTCGATCGGCCAGGCGCTGTGAGTGACCGCGCCGGGGCGTTTGCGCCCCCGCAACACATCGTCGTTGGTCAACTGCTGTTTGCCGACAATGGATCGCGTCTGGCGAATGCCGACCTGCGCGCCGGTGTCGACCATGTACGCCCGGCTGAAGCCGGGAACGCGGGCCTTGAGAAATTCGGCGTAGGCCCGGGCCTGTCGACGGCCGGCGATCTCGGCATGGGTCATGTCCGCGCTGCGGATGCCGGATGGAACCGACCCATCGGGGAAGGTGATGCGCGTCATGTTGCAGAGCAACTCGCGTCCGGAGGGCATGGGGAAAAGATAAACATGGTGGCGGGGCAGATCGTAGTCTCCCCGCTCGTGCGCTTCTGTGATCATGGCGTCGATCCGGCGCGGATCGAGCTGGAAGAACTGGTCCATATCGACGCCCCCCAGGCGGAACACCATGGTGGCCGCCTGCACGACACCCTGGCGTCCAAACGTGGTGTCGCCGCCACAGCGATGAACCACCTCGGCGTCGCCCGAAGCATCCACCACGACCCGCGGCCGCACGGCAAAGAGGCCTTCCATCCCGCGCAACAGCATCGCGTCAACCCCTCCGTCATCGGCGCGTGTGACGTCGAGCAGGAGGGTGTGATAGAGCATGCGCACCCGCGCTGCCTGGAGGAGATCATCGGCTGTTTCCTTCCAGATCAGGCTGTCGTGGGGAACCAGCTTTGTGCGGCCAAAAGGGATGGCTTCGCCGGCTCCGCCGCGAGCGGCCAGCGCGGCTCGAAATTCTTCGGCAAATCCAAAGACAATCTGCTCGGGTTGGCTGCCGCTGCTGTAAAGGCCGCAGATCGAACCACTGAGGCCGGCCACGGTCGCGCCGCCGCAGAATCCGTAACGCTCGATGAGCAGCACGCTCAATCCCACGCGCGCCGCGCCAAGGGCGGCCGCCACGCCCGCCGGACCCGCGCCCACCACGCAGACATCGGGCGATGCGATCACCGGCAGGTCAATGGCGGGAAAGTGCGCTTGTTCCATCAGGTTCTCCCGGAGACGACGGCGCGGCGATCCCTGGCGGGCTGTTTTCCATCGGTCGGGACGCCCTTTTCGACGACCCGCTGGCAGGTGGTCCGGCAATCGTCCACCAGTGCCCCGGCCGCCTGTTCCGCGGCCGATTCATCGCCGTTGGCGACGGCGCGCAGCAGGTTTGCGTGCAGGTGAGCGCAGCGGGGCAGATCGATCATCAGTCGTGTATGCAGATACCAGAACCGCCGGTTGATGCCCTGCTTGAGTTGCATGATGTCGGCCAGCGCGCTGTTGCGCGTGCTTTCGATGAGCTGGACGTGCAGCTCGCGATCGAGACGCATGAAGGTGTCGCCATCATGGGCGTCGGCCGCTTCGACAATGTGCCGGGCAAGTTCAAGCATGCGTTGGCGCTCCGCGGCGCTGGCGCGGCGGGCGGCGCTGACGGCGATGAGCTTCTCCATGGCCATTCGCACCTCAAGCCATTCGAGTTGCGCCGCGACATGCACGCCGGTGACCTGGATGCCGCGGTAGGGAATGGCGCGCACCAGCCCCTCGCGCTCCAGCCGCTGCAACGCCTCTCGTACCGGTGTTCGACCGATCTGTATTCGATGGCTGAGTTCAACTTCGGTGAAAAGCGACAAGGGAGGCAGCGCGCCGGTCACCAGCAGATTCTCAAGAATCGCGTACGCCGTATCCACGAGCGTGCCGCCGGCCAAAGGAGAAGGCTCTTGAAGAGGAGTCGAAGTCATAGCGATATATTATATGGAATGAGCCAATTATTCAATCTCATTACTTCTTAGTTTATTTTTAGAGAATCAGTTGTCAGATTGAATCACAAGTAATATATTAGTTGTATTTGTCGGACCGCGGAGGCATTCGTGTTGAATATCGAGACGCAAGAAGGCGTTGCCATCCTGGAACTGAATCGTCCGGCGAGGCGGAACGCGCTGGGAACGGAACTGGTGGCCGAACTGGATCGGGCGATTTGTCGGTTTGCCGATGACGACACCGTTTGGCGCGCTGCTGATCACCGGCGCTGACCCGGGTTTTTGCGCGGGCAGCGATCTGAAGGAGCTGGCCGGCCTGGACGCCGCCGGCGTCGCCCGTCACGAGATGGCCACCGCGTCGATGTGCCGGAGGTTGCTGGCTTTTCCATGTCCGGTGGTGGTCGCGGTGGAGACGTTCGCCATCGGCGGCGGCTTCCTGTTGGCGACATCGGCGGACATTGTCGTCACAGGCGGCAATGCGCGGTGGCATCTGACGGAAGTGTCGCTGGGGTGGTTGCCGCCGTGGGGGCTGGGTCCGCTGGTGCGGCGGGTCGGCGTCACGCGGGCGCGCCAGTTGACTTGGGGCCACGCGCCAATCGACGGCGCGGAGGCGCATCGGCTGGGGGTGGCCGATGTCGTGGCCGCACCCGGCGAGGCGCGATCAATCGCCCTGTCGCTCGCCCAGGGCCTGGCCCGTCTGCCGCGGCAGGCCGTTCAGGCAACCAAACTGGTCTTGAATGACTCATCCAACGCGGCCGATCCGGCGTCGCTGGACAGTCTGGCGACCATGATCTTCATCGAAAACTGCCGATCCGAGGCCGCCATGGCCACCTTCCGTAAATTTTCAGGAAATGCAGGGAAAACACCATGAATGATTCTGTCGATGTCCGTTCCAAGTGTTGCGATGCGCGGGATGCGATGGACCTTGTCCGGGACGGCCAGACGGTCGGCTGCGTCGGCGTCATTGGATGGATCACGCCCGATCTGTTGCTCAAGACGCTGGGAGAGCGATTTGGCCAAACACAACGGCCGCGCGACCTGACGTTTTATTTTCCGTGCGGTACGGGCGATGCGATGGGCATTCCTGGAATGGATCATGTCGCCGTTGAAGGATTGATGAAGCGGATCGTCTCCGGTTCGTATATCAACCCGGTCCATCCGAAAACCGGAGCACGGCCGCGGTTGATGCAACTGATTCAGGAAAACCGCATCGAGGCATACAGTTGGCCGATCGGCGCGTCGATGCACTGGCTGCGCGAAGTCGCCCGGCGCGGCCCCGGCTACATCACGCGCATCGGCCTGGGCTGTTACATCGATCCGGAACAGGGCGGCGGAAAATACACGACAAAATGCACCGACGACCTGGTTGAAAAAATCACGCTTCGCGGCCAACCGTGGCTGTTTTACCCCACGTGGAACATCGACGTCGGCTTGTTGCGCGCCACCAGCGCCGACGAAGATGGAAATCTGTCGTTTGAGGAGGAACCGATCATTTCCTCCAACATCGCATTGGCCATGGCGGTGAAGGCATCCGGCGGGACCGTGATCGCCCAGGTGAAGCGCATCGTCCCCCGTCGTTCGCGGCCACCGCACGCCATTCGCCTGCCGGGCGCGCTGGTGGACAGGGTGGTGGTCTGTCCGGATCAACCCATGGTGACGGACACGCCCTTTGACGGCCGCTTTCTTGGAATCGAGAAGGGTCGGATGGGCGATCTGCCAAAATTACCGCTGACGCCGCACAAAGTCATTGCCCGGCGTGCCGGGGCCGAGGTGCGAAAGGGGGAACTGAGCATCTTTGGATTTGGGGCATCATCTGATGCGCCCCTGGTGATGGCCGGGGACAACCTGCTGACCGATGACAATCTCGACGAGTACCGGATGACCACCGAGCATGGCTCGTTCGGCGGCGTGGTCATGAGCGGCTGGCAGTTCTCGGCCAACATGAACGTCGAGGCGATTGTCGATGGCGTGACGCAGTTCGACTTGATCGACGGCGGATTATGCCGGTTTGCGGCCCTGGCGTTCGCGCAGTTCGACCGCCGTGGCCGGGTCAACGTCAGCCGATTCGGCAGCGCCAACCCTGGCGCGGGTGGATTCATCGACATCGCTTATTCAGCCAAACGCCTGGTCTTTACCGGAACCCTCACCACTGGCGGATCGAAGATCGTCTGTGATGAACGCGATGGGAAGGCGGGATTGCGCATTGTCCAGGAAGGCAGCGTGAAAAAACTGGTCGAGGCGGTCGATCAGATCACCTATGACGTGGCCGAAGGCGTGCGCCAGCGCGGACAGGAGGCGCTGTTGATCACTGAACGAGCGGTCTTCCAGATCGCGGCGGATGGTCTTGTATTGGTGGAAATCGCGCCGGGTGTTGACCTGCAACGGGATGTGCTGGACCAGATGGCGTTTGCACCGGTGCGCATCGCCGATCCATTGCCCTTGATGGACCCTCGGCTCTTTTGTCCCGCGCCTCTGTTGTAACGCAGTGAAAGTTCATGTCGTCCAAAAAAATATTTGGACTCTCACGCTGCGGGCATCCTAATATACATTCAGATGAGATTGACGGATTACCGGATCGCAAGGTTATTGTGGTCCAGGTTTTGCGTGTTTCACCCGAAACAAAGGGATATTCATGGACAATCCATCCCAGGTCTTGAAAGCGCTGGCGTTTCGACAACTGCACGACCGGACTCAGGTGCTTCTGCTCCCCAATGCGTGGGATGCGATGACGGCGCGGCTTTTACAAAAGCTCAATTTTCCCGCCATCGCCACCACCAGCGGCGGGATCGCTTGGTCGCTGGGTTATCCCGATGGAGAACACGCTCCATTTGACGAAGTGATCGCCGTCATCGGCCGGATCGCGCGGGCCGTGAGCGTTCCCGTGACGGCCGACATCGAGGCGGGTTATGGCCGGACGCCGCAGGAAGTTGCTAAAACGGTTCGTGCCGTCATCGACGCCGGCGTTGTGGGCATCAACATCGAAGACAGCCTGCACAACCCGCACGTGCTGCGGGAGATGGAGGATGCATCCGACCGCATCCGAGCAGCGCGATCCGCCGCCGATGCGGCCGGCGTTCCGATCGTCATCAACGCCCGCGTTGACACCTACCTGGTGAAATACGGCCAAAACGACAACGAACGATTCGACCAGACCGTCTTGCGGGCCAAGGCATATCTCGCCGCCGGCGCGGACTGTATTTTCCCGATCACTCTGGTTGACAAGGAGACGCTCAAGGCACTGGTTGGCGCGGTTGATGCGCCGATCAACGTCGCCGCGCAAGCCGGCATGCCGAACGTGGCCGAGTTGCGAATGACTGGGGTCGCCCGTCTGAGCACCGCGTCGCGCCTGGCGACCGTTGCCCTGGCCGCGATCGAACGGGCGATCAATGAGTTTCGCGAAACCGGCCGGTTTGAATCCCTCGAACCGGCGATTCCCCGCCCGGATGTGCAGCGAATGATGGAAAACAACTGATGGTTCAAGGGTGGACGTAAATCAATTTTCACAGGAGAAATCTCATGCAGCAGCGTATTGATTATAAAAAAATCGCCCCCGAAGCGTTCAAGGCGATGCTGGGCGTTGAATCGTACGTGCGATCTTCGGGACTGGATCATTCCTTGCTGGAACTGGTCAAGACGCGCGTGTCGCAGATGAACGGATGCGCCTATTGCCTGGACATGCACGCGAAGGATGCCCGGGCCGCCGGCGAAACCGAGCAGCGGCTGTATCTGCTGGCGGCGTGGCGCGAATCGCCATTTTATTCCCAGCGCGAACGGGCGGCGCTGCTCTGGGCCGAGAGCGTCACGCAGTTGCCCGTCGGCGGAATCTCCGATGAAGTTTATGCCGAGGTCGGCAAATCGTTCGACGAAAAAGCGTTGATCGACCTCACCATGGCCATCATCGCGATCAATGGCTGGAACCGTCTGAACGTTCCGTTCCGCACCGAGGTTGGAACCTATCAACCGCCCAAGGCGCATCTCAAGTAATCCGGTTCGATTTTGGCCCTATGCCAAATCGCCCGTTTGCTTAAGAATCCGGAGGTTCGGCTGGAAAGGAGTTTCTTCGTGCCCACGATTACAGTTGATGGTCGGCGAATTGAATGTCGGGATCGCCAGATGGTGCTTCAGGCGTGTCTGGATGCCGGCGTGGACTTGCCCTATTACTGCTACCATCCGGGATTGTCGATCCCGGCCAGTTGCCGCATCTGCCTGATCGAGGTCGAGGGGATTCCCAAGCTGGTTCCTTCCTGTCAGACCCCCGTGCGCGAAGGGATGATCGTTCATTCCACCAGCCCCAAGGCGACCGCCAATCGCAAGGCGGTCATGGAATACCTGCTGACCAGCCACCCGATCGACTGCCCGGTGTGCGACCAGGCGGGCGAATGTTTTTTGCAGGATTATTCCTTTCAGCACGGCCGGGCGGAGGCCCGATTTCAGGAAGCCAAGGAACGCCAGCCCAAAAAAGACATCGGCGATCACGTCCTGCTGTACAGCGATCGCTGCATTTATTGCACCCGTTGCGTGCGGTTCACGCGCGAGATTTCCGGCACGTCCGAACTGTACGTCAACGGCCGAAACGCCACCCAGCAGATCGACGTTTTTCCCGGCAAACCCCTTAACAACAAACTTTCGGTCAACGTGGTGGACATCTGTCCGGTGGGGGCGCTGCTGGAAAAGGACTTTCTGTTCAAACAGCGCGTCTGGCTGCTCAAGAACACCCCTTCGATCAGTCCGGTGGACAGCGGCGGCGAAAACATTTACCTCGATCACAACGAAGGGACCATTTACCGCATCCGCCCGCGTTTCAACGCCAGCGTCAACAGGTGGTGGATCAGCGATGACACCCGCTACGCCTACAAGGTCGTGTACGATCCCGCGCGACTTCGCAAACCGACGCGAAAACAGCATGGATCGACCATCGAAACCGAGTGGGCCGCCGCATTGGAATCGGCCGTGGCCGGCTTGCGGCAACTGGTCGGCGATCATGGCCAGGGCAGTTTGTATGCCATGCTCTCCCCCATGATGACCTGCGAGGAAGCGTGGCTGCTGGGCCGGTGGATTCGCTCGATGGATGCGGGCGCGGTGCTGGTCCTGGGACCGGTCCCCAGCAGCGGAGAGGATGAAACGTTTCACCATTACCTGACACACCAGGAAACGTTCCGCATCAAGGCCGAAAAAGTCCCCAACGCCGCCGGCGTTCGGCGGGTGATGGATCTGCTGGGCGGACCGAATGCCACCTATGAACAATTCGCGGCCGGAACCACGCCCGAATTGAAAAACCTCAAAGGGGGCTGGATTGTCGGCGGATACCTCAGCAATTGGATTCCGTCTGTGCAGCCGGAGTTGTTCAAGCGCGGTTTCAAGGTCGTGCAGGATTTGCTGGGCAATTCACTGACCACCGGCGCGGATGTGGTGCTGCCTGTCGCGGCCTGGGCCGAAAAGGAAGGATGCTGGGAAAATTACCAGGGCCTGATCCAGTGTTTTGAACCGGCCGTCCGCCCACCCGAATCCATCCGCCGGGAAGGGGATGTTTTTCATTCGTTGTTGTCCGAAGCAGGGGTATATAATGCTTCACTGGTTCGCCGGCGAATGGGCGATCCGTTCACGTGCGTCGCCGTGCCGGCGGCCGAAGAAGCCGAGCCGGCCTATGAATTTCAGGAATTGTAGACTTTGATTTCATCAGGGAGATTGAAATGACCCAACCTTCAACCAGTGAACGCACCATTGCCGTCCGCATCCTTCGCCGGGACAATCCCGACCAAAAGCCGCGATGGGAGGAATTTTCCATTCCGTGGCGTCCCAATCTCAACATCATCGCCTGCCTGCAATACATCGCCGCGCACCCGGTCACCTCCGATGGCCAAAAAACCACGCAGATCGTCTACGATTCCAACTGCCTTGAGGAAGTCTGCGGCGCCTGCACGATGCTCATCAATGGCCAGACCCGGCAGGCCTGTTCCGCGCTGGTCGACAAACTCGAACAACCCATCACCCTCGAACCCATGACCAAATTTCCGCTGGTGCGAGACCTTTTCGTGGATCGCCAGCGCCTCTTTGACGACATGAAGCGCATCAAAGCCTGGGTCCCCATTGATGGAACCTATGATCTTGGTCCCGGCCCCACCATGTCCCAGAAGGTGCAACAGGAGCGATACTGGCTGTCGCGCTGCATCAGTTGCGGCTGCTGCCTGGAAGCCTGCCCGCAATACACCACGACCAATCATTTCACCGGCGCGATGATCTTCACCATGGTCAAGCTCTTTAACCTTCATCCCACCGGCGCGGCCCTGAAAAACGACCGCCTCGACGAGATGATGAACGAAGGTGGCATCAGCGACTGCTCCAAAGCCGGCAATTGCGTGGAGGTCTGCCCCAAGGAAATTCCCAACCTCGAATCCATCGCCACCGTCGGCCGCCAAACCACCGTCCATTCCATCAAAAAATTCTTCAACGGCTAACCCCCCCCGGCGGCGTCGCGTATTGCGAAACATCCGACTTCTGGAGGGCGGCGGTCCTCCGCAGCCGTATTCGCGTTCGACACCCCCCCCGGCGTCGCGGGAGCGACGCCCTCCAATTGCGGTTTGTCGAAATTGCTTATCGCGTTTTCACCAAATCAATTCGTTGAGTGTTCCCGCGTACGGCCAATCGCCGGCCGCTTTCACCAACCCTTTTCGCACCGGGTTGTCCCGCACATAAGCCCATTTCTGGTCGTAACTGTCATCGCTGCGCAAGGTTCGATCCCAATACCCTTCCTGCCAGATGCCTCTCCCCAGGACCAACGCCAGTCGGCGCTTCCAGAAGCTCACCCAACTGCACAGCTCCACCGCCATCGCAGGATCGATGGTCTCCAATGGAGCTGGTGTCGCAAATAAATGGACGTGATCCGGCATCACAACGTACCGTCCGACCAGCCATGCCTTGGCGTCCTTCCATACATCCACAATGGCCTTATGTGCTGTCGCATTGTCCAGAATCGGCATACGGGCGTGGACGCAAACGGTTAGAAACACAATTGTGGGCCGATGGATGACCGGCCGTATGTCGTGATGAGGACGTTTTCGTTGTGGAAGTTGCGGCTCCATGAAGACGATTGTAACCCCTGGCTTCCCACGGCGTCGCGGAGCGACGCCCTCCAGTCGCGAATTGTGGATAATCCGACTTCTGGAGGGCGGCGGTCCTCCGCCGCCGTATTCGCGCTTGTCCCCCACCGGCGTCGCGCAGCGACGCCCTCCAAATTTAGCGGCGATCATCGATGTACGGCATCGAATTTGCAGGTGTAATGGCATCTTCGATATCTAAAAGGAACCTTCATGCCATTCGCTACGAAATAGGTCGATACAATGTACGATAACCGTAATATCGCCTTTCTTACCGATTCCAAAATCCAACCTCAAACCAAGGTCAACCTGTGATGATCCAGCTTAAACGAGCATATGACCAACCCGCCAGTTCCGATGGCCAGCGCATTCTTGTCGAGCGGCTTTGGCCGCGTGGCGTCACCAAGGAAAAGGCCGCTTTGGACCTGTGGCTCAAGGAAATCGCACCCAGCCCGGGATTGCGAAAATGGTTCGGCCACGATCCCGCACGGTGGGATCAATTCCAGCATAAGTACCGCCAGGAATTAAAAAGCCACCCCGATGAGGTTGAGCTGCTTCGACGCAAGGCCAGGCAGGGTCGGGTCACGTTGATCTATGCGGCCAAGGATGAGCAGCGAAACGGCGCATTGGTTTTGAAAGAATACCTGGACGACAAGAAAGGTTGAGTCGATTCATGTCCCGCCACGATCCGGTGGCCATCTCACCGCGAATACGCCTCTGGACGCTGTTGCCTGTCGTTATTGTATTGGGCGGGTTGTTGATCGCCGCATACCTGCAATGGATCTTCGCCGGTCTGCCGTCGATCCCATCGTATCCTCAATTGACTCCGCAAACCGCCACCGAGCCTTACGGTTTTTCCGTCGGGCTTCGTCTCACGCACTACGTCAATTTGCTCTTCATCATCCTGCTGGCCCGCAGCGGCCTGCAAATTCTCATGGACCATCCGCGGTTGTACTGGAACGTCCACTGCACGCCCGGCAGCGAGTGGGTGCGATTCACCCCCGTGCAGGTTCCGTTGGATCGACTTTATACCGCCAAGGATGATGCCCGTTATCTGTCCCCCTGGATCGGCCTGCCCGGTGGCCGGCACACGTTGGGGCTGGCGCGGCACTGGCATTTTGTCAGCGCCTTGTTCTGGGTGCTCAACGGGGCGATTTATGTCGTCCTGTTGTTCACCACCAGCCACTGGCGCCGGATCGTCCCCACCTCATGGGATGTCTTCCCGCAGGCCTGGGCTTATTTTGTGCATTACGCGACCTTTCACCTTCCCCCCGAACCCAATGGCTTCTATCAATACAACGCCCTGCAGCAACTGAGCTATTTTGGCGTGGTCTTCATTCTCGCCCCCATTTCCATCTTGACCGGCCCCTCCATGTCGCCGGCGCTGGTCAACCGATTCCACTGGTATCGACGCCTCCCCGGCAATCGCCAGATTGGCCGGTCGATCCATTTTCTGGCGCTGTGCGGGTACATCCTGTTCACCATCGCCCATGTGACGATGGTTTTCATCACCGGTTTTGCCCGCAACATGAACCACATCGTCATCGGCACCGACAACCCGTTGCGCTTCGGCATGTACATCGGCCTCAGCGGGCTGGTGATCCTGTTCCTGATCAACATCATGGCCAACTGGTCAACGTGGCTCTTTCCCCGCGCCATTCAGCGGATGGGCGACATGATCGTGAATCCGGTCCAACGCCTGCTGCTGGGCCGACATGCCCCCCAGTCGCTCTATCGCCGGCAGGATATTTCCCCCTATTTCTGGCCCAATGGAAAACTGCCCACCAGCTCAACATGGAAATCGCTGGCGGACAACGACTTTCGAGACTACCGGCTGAAGGTGTATGGATTGGTCGACAACCCTGTCAATTTGTCACTGGCGGAGCTGCGACAGATGGCCAATCAGTCCCAGATCACGCTGCATCATTGCATCCAGGGGTGGTCCGGCATTGCTCAATGGGCGGGCCTGCCGATGGCCGAGCTGATCAAGCTGGTGCGGCCAAAGCCACAAGTCCGGGCGGTGATCTTTTATTCCTACGGCGAAGGTCTGGAAGGTGGCCCTTATTACGACAGCCAGACCCTCGACAATGCGAGCCATCCTCAGACCCTGCTGGCCTATGACATGAATTTCAAGCCGCTGAATGCGGTTCATGGCGCCCCGCTGCGGCTGCGGGTGGAGAATCAACTGGGATTCAAGATGGTCAAATGGATCGAGGCGATCGAGTTTACCGACAACTACAGGCATGTCTGGCAGGGGGAGGGAGGATACAACTCCGACCACGAATTTTTCGACACGATGGCCGATATCTGAAACCGGCACGAAGTGAACAAGAAAAAAAGGCGGCCGACACACGCCGGTCACCTTTTGAACAGTCGGCTTGTCCTTTTCAAGCCGCAATAACGCAATGTTGGTCAATACCGCTGGGCATTCTCCAGGATGCTCCCTGGTCGCGCGAATCGTTCCCATGCGTTGCCGTGACATTTGGGGCAGATCTTTGGTGCGACAATGGTTTCCTCAGGTTCATACCCACACGAACGGCATTGCAGTTGAAAAACGGCGATTCGACTTTGGCTTCCGGCAAAGGGATCGTAAGTCGCGAAGTTTCCTTCGGACGCGAAGCGTTCCATGCTGATTGACATATAAGTCTCCTTCTTACCGAGAGTTACGGTAAATTAACTTGTCCATGCACGGATTCATTTGGCAAACCCCGTGCCAAAGGATGATTCGCTGACATGTCGATGAGGTGATTGCGATGCGATACGACAGGATGTCGTATATGTGAGTCGTATGCGACAAATTGTCACGACGAACTGACGGTGTTTTCGGAACAGGTTTTGAAACCTTCTTTTTCGAATTGCCGGAGTTTGCGTTGAAGGGTGCGGACGGAGATGCCCAGCCGGGCGGCGGCGTGGGTTCGGTTGCCGGCGCACTGATCGAGCGCCTTGGCGATGGCCATTTTTTCAAGGTCGTCCATTTTCATGCCGGTGGACAAATCGCGCGGGGAGGCCGGTTCGATTCGGTTGGAGGTGACGCTGTCCGGCAGGTCGTTTTCGGTCAGGATTTCACCGTCGGCCAGAACCATCATGCTTTCAAGGACATTGCGAAGCTCGCGGACATTGCCGGGCCAGCGGTAGGCCATGAATTGCCGCATGACCTCGGGGGAGACCCGTCGTGAGGCGGTGTGTTTGTTTTCGGTGATTTCCTTCAGGAAATGTTCCACCAGGATGGGGATGTCATCCGGGCGGTCGCGCAGCGGGGGCAGGTTGATGGTGACGACATTCAGGCGGTAATACAAATCTTCGCGGAAAGTTCCCTGTTCAACCATTTTTCGGATGTCGCGGCTGGTGGCGGCCAGGACGCGGACGTTGACTTTGCGATCATCGTGCCCGCCGACGGGGGTGACAGTGAGGCTTTCCAGGACACGGAGAAGTTTGGCCTGAAGGGGAAGTTCAAAATCGCCCACCTCGTCGATGAAAAGCGTGCCGCCGTCGGCTTGTTCAAACCGGCCCATGCGCTTGTCGGTGGCGCCGGTGAAGGCGCCGCGGACGTGGCCGAACAGTTCGCTTTCGACCAGCGTTGGCGGGACGGCGGCGATGTTGACGGCCACAAAGGGGCCTTTTTTTCGCGGGCTGTTGTGGTGGAGTGCTTGCGCGACCAGCTCCTTGCCGGTGCCGCTTTCGCCGAGGACCAGGACGGTGCTGTCCACCGGCGCGGCCCGCCGGATGCGGTCAAACACATCCTTCATCAATTTGGACTGGCCGACGATCTGGTCGAGGCCGAACTTCTGGTCGAGCCGTCGGCGCAAATCGTCAATTTCCTTGTCTTTCTGCAACGATTCGACGGCCCGACGAATCAGGTGGATCAGCTCATCGGGGTTGACCGGCTTGGTGATGTAGTCAAACGCCCCGCTTTTGATGGCCTCGACGGCGCTGTTGATGCTGCTGTGTCCCGTTAAAAGGATGAACTGGGTTTCGGGGTGTTGTTTTTTCCACAGTTGAAGCAAATCCATGCCGCTGACATCCCCCAGGTGCAGATCGCTGAGAACAACGTCGATGTTTTCGTCCATGTAACCGACGGCCTTGTCGGCGTTTTCGGCGCCGAAGACGGTAAATCCTTCCGATTTCAGGATTTGGGTGACAGCGCGACGTTCGCTCTCATGGTCTTCCACGACCAGCACTCGTCCGGCGGATGACATAAAATCGCCTCATCGAAGTTGCAAATCCGGCTACAATCAGTCACTACGACGATCTGTCATACCACACCATTTGCGAACGCCGCAATGGTGAATTTAGAATGAGGGGTTGATGTTCAAGCACTTGCGGCAGATGAAAATATCGCTGGCGGCCAAATGCCAGTTGCTCTTTGGGGCGGCGGTGGTGCTGATCATCGCGGCGGCGTTGTTTGTGCCGTGGCAGCGGATGGAGCAGTTGATCGACCAGATCAATCAGAGTGCGGCGGCCCGATTGGCGCGGGATGCGGTAATGCGGCATGTGGCCGAACGGACGGCGGCGGCGAGCGAACCGTGGCGGGCGATCGGACAGCCATCCCCGCCGCCGGCGACGGTGACGGTGGATGGGGAGCATTACGTTCCGCCGCGACTGATCGGCATTCCGCCGCGCGTGCCGCTGGATCGGCTGACGCAGTTTGAAGCCAACGCGGTGCGTTATTTTGAAAAATTTCCCGACCGCGAGTCGGTGGAAGTTCCACCAAAACGCGAAGGGCAGCGTTATCGGTACGCCGAGGCGTTGTATGCGCGGGGAGAGTGTCTGAATTGTCATACATCCAACGGGCCGGCGGCGGGGGGGTTGCTGCCGGCACGCGAGCCGACCACCCGTCCGACAACGCGACCGGCGAAGCTGATCGGCGTGGCGGTGGTGGAGATGCCTTCGCAGGTGCAGGCCAATCAACTGCTGCTCAATCGCATCATCCTGCTGACGGCGGGGTTGCTGGCGGGGACGCTGGCGGTGGTGGTTTTTTATCTGATCACGACCCACCTGATTTTGCAGCCGGTGCGGGTGTTGCAGGAGACGGCCCAGAAGGTCAGCGAGGGGGATTTGAACATCCGCTCCGACATCAGCACGGGGGATGAGTTCCAGCAGTTGTCCGAAACGTTCAACACGATGCTGGCGAACCTCAAGAGCGGCGCCGACCAGTTGCGGGCGATCAACAAGAGCCTTGATTTGAAGCTGGGGCAGTTGGCCGAGACCAACGTGGCGTTGTACGAGTCGAACCGGCTCAAGAGCGAATTTCTGGCCAACGTCAGCCATGAGCTGCGCACGCCGTTGAATTCGATCCTGGGGTTTGCGGATTTGTTGAAGGATTCGCTCGGCACGGATGGAAAGATGCTGCGGTACGTGCAGAACATTCTTCGCAGCGGCCAGAACCTGCTGGATTTGATCAATGACCTGCTGGACCTGGCGAAGATCGAAGCGGGGCGGATGGAGGTTCGATCGGAGAAATTGTCGCTCAACGACGTGTTTGAAGGGCTGGTCAGTTTGCTCAAGCCGATGAGCGAGGCGAGGGACCTGACCATCGCGACATCGGTGGCGGCGGATGTGCCGATTTTGTCCACCGACCCGGCGAAGTTGCAGCAGGTGCTTTACAATTTTCTGTCCAATGCGATCAAATTTTCACCGGCGGGAGGGAAGATCGACCTGTCGGCGATCCTGGAGGAGGATGGGCGGGTTTGCATCTCGGTGATGGATCGCGGGCCGGGCATCGCGGCGGAAAAACAGGACGTGATTTTTGAAAAATTCCGCCAGATCGATGGATCGGTGACGCGTGAGCATGGAGGTTCGGGGCTGGGGTTGGCGATCTCCAAGGAGCTGGTGGCGTTGTTGAAAGGGACCATCGGCGTTCAGAGCACGCCGGGGGAGGGGGCGAGATTCTGGATACGCCTGCCGGTGCAGATCGAACCGGCATCGCACGACTTGAAGGGGAAGCTGGCGCTCAATCCATAGGAGAAGTTGCCCCGCGGCGCCAGTCACACGATGGGCGGATCGGATGAACAACGACGACACCATTTGCGCCATCAGCAGTTCGGCCGGTCCGGCCGCGCGGATGATTGTTCGACTCAGCGGCCCGGCGGCCCGCGCGATGGCGTTGTCGATTTGTCCGGATTTGCCCGCACAGGTCAGCGCCCGGCGACACCGGCTGCATTTTTGCGATCTGGAGGTTGTCGCGTGGGTGTATGGGTTTGTATCACCGCGCAGTTACACCGGCGAGGAGATGGTGGAGTTTCATCTGCCGGGCAACATGACGTTGGTTCAACTGCTCATCGGGTATCTGCAACGGCAGGGCGCCCGGATGGCCGAGCCGGGCGAATTCACGGCGCGGGCGTATTTCAACGGCCGGCTGGACCTGACCAGGGCCGAGGGGGTGGCCGCGATCATCAACGCCCATGGCGAACGGGAGCTTCAGGCGGCCCGCCAGTTGCTGGCCGGAGAGCTGGCCGGCCGATTGCGGCCGATGATGGATCGGTTGACCGAGGCCCTGGCGCTGATCGAGGCGGAGATTGATTTTGTCGATGAGCCGGTGACGTTCCTGGCCCGGCCTGATTTGCGTCGGCGGCTGGATGCGATCCTGGACGATCTGCGAAATTTGTTGTCCAACAGCCGCCGATTTGAACGACTTTCACATCAGCCGCGGGTTGTGCTGGTGGGTCGGCCCAACGCGGGCAAAAGCACGCTGCTCAACTGGTTGGCCGGCCATGATCGCGCCATCGTGTCGCCTTTGGCCGGCACCACGCGGGATGTGTTGTGGGCGGAAGTGATGTTGCCGGCCGGGTCGATTCATCTGGTTGATGTCGCGGGTTTGGAGATGGATGAATCGCCTGAAAGCGTGGTGGAGGCGCAGATGCGGGAACATGCCCGCCGGGCCATCGCCGAGGCAGACCTGGCCGTGCTGGTTCAGGAGGTCAACGATCCGCGCCCGCCGATTCAGGTGGATCGCCCGTTTGACCTGCGCGTAGACACCAAGGCCGACTTGCTCAAGGCGCCGGCCGGTTCGGTTGAGGATGCGATTCTGATCAGCGCCAAAACCGGCCTGGGCCGTGACAATCTGATTGGAGCCTTGAATCGTCTGGCCTTCGCCGGCGACGGCGGCGAAGCGCGGCTGGCCCTCAATCAACGCCACGTTCAGTCCATTGAACGGGCCATGGATCATCTTCAACAGGCCGCCGGCATGGCCGAATCGGAATCCATCGAGTTGCTGGCACTGGAGCTGCGCGCCGCGCTCGATCATCTGGGCCGAATCCTGGGCGTCGTCAGTCCCGATGAGCTGCTGGGGGAGATTTTTTCACGCTTCTGCATCGGCAAATAAAAAAGGCCGGCGGTTGGCCGGCCTGTAGTCCATCGCATCAGTTGAACGCACGGAAAACCGCGCATCCCATGGTTGCGTCATCAGTTGCCTTGCACCTGATCGGCCGCCACGAAGGTGAACTCTTGGCCACCGACGGTGGCCTGGAACATCGCGCCGCCCAGCGGGTTGGTGAAGACGGCCACGCCGTTGCGATAATCCGCCGCCACCGAAGCGCCGCTCTTGAGCGCGACGGCCGAGGCATCGGCCGCGAAGGCGTAGTTGCCCTGTTTGAATTTGTTGAGCGCATCGGCGTTTTGGAAGACGATCAGTTCCGAATAGGTCTGACCACCCAGTTGCAGCCCGATGCTCGCCTGCGACAGGTCGCTGTAGCCGATCAGGTTGCCGCCCTGATAGACCACGCCCCGGCCGTAGGCGCCTCCGACGACCATTCCACCTTTGCCGACACTGGGGAATATCGCGTAGGCGTATCCATTGGACAGAATGTCGTTGATGGTCGGGCTGGCGGTTTTCATGTCGCGCACCGCCGCGCCGGCCTCCTGTTGCAACGCCTGTCTTTCCTGAGGCGAAGTCGGCGCGGTGGCGCATCCCGCGCCCACCATCAGCATTCCCGCCACAACCCCCATCATCCACATCATTGATCGTTTCATGACGATCTCCTTTCTGTGAGCAACATAACGCAGGGAAAGAAAAATTGTCAGCGGGCAAACGCACTTCGGCTTACGACAGGTTATGGGACGAACCAATTTTCAAAATAATTTCCCATTTTACCGATGGTGAACAATCGCCACATTGCAGGAGATCAGCCGTGACCAGCGCCGATTCCAAATCTTATCGTCTGGTGGTGCATGGTCTGGCGGTGGAATTGACCTGCGGGGTCGATGCGTTGCTGCCGCAGTTTCTGCGCACCTTTGAATCGTTTTTAACGCCGACGTTTCCGGATGGATTTGTTCCGATTTCCGGACAGATTCGCCCATACGAAGCGGGTGAGGTGTCGCGTTCGTTGTCGCCGTCGGCGGTTCCGTTGCATCTGGGCGATCAATTGATCGAGATTTACGAGGATGGGGAGAATTTCTGGGTTGTGGACGACCGATGGGGGATGACGCAACTCAATTTATTGAGAGGTCAGTTTCGCAGTTGGATCTTGCCGCATCCGACGGTGGATTCGGTTCACTGTCTGGACAGCGTGTTGTTCTGGCCGCTGGCTCAACTGATGCGGGGCAAGGGATTGCATCTGATCCCCGGCGTCTCGATTGCGCGGGGCGACTGGGGGGCGTTGATTTTGACGCCTTACGGCATCGAGCCGGAATTGAGGGTGTTGCTGGAGGCCGGGTATCAGATCATCGGCCAGCGATGGACCGCGATCCGCGAAGAAGCGGGCAAAGTCAGCCTGCTGCACGTGCCCGGACAGGTGGAATTCGCCCACGAGCCGCGATTGCGGATCGCCGGGGCGATTGCACCTGAACGATGGGTGGATTTGGGAGGGGCGCATCCGGATTGCATCCGGCATCATGCGTATTGTGAGAACATCCTGGTGGTGGTTCCCGGCCGGCGGCCACGGGCACGGTTGCAGGAATTAACCCCGATCCTCGCCGGCGCAGCGCTGAAACGTGACTGGCCGATGGCTGAATTGCATCCGCATCGGCGCGGGGGGCAGCTTGCGGGCCGACTGGCCAACCAGTGCCGGGTGTCGGAGGCGCATCTTTCGCGCCGGGCGGATGATTTCATCGTGTTGATGGATTCGATCCGGCCGATCGGGTCGAGCTTCCAAACCATGTCCATTTCCAGGCCGACGGCGCAACAGCCGCTGGCGGGTTGAAATTCGATATAAAAACTGCTCCCAATAAAAAAAGCCCATGGACCGCCAAGTCCATGGGCTGATTTTTCGTAAGTTCTCGCGGCGATTATCGCTTGGAGAACTGGAACCGACGGCGAGCGCCACGCTGGCCGTACTTTTTACGTTCTTTCATTCGCGAGTCGCGGGTTAAAAAGCCCGAACCCCGCAAGGCGGATTCAAGGGTGGCATCGTATTTCAGCAAGGCACGGCCCAGACCCAGCACGATGGCGCCGGATTGGCCGGTCGGTCCGCCGCCGTCGGCGTTGACCAGCACATCGACTTTTCCGCCGGTGCTGGTGACTTCGAGCGGGCCGAAGATGGCCTTGCGGTCCACTTCCTTGGTGAAATAATCGTTGAGTGTGCGGCCGTTGATTTCGATTTTGCCGCTGCCGGGGGCGATTCGCACGCGGGCGACGGCGGTTTTGCGCCGGCCGGTGCCCCAGGTGTAGCTGACTTTGGTTCCAGCGGAGGTTGCGTTTGCGGATTCTTGCTCGGCCATGTTGGACTTGCCTTTCTAAAAGATGATCCGGCGTCTGACCATTCGCGACCGTTGCGATGGGTTTGGTTCCGAATCGACTGGCGACCGGGTGGGCCGCCGTGCCAAATTTATTTTAAGTCGTGTAATATCCGACACTTATCGTGCCAGTTTCAATTCCTTGGGTTGCTGGGCGGAATGGGGGTGTTCGGTGCCACGATAGATTTTCAGGTGGCCCAGGATGTTGCGGCCCATTTTGCTCTTGGGGAGCATCCGGCGAACGGCCAGTTCCAGCAGTTTTTCGGGGTGAAGCTGCTTCATCCGCTCGTAGGAATAAATGTGCCGGCCGCCGGGATAGCGGGAATAGGTGTCGTATTCGAGGACTTCGGCTTTTTTGCCGGTGACGCGGATTTTTTCGGCGTTGAGTACGATGACAAAATCGCCGGTGTCCACGTGCGGGGTGTATGTCGGCTTGTGCTTGCCCTGCAACACGATGGAGATTCGTGCGGCCAGACGGCCAAGAACCTGGTCGGTGGCGTCGATCACATGCCAGTCGGCCTTGATTTCACCCGGCTTGGGCATGGTCGTGGTAGCGCTCATGGTCAAAATACCTCTAAGTACAGTCAGAATCAGAAAATACAATCACATCGCGGCATCTCGACCGCGGTGGAGAATCGAAAAGCTTATCGCCTTGATCACCAAAGTCAAGCGACCAGACAACAGAATTGTGGCAAAAACGGGGGAAGATGATGGAATTATAGCAGGTGCTGGTTGTCGGGTAGGGGTTCGGCCAGGCCATCGAGGGGGATGCGGATGGTTTGCCACATGACCCAGCATTCGAGGCCGAAGGGGATGAAACCAAGGAGGCCAATCACGGGCATTTCAAAGTAGCGGAAGTGTTCGGCGGATCCGAGGAAGGGGAGGATGTAGACCCATTTGGTCAAGGCCCAGTAGTTCCAGAATTCCCAGAGGAAGCCGCAGAGCAACCCGCCGGCGAAGGCGGCCAGGGTTCGGTCGTACCGGCCGGCCTGCCAGTCCCGCAGGACCGAAGGACGGCCCAGGAGCAGGTTGATGGGATCGAGCAAAAAGACCAGGCTGGTCCAGAGGGTCAGGTTGGTGATCGGGTCGCGATGAACCAGCGGCCAGATGAACATCGCCGCCCCGACCAGCAGGACCAGGAGAATGCCCCATGAGGGCATTTTCCATGGGCGCGAGCGTGCCCAGTTGAAGAGGCCGAGGTTGAGCAGCACCTGCCCGCTGAGCAGCATCCCCGGCACGATGGCGCCGAATGCCAGCACATAACCCCACCAGCGGTCGGCCCAGTTTGGGGGCATGCCGATGTAAATCCAGGCTTTCATGCCGCCGTTGAAATTGATGGCATCGAAGACGCACCAGATGAAGATGGAGGCCAATGACAACGTGGCAAAATGGTGCGGGCGGCGGCGGATGGGGGAGCGTTCGATGTTGCGGCGCCGGCCGATGAGTTCGAGCAGGCCGTCGAGAAAGAGGATGTATCCGGTCCAGACCAGCGGGGTCATGTGGATCGAGACGAACCGAGCGGCATGGGAGATGATTCCGTGGACGGGCCGGTGACGCCAGGCGTCGATCAGCGCTTCGGTGTGCGCGGCGGACCGGCCGGTTTGCCATACGTCGATGAACAACAAGGCCTCGCACGCCAGGAGGATGGCCAGTCCGATCCAGAGGGTCATCGGCCAGCGCCGGCCGGCGCTGGTTTGAATCCGGCTGGAGGATGCACCGGCGAGGTTCATGCGGTTTGGATGGATTGAAGGTCTCGCGGGGCGGGGGTGATGTCGATATCGGTCAAATCTTCCTCCTGTTTGACCAGGATTTTTTTCTGGCGGATCAGTTCCAGAAGCGCCAGGAAGATGCCGATCATTTCGGAGCGGTTTTTCCGTCCGACGATCAACTGTCGCAAGGTCAGATTTCCCTCGCGCGACAGGCGGTCTTCGATGTCGGCGGCGTGCAGGTCGATGGGCGTGTCGTCGTAGGTGACCTCGTGATAGCCGGGGCCGCGGCCGCCGACTTCCTTCATCAGTCGGCTGAAGGCCGAGAGGAGATCCCACACCTGCACCTCGTCCAGATCGACCGGCGGGGGTTCATCGTCCTGGCCGTCGAGTTTGGCGGGGTAACGGGCAAAACGGTCCTGATGATCCTGATGCCGGCGGTCGAGGGCGGCGGCGGAATCCTTGAATCGCTTGTATTCGAGCAGTTTCTGCACCAGTTCGTAGCGCGGGTCGGCCAGTTCCTGTGCGGCGGTGGGTTGGCCATCGGCGGCCGGCAGGACCTGCCGGGGCAGGAGCATGGCCGATTTGATCTCCATCAACGTCGCGGCCATCACCAGAAAATCGCCGGCGACGTTGATGTCGAAACCGGCCTGCCCGCCGCGCCGGTCCAGCTCGCGGAGGGTTTGCATGTGTTCCATGTACGATTCGGTGATTTGCGCGATCGGGATGTCGTAGATGTCCAGTTCGTCGCGCTTGATCAGATACAAGAGCAGATCCAGCGGCCCGTGGTACATCTCCAGTTCGACGCGATAGTCCGGCAAGACTCGAATCCTTTCGCCACCC
This sequence comes from Phycisphaerales bacterium, assembly GCA_020853095.1. Classification (GTDB taxonomy): domain Bacteria; phylum Planctomycetota; class Phycisphaerae; order Tepidisphaerales; family Tepidisphaeraceae; genus JADYZN01. The sequence goes on along the minus strand of JADYZN010000035.1, from coordinate 174,281 downwards.
CGTCGCTTGATTTTAATCCCCCCCCTCTGATAATCCACCCTTTGCACAGTGTTTCCATGGGCGAATCCATCATCCAATTTGCCAGAGGCATCATCGCCGCCGAAGCCGCCGCCGTGTCGGGGGTGGCCGGCGCGCTGGATGAATCGTTTGAGCGTGCGGCGGAGATGATCCTGCATTGTCCGGCCTCGGTGCTGGTGACGGGGGTCGGCAAGGCCGGGCACGTGGCCCGCAAACTCTCGGCCACCTTTTCCTCCACCGGCTCTCCCAGCCATTTTCTGTCCCCCACGGATGCGGTGCATGGCGACCTGGGGTCGCTGCGGCAGGGGGATGTGGTGTTGATCCTGTCGGCGTCGGGGGAGTCGGAGGAAATCCTTCGACTGCTGTCGCTGTTGAAAAAACTGGGCCATCCGGTCATCGCCCTGACCGGCACGCGGTTTAACACGCTGGCCCGCCACGCGGACATCGTGCTGGCGATGGGGGCGATCGCCGAAGCCTGTCCGCTGGGGCTGGCGCCCAGCGCCTCGACGACCGCGATGCTGGCGTTGGGGGATGCCCTGGCGTTGAGCGTCATGCACCTGCGGCAGTTCACGGCCGAGGATTTCGCCCGGTTTCATCCGGCCGGCCAACTGGGGCGGAAATTGATCAAGGTGGGCGAGGCGATGACGTTTCGCAAGGATGTCAACCTGCCGGTCGCCTCCGATCGCCTGAGCGTGGCCGAGGTGTTGCGGCTGGTCAGCACCATCAAGCGCCGCAGCGGCGCGGTGATCCTGGTGGATGACCAGCAGCGCATCAGCGGCATTTTCACCGATGGGGACCTGCGGAGGCTGGTGACGGCCGACCCGGACACCGCCCTGCGCCGGCCCATCGCGGACGTGATGAAGCACAATCCCCTTCGCATCGGCGCCGACCGGCTGGCCAGCGAGGCGATGAGCCTGTTGCACCAGCACCGCATCGACGAGCTGCCGGTGGTCGATGGGCAGGATCGGCCCCTTGGCCTGATCGACGTGCAGGACCTGGTCGTGCTGAAGATTCTGGACGATGCGGCCGATGTCACCGACCCCAGGGAGTAAATGCGTTCATTTGTTTTGATTCTCTGCACTTTTTTGCTGCTGATCGGTGCATTCGCGGTTTACTGGCTGGTTCAACCTCAAACCGTCATCATTCAGCCGCCGCGTGAACGTCAACTGGCATCGGGGCCGGCCGTCACGACCCGTCAGACCCTGGGTGTGCTCGGTTCCGGGCAACGGGGTTGGGTGAAATCGTTCAACAGCGCCGGCGACCTGGCCAGCGAATTTTATGCCGAGCGTTACGATCCCCAGCCCGACAGCACCATCCTTGTCGAAAAGCCGCAGGCGAAAATTTATCTCCCGCACGGCCAATACATCCATCTGACCGGCGAAACGGGGGTGGTCGCGATGGACCCATCCGACACGCCGGACAATTCCCTGGCCGCATCCGGCCCGATGGCACCTCCAAAACGGGGCGAGCTGCACCAGGTGAACATCGCGCTGTTCCCTTCGCAGGAGGCGACTTCCCCCACGCTGACGGTGGAATTGAACAACGTCGCCTTCGACATGCAGACGTTTCGCATCTACACCGAGGCGTATCGGGAGGAAAAGACCCACAAGCTGATCGAGGCCGACGAGGTTCCCGTGCAGGTGTACGGGGTGGATTATGAATTTTCCGGGCGGGGGCTGGTCATCCGGTGGAACGAGTTGCGCGGAAGGCTGGAGCTGCTGGAAATCGCCCACGGCGACAAACTGATTATCAAGAACCCCAACAAGCTGATGTCTCCGGTCGTCGCCGCCGGCTCGACATCGGATGTTGCGAGACGGTGGGCATCGCCCACGTTGCACAGTGCGATCGCGGCGACGGACGATGCGGCGATTGCCGATGCGCTGGCCACGCAGGCCGCCACCCGCCCGGCGACCCGGCCGGCCCAGCCGGTCTATCGCGCGATTTTCCATGACCGGATTCGCATTACGCAGGATCAAACGCCACTGGCGACGGGCGACCGTCTCGAAATCGATTTTCTTCCCAAACAAGGTGAACAAAAATCCCCTGCCGCGCCCCAAACCGTGTTGGCGGCAGAGCCTCCGGCCTCCGCTCCCGCAACCGCTCCCACAACCGCTTCCACGACACCATCCGCCCTGGCGAATCGCGGCCCCATCACGGTCTACTGGACCGGTCCTCTGCGGGTTGAACCCCTGCCCGATCACACCCAACCGGCTCCTCCCCCCGGTCAGGCCATCGTTCGGCTCTTTGGCGCTCCGGTTCATCTGCAACAGGAGACGGGGCAGATCGAATGCGCCCGGCTTCAATATCACACCGCCGACCAGACGATCACGCTCGATCAGTTTGGCGATACGCCGGTGACTCTCCAGGATGCGCGAGGCAGCACCATCCACGCCCAGCGCATGGAACTGGATCGCCGGCAACACCGGGCCATCCTCAGCGGAACCGGCAGCGCGCAATTTCGCAATCCCGATCCATCCGACAACCAGACCATCACCGCCCGCTGGAGCGATTCCTGCACGCTGCAACTCGATCCCGCCGGCGGCGATGCGATGGTGATCCAGTCCGCCAAACTTCAGGGCGCGGTCGATGTGCAAACCCCTGAATTGAAGCTCCAATCCGATGGTTTGGAATTGACCATGGCCTCGGGCACGACTTCTTCCACCACCCATCCGGCCGACCCGGGCGCCATTCAGCTTCAGCGAGTCTTGGCGACCGGCGATGTTCACTGTGTTTTATCCAGCCCGCAGGGAGAACAGACGCTCCGTGCCCAGCGGCTGGATGTTTTGGCGGCCTCGACCGATGCGGGTCGATTTTATCCGCGGACGGTTCGTGCCGATGGCCAGGTGCAGGCGGTCAGTGTTGAGCGAACCCTTTTGGCCGGCCATGTCGAGGTCACTCTCGCACCGGCCACCCGGCCGACATCGACCACCCGGCCCGATGCCATGCCGGCGCTGGAGATTCAGGAACTGCTCGCGCAGGACAATGTGCTGGTCAAATCCGCCGACGGCGCAACCGCCTCGGCCGACCAGATTCGTGTCCTGGGCAATGGGCCGGATCAGCGCATCCTCTTATTGGGGCAACCTTTAGCAAAAATCACCAGCCAGGAAAGCACCCTTTCAGGCCCGTTGATCGAAGTTCTTCCTCAAAAGCAGCAGTTTTACATCCGTGGCGCGGGGACGATTCACGCCCGTCAGGCCGCCAAAGGATCGTCACCAGCTCAGGTGGTGGATATTTCGTGGATGGATGGGGCTTACGTTGACGGCCAGACCAACCTCGGCGAGGCCACCGGAAAGGTTCATATTTCTTCGCCGGGGCCGGATGGTTCGAGCCGGGTCGCCTCGGCCGGCCGGATCAAGCTTCATCTGGTCGATGTCACCACAGCGCCGACCACCGGTCCATCCACTCAACCATCCCAGCTTGATTTGATGGGGCATAAATCGTTGCAAACCGTTGAGTTGCAGGGAGATGTGGAGATTAAATCCGAATTGTTGGCCGATGGGAAAGTGTTGCGCGGCATGAATCTCCACGCCGACGCCGCGGAATATCACGTTGTCGATGAGTGGTTTGTCGTTCCAGGCCCTGGACGGATGCTGGCGGAAGATCATCGTCCAGCAACCGGCGCCACGCGGCCGGCCGAGCCGCTTTCTCCCGATGCCGGTGATTTTCGTGGCATGACGGCCATTCAATGGCAAAAGGAGTTCATGTTCAGTCCAAAGGAACACCAGGCCCAACTGATCGGCGCGGTGCGGATTGTTCAGGAACCGGCCAATGATCCGGCCCGTCGTCGCGAATTGTCGGCCGACCAGGTGACGATCCTTTTCTCATCCGCGCCGGCCACGGCCCCGACGACCGGGGAATCAGCGCGAATGCAACTGGATTCCGTCCGTGCCCGGGGTTCGATTTATTTCAAAACCGAGGGGATCGAGTGCCGTGCCGCGAGGGTCGAATTTGACGCGGCCAGGCATCTGCTGCACGCGGCCGGCGATGCCACACAGCGGGGCGAGATGCTTGACGGGCAGGGGCTGTCGCGGGGCGGGTTTGATGAGCTGTGGTTTGATACCCAGTCTCAGGACCTGCAAATCACCGGTGCGCACGGCCAGGTCCGGCCTTGAGGCGGGTTTTCGGGCAAATTGTACACGTTGCCGGATTGACGCCAGGGGTGCTAGATTGAACCGGGTCGGGATGCGGACACTGGCGGCCCGGCGGTTATGGGATTTCATCTGATCGAAAAGTTCAAACAAAACCGGTCGTACAAGCCCATCCTGATCGCGGCGGCAGGCATATTGATCACGATCGGAATGTGGGCCGCGCTGGCGCACAACGAACGGCAGAGCATCCGGCAGCACGTGGTGCTGGAAACGGCCGCCGTCCGCAATGAGCTGTTTGCCCGCATGGAGGCCCGGTTGCGCGCGTTGGAGCGCCTGTCGCATCGAACCGCGCGGGAAGTTCAACGCAGTCCGGAAGAATGGAAGCAGGATGTCCTGGCGCTCTATTCGCATTTCGGGGGATATCAGGCGATCGAGTGGGCGGATGCGAAGGGGGTCATCCGGATGGCGGTTCCCGATCAAGGCAACCAGCAGGCGATCGGGTTTGACATGAATACCCGCGCTGAACGCAAAGAGGCCATGAACGAGGCCGAACAAACCAGAACCATGGTGGTGACCGATCCAACCGAACTGGCCCAGGGTGGCCGGGGGTTTCTGGCGATCTGGCCGTTGTATGATGAGGATGGAAAGCCCGGCGGCTATCTCATCGGCGCGTTCAGGACCGCCGAGTTGCTGGACACGATCCTGAAGAACATCGGCCTGGCGGGTTACAACGTCAGCGTCTTGCACGAAGGCCAGGAAATTTATCGCAGCGCGCCGGCCGACCCGTCAATCGAGGGCCGCTGGGCGCGGGAACAGGGAATCAGCGCCTATGACCTGAATTGGATCGTCCGCGTCTGGCCGGGCCGGGAACTGCTCAACGACGAATACAGTTATCTCCCCGAAGCGGTGTTCGTCTGCGGCGTGGGGATGTCCATTCTGCTGGCGTTGATCGTTCACCTGGCGCAGACCGCCCGGCGGCAAAGTTCCCAGACTCGGCAAACCAATCTCGCGTTGGAACAGGAGATCATCCGGCGGCAGCAGGTGGAAGATCAACTGCAGGAGGCCGCGACGCAGCTTGAACAAAGCAACCGTGAATTGCAGGATTTCGCCTCGGTGGCCTCGCACGATCTCCAGGAGCCGTTGCGAAAAATTCTCGCATTCAGCGACCGGTTGCAGGTTAAACTGGCCGATGGCCTTGGGACCGAGTGTCGGGATTATCTCTGCCGGATGCAGAACGCGGCCGGCCGGATGCAGAACCTGATCACCGACCTGCTGACGTTCTCCCGCATCACCTCGCGGGCGCAGCCGTTTGTCCCCACCGATCTGTCGGTCGTCGCCCACGAGGTGGTGGACGACCTGGAGGCCCGCATCGAGCAAACCCACGGCACGGTGCGGATCGAACCGCTGCCCACGATCGACGCCGATCCGCTGCAAATACGGCAGTTGTTGCAGAACCTCATCGGCAACGCGCTGAAATTTCACAAGCCGGGCGAACCATCCCGCGTGCGGGTTTTCGCCCGTCAGAGGGAGGATGGGCAGGCGCTGTGCGAATTGTCCGTCGAGGACAATGGCATCGGGTTTGACGAAAAATATCTGGATCGTATCTTCACGGTGTTTCAGCGATTGCACGGCCGCGGGGAATACGAAGGAACCGGCATCGGGCTGGCGGTCTGCCGAAAAATCGTCGAACGGCACGGCGGGACCATTACCGCGCACAGCCGGGCGGGCGCGGGATCGACGTTTGTCATTTTACTGCCATCCCATCACGCGAAGGAGCACGAAAACCATGACCCCCAAACCGATCACGATACTGCTGGCCGATGACGATCCGGATGACCGCCTGATGACACGGGAGGCGCTGGAGGAAAGCCGGCTGATGAACGATTTTCGCTGGGTGGAGGATGGCGAATCGCTGATGGATTATCTTCGCCGGCAGGGCAAATACGCCGACCCGGATGCCGCGCCCCGGCCCGGCTTGATCCTCCTGGACCTGAACATGCCCCGCAAGGATGGACGCGAGGCGTTGCGCGAGATCAAGGCCAACGCGGAGCTGCGGTCGATCCCCATCGTCGTGCTGACGACTTCCAAGGCCGAGGAGGACATTTACCGAACGTATGACTTGGGCGTGAATTCTTTCATCACCAAGCCTGTGACTTTTGCCGGGTTGGTGGATGTTATGAAAGCGCTGGGGCGATATTGGTTTGAGATCGTCGAGCTGCCGCCGGACAAAAAGGACCCATGACCATGGCCGAGGAGCGCGTCAACATCCTGCTCATCGAGGACGATGAGGATGATTTCATCATCACGCGCGACCTGTTGAATGAAATCGGACCGGGCCGCTATCACCTGGACTGGGTGGACAGCGTGGAAAAAGGGAGACGGCAACTGCAGGCCGGCCGGCACGACGTTTATCTGATCGATTACCGCATCGGACAGTCCACCGGCCTGGAATTGCTTCGCGAGGCCCACGATCGCGGCGTGGATGCCCCGATGATCCTGCTGACGGGGGCCAGCGAACACGAGATCGACGTGGCCGCGATGAAGGCGGGGGCGGCCGATTACCTGATCAAAGGGCAGATCAACGCGCCGTTGCTTGAGCGGTCCATCCGCTATTCGATGGAGCAGGCCCGTCATCTCCGCGAATTGCGCGATCGCGAGGCGCAGTTGCTGCAGGCGCAGAAGATGGAAGCGGTCGGCCGGCTGGCGGGGGGGGTGGCGCATGATTTCAACAACCTGCTGACCGCGATCACCGGATACACCGAGCTGCTGCTGTCGCGGCTGGGGGATGACAACGACCTGAGCCATGACGTGCAGGAGATCAAGCGGGCGGCCGAGCGGGCGGCCGAGCTGACGCGACAACTCCTGACCTTCAGCCGCAAACAGGTCATATTGCCCAAGGTGCTGGACCTCAACGCGCTGGTCGGCGACGTGGAACGGATGTTGCAACGGCTGATCGGCGAACAGATCCGCCTGTTGACCGATCTGGACACCCAGCCACTGCCGATCCTGGCCGATCCTTCCCAGATCGAGCAGGTGGTGATGAACCTGGCGGTCAATTCGCGCGATGCCATGCCAAAGGGAGGGACGCTGACCATCGGCACCCAGCGGCTGGAGGCCGGGTCGGATCGCATCCCGCCCGAATGCCGCTCGTGCAATCAGGACATGGCGCTGCTGAGCGTCGCGGACACCGGCGTGGGGATCGATCCGCGGACGATGCAGCATATTTTTGAGCCGTTTTTCACGACCAAAGACCCCGACAAGGGGACGGGGCTGGGGTTGTCCACGGTCTATGCGGTGGTCAAGCAGGTGGGCGGCGGCATCCAGGTCAACAGCGAGGTGGGGCAGGGGACGCGGTTCGATCTGTTTGTGCCGTTGGCGCAACAGGCGGTCGTGGCGCCGCAATCCAAAGTCGCCGAACAACCCCGACCCCAGATCAACGCCACGCTGCTTTTGGTGGAGGACCAGTCGATCGTCCGCAAGCTGATGCGACGGCTGCTGCAGGCCGAAGGGTATACCGTTCTGGAAGCGCCGCACGGCCGGGAGGCGATTCGCGTCGCCCGCGCGCATTCGGGGCCGATCGACCTGCTGGTGACGGACGTGGTGATGCCGGAAATGTCCGGCCAGCAACTGGCACGCGAACTGGTCGCGTTGCGCCCGGATTTGCGCGTGCTGTTTGTTTCGGGATATGCCGACTCCGACCTCTACCACGAGGTGGCCGGGCAGGGCACGGGCCATTTCCTGCAAAAACCCTTCACGCCCGACATCCTGGGCCGGAAGATTCGCGACATACTGACCAATGGCCGCCACTGAGCGGCTATGCGATCTGCTTGAGCCGCTGTGCCCTGGAGGCGCGATGAATCCCCGGCAGCACGTAATCCCTCGCCACCACGTCCCAGCTCATTTTCTGCGCCAGCGCATAGCCCCGCTCGATGAACTGCTCGAATTCCGCCGGTGAATGGGGCAATCGTTTCACCAGCTCATCGGCCACCTGACGGGCCACCTGGTCCTCGATCAGGTCGCGCTGGGTCTGGCCGATCGCCATCAACTGTTCGGGCCGCAACCCCGACTGCGGCAATTCGGTGTAATCCGCCACGATCACGTTGGGCGTCGGTTTGCCGTCGTTGGCCTTGTCGACGAACCCCGCGCATCCGCAGACGTTGCTGAAGACGCAGATCCCGCCAAAGCTGATCGGTTCCACCTGCGCGATGCCGAACGGCTCGTAGATGCTCTGGCCGAATTCCACGTCGCTGCCCTTGCGGATGTCCATGAATTCCATGTCGGCCGGCATCCGCTGGCCGCACAGTTTCTGTTCAAACCCGAACTGGTTGATGAAGACCACCTTGACGTTGCGGGATTTGGCGTTGAATTCCTGGACGCCCTGATAATACGCCGCCTCGCCGCTGCTCAGGTCCGGCAATCCTTCGCGATGCGCCACCGGCCAGTGATAACGCTGTTCCATGATGCGGATGTCATCGCCCCTGCGGCCGGGAACCTCCGTGCTGAGCGTGAGCAACACCGCCGTCTCGTTGCGCTGGCGAAGCTGCTTTTCCAGGTGTTCCAGCACCCGCAGGTCCCGCCACAATCCCTTGCTGGGAACCAGCCGGGTCACGTGCGTCAGGACGTAATCCGGCCGATATCCCAGCAGATTTTCACAATACTGCTGCAACTTCCGGCGGCTGTCCATTTTTTCCTCGACGCTGATCTTCCAGCACGGGACGCCGTTGTACGCCAGTTGCGCCTCAACGTGGACAAAATCCGACCCCAGGAACCGGGCTTCCTTCAGGACGTAATCGCCCACCGCGAAGATCGCGTCGCAAAACCGCGCCGCCTTCACCAGCGAATGCTTGTAATAGCCGCTCTGATCGCCAAACACATCCTCGACAAAATGCCCCTGGCTCATGGCGGTGCGCATGACGTTGTAAAACATCGTGTCATGGCCCGGATGGGATTCGACGATCCGCCGCATCGTCGCCACCTCGTGGGCATAGAAGATCGTGCGGAAGTTGGATCGCTCCCCTTCCATGATCGCCGCCAGTGCGGTGGGCATCCCCATGTATTCGTGCGACAAAATGACGCACGGTTCCAGCGCGCTGCTGACCCCCAGCGCATGCAACGCCGCGATGGCCGGCTTGGCCAGCCTCAGGTATTGCTCATAATCCCAGATGTTCTCGTACCGGCCCGATTCGATCCCGAAGGTCTTCCACAGCTCAAATTTGAACTGGTCGATCTTGCTTTTGTCGTACCGCGAAACGTCGATCAGCAGCACCTCCGGCGTGCTGATGACGCCGGTGGTTTTGTCCACGTAACGCCGGCGGCCATAGACGATCCCCACATCATATTCCTGCTCAATCTCCCGAAACCGGCTGGCCAGCGGCGAGCGATAGAGGTGATCGAGGCTGCTGTACAACACCTCACCCTGTGGTCCCAATCGCTGTTCTCCGTGCGCATCGCTTGGCCAGAACGGCCCGACCAGAATGTTCCGCCCCACCTGGTCCAGATAAACCCGGCTGGTCAACAACCCCTGCAACACCGCTCCGATCCCGCCGATTTTCTGAATCGCCTCATGTGTAACGTGGACAACACTCTGCATACTGACCCTTTCACCTTCTGAAATTGCTTTTACGATTGATTTATCGTCCGAATCCCGTCTCAGGTCCTGTGAAACCGTCAATTTACGCCCGGACGGCTCCGCTGACATCATACGCCGGAGGATTATGGGTCGTTTGGTCTTTCCATCAGTATTTTTCTTTCTTCCCTGTCCCGGCCCGCTCGAGTGGCTTCTTGTTATAGGCTCCAAATCCGGGTATGAATATCCCACCCTCGCGGGCGTAACTCAATTGGCAGAGTGCAGGCTTTCCAAGCCTGACGTTGAGGGTTCGACTCCCTTCGCCCGCTGTTTAGCGACGTTCTGGACAACGTGTTGTCGGACGTGAACACGCCACTTTATGACCCAAAATCGAGAACCATCGGCCGATTCCACTTCCTCCAGTCCGGTTCAGGCCGGTGTTGCCAAAATTGAGATCACCAACCGATCGCCCGATGCGCGGGTTCTCGATCCGTTGTATGCCCGGGCGCTGGTGCTGGACGATGGGCGGACCCAGCTTGTTTTGCTGACGATGGATGTCACATCCATCGGAGGTCGAATCATCAGCGACAACCTGCTGCCGGATGTTTCGGAGGAATTTTTACCCACCCTGCGCGCCCGCGTTGAACGCGAACTGGGCATCGCCGGCAAAAACGTGCTGGTCAACGCCTCGCACACGCACCCGCTGGGGAAGATGTTGTGCGATGACCAGGAGCAGTTGAAGCGGACGTTCGAGGTCATTTCCCAGGCGCGCCGGAACATGGTCCCGGTCAAGATCGGCGCCGGCAGCGGCCGGGCCGATCGGATCTCGATGAACCGCACGCTGGACATGAAAGATGGCACGCACTGGACCATCCGCCACACCAACCCATCGCCGACCGACCAGGAGGTGGCCGGGGTGGGGGCGCAGGATCCGCAGATCGGCATCATCCGCATCGACCGCGTGGAAGGCGGGACGTTGGCGGTGGTTTTCAACTTCGCCTGCCATCTGCTGTTCGGCGATCCCACCGGCGCGATCACGGGCAATTATCCGGCCGTCGCCCAGCGGGTGATCGAACAGTCGTTGGACGGTGAGGCGATGGCCTTTTTCGTGCAGGGAGCGGCCGGAGACGTCATCGACATGACGTTCAAGGATTTCCATCACGTCCGCCAGATCGAACCGATCGGCTGGGCGCTGGCCGAACAGACCCTCAAGGCGTTGCGCACGATCGCCACCCATGAAAATGCAATGCTGGGCGTGGTCTCAAAAACGCTGAAACTGCCATGGCGAACCGATTTCGACCAGTGCATTGCCCGGTTGCAGGCCGAGGGGGACCGGCTGCTGGAATCGTTGCGATATTGCCCGCTGAATTTCAAGAATTTCCTGCCGTTGTACCTGCAATATCAACTGCACCCGGAATATCCGCTGGCCGACGCCTATCTCTACATGCAGGCCGACAAAGTCAACGACCCGACGCTTCGGCAGATGGACAAATTGAATCGCTCCAATCTGGACAAATACCTGCAAAACATCCGTGCGATGGAGAAACTGGCCCGCATTCGCGAAAACATCGACACGCTGCGAAAACACCAGCGGCTCACCCGGCAGACCGCCTCGGCCACGGCCGACGCCGAGATCCAGGTGATGCGCATCGGAGAGGGCATCCTGGTCGGTTCGCCGCTGGAGGTGTTGACGGAGGTGGCGCTGCGGGTGAAGAAAGCCTCGCCATATCCCAACACGTTCATCGCGGCCTTTTCCAACGGGTATCTGCATTACGGTTCGCCGGTGGGAAATTATGAGAAAGGGGGGTACGAAGTCGTCGAATGCCCCCTGTCGCCGCAATGGCAGGAGATGTACGAGCGTGCCGTGGGGGAATTGATCGGCAAAATCTGAACTTGATCCGAGGTTGAACAGGGCCACGTACTGGGATGGAGTACATCGTATGCACTGGATTGACTGGACGATCCTGCTGGTTCCGTTGATCGGGGTGTTGTGGATCAGCGTCAAGACGCAGCGGTACATGAAGAGCGTGAGCGATTTCATGGCCGCCGGACGCGGGGCGGGACGCTATCTGGTCGCCACGGCCGGCATGATGGCCGGCTGGGGTTTGATCAGCGCCGTGGCCGAGTTTGAACTGATCTACAAGGCCGGGCTGGCGTTTGACTGGTGGCGCGTGCTGCAAACGCCGGCGACGCTGTTCCTGGCGCTCACCGGGTTTGTTCTGTATCGCTATCGCGAAACCCGCGTGCTGACGCTGGCGCAACTGTTCGAGGCCCGCTATTCCAAGGCGTTTCGCATCTTTTCGGGATTTCTGGCTTCCGTCTCCGGCATCATCAACTACGCCATTTTCCCCTCGGTCGGCGGGCGGTTTTTGATCTATTACTGCAAACTTCCGCAGACGGTCCCGATCTTCGGGTATCCGTTTTCCACCTTCGCGCTGGTGATGATCATCTTCCTGTCGTTGGCGCTGGTGCTGGTCATGCTCGGCGGGCAGTTGACGATCATGGTGACCGACTGCGTGCAGGGGCTGTTTTCCTATGCGATGTACATCATCATCGCCATCGCGATTTTATGCCTCGTGAGCTGGTCGCAGATGGCCCATTCCCTGACCCAGACGCCGCCGGGCGAGTCGTTGATGAACCCCTTCGACACCAGCCAGGTGAAGGATTTCAACATCTGGTTCGTCCTGATCGGTATCTTCGGGGCGGTCTATGGAACCCTCGCGTGGCAGGGGAGCCAGGGCTTCAACGCCTCGGCCGCCAATCCCCACGAGGCCAAGATGGGAGGCATCCTCGGTCGATGGCGCGACTTCGCATTGCGGGTGATGCTCATCCTGCTGGCGATCAGCGCCTACACCTACATGCACCACCCCGATTTCGCGGCCGGCGCCGCACAGGTCAACCGCGAACTGGCGCAGATCGACAACCCGCAGATACAGGAGCAGATGCGCGTGCCGGTGGCCCTCAGTTACCTGCTGCCGATCGGCATCAAGGGGATTTTTCTGGCGGTGATGGTCTTTTTGCTCATCACGACCGATGTCTCCTACCTGCACTCATGGGGGAGCATCATCATCCAGGACATGGTTCTGCCGCTGCGTAAAAAACCGCTGACCACGCGGCAGCATTTGTGGCTGTTGCGGCTTTCCATCGCGGGCGTGGCGGTGTTCGCCTTCTTCTTCAGCCTGCTGTTCCGTCAGACGCAGTACATCTACATGTTCTTCGCCCTCACCGGCAGCATCTACCTCGGCGGGGCGGGGGCGGTCATCATCGGCGGGTTGTACTGGAAAAAAGGAACCACCGCGGCCGCGTGGGTGTCGATGATTCTGGGCGGATTTCTGGGCGTGACGGGCGTCATCCTCGAACAAATCTGGGCCGGCCGGCTCTATCCGCTGTTGATCCAGTGGTTTCCCAACAGCGCCTACCTCAAAGCCCACGCCGACAGCTTTCCCATCAACGGCCAGTACATGTGGTTGATCGCGATGGTGTCGGCCATCGTCGCATATGTCGTGGTCTCACTGCTGACCTGCCGGGAGGATTATGACATGGACAAGCTGCTGCACCGGGGCAAATACGCCGTCAAGGATGACGATGTCGCGTTGTCGTCCGCCCGCGTCAGTTTTTGGCAGAAATTGCTGGGCATCGACCACCAGTTCACCCTCGGCGACAAAGTCCTGTCGATCTCCGTCTTCGTCTGGACCATGCTCTGGGTGGTGGTCTTCGCGGTGGTGACGGCCTGGAATTTCATCTGGCCGCTGTCGACCGACTGGTGGACCAGTTATTGGTACATCGTCGCGATTCTGATGCCGCTGGTCCTGGGTGTCATCACCAGCATCTGGTTCACCATCGGCGGCATCATTGATCTCAAACGGCTGTTCGTCCATCTGCGAACCACCGCACGAGATGCACTGGACGATGGCACGGTCGCCCCCACCCGGCAATACAAGATGTCGGCCGCCGAAATCTCGGCGATGGAAAAAGGGGAGCCAAAGTCGTAACGCATTATAAAGTCAGAGCTTACGATCAAATTGTGGTTTGTGGCCAGCCTGTCACATCCGGCCGGCGGATGGATGGTCAATAATCGTGCCTTGTCAATGGCTTGACAGGGAAACCATCATATTCAACAATCCATCCGGATGGACTGATGGTTAAACTTTCCACTCAGCCCGATGCGCTGGTGGCCTGGATGGAGTCGCTGGCCGACCCGACCCGGCTGCGGTTGCTGTTGTTGTTGGAACGGCACGAGCTGGGGGTGGCGGAGTTGTGCGACATCGTGCAGCTACCGCAATCCACCGTCAGCCGGCATCTGAAACTGCTGGCCAATCAGCATTGGGTGCGGTCACGCCGGCACGCGACGACCCGGTTGTACCGGATGATTCTCGACGAGCTGCGGCCGCCGGCACGGAAACTGTGGCTGCTGGCACGCGAGCAGACCGATGCCTGGCCGACCGTGCAGCAGGATCAGTTCCGGCTGGCCCGGCGATTGCGGGACCGAGAGGATGCCAGCCAGTTGTTTTTCGCCGGCGCGGCCGCCCAGTGGGATAAACTGCGGGCGGAATTGTATGGAGATCGATTTGTCGCCGCGGCCTGCTGTGCGTTGATCCCGCCCGATTGGACGGTGGCGGACCTGGGATGCGGCACCGGCGCGCTGGCGGCGGAATTGTCGCCATACGTGCATCAGGTGATCGGGATCGACAACTCAGCCGCGATGTTGAAGACGGCCGCCCGACGGACGGCCGAATTGAAAAACGTGCGGATTCTGCGCGGCGATCTGCAGGCGATCCCGCTGGAAGATGGATCGTGTGATGCGGCGCTTCTGCTGCTGGTGCTGACGTATCTGCCTCGGCCGGAAGCGGTATTGCGGGAGATGGCCCGGATCATCAAGCCCGGCGGGCGCGCGGTGGTGGTTGATCTGCTGCCGCACGACCGGGATGATTTCCGGCGACAGTTGAACCAGCGGCACGCGGGGTTCGCGGCCGATACGATGGAGTCGTTCCTGCGCGAGGCGGGTTTCGACCGCCCGGCGGTTCGCCCCCTGGTTCCGCAGGCGAATACCAGGGGGCCGGCGCTGTTTTTGGCGACGGGTCAACGTGCGCTGCCGATGGTTTCCTGAGATCAAGGAGATGGCATGGCCATGAAAAATTCCATTTCCCTGCCTATTGACGTGCCACGGGATCAGGTTGGGGCGTTTTGCGAGCGTTATGGAGTGGAAGAACTGGCCTTGTTTGGATCGGTGTTGCGGGATGATTTTCGTCCTGACAGTGACATTGATGTCCTGTTGAAATTCCGGCCCGGCCATGGGTTCACGTTTGAAAACACGCCGGACATATACGATGAGCTGGAGCGGATATTTGGTCGGCCGGTGGATGTCGTGGAAAAGGACCGGATTCGCAATCCGTTCCGTCGCCAGGCGATCCTGAATAACTATCAGGTGATTCATGCGGCATGAGGCCAATGATCCTCAGAGAGATTTGGCATGTCTGTTGGATATGCTTCTGGCCGCCTATGCCGTGCAATCCTTCGTGATTGGTCGTACGTTTGAGGACTACACATCCGACTTGATGTTGCGATCGGCGGTTGAGCGACAGGTGGAAATCATCGGGGAAGCCGCGCGGGGATTGTCAAAAGAATTCAAGACGCTGCATCCGGATATTCCATGGCGGTCGATCATGGCCCAACGTCATCGGCTGGCCCACGAGTATGGACTGGTCAATGATGAAATCATTTGGGCGGTGGCGACGATTCACGTGCCGAAGCTGATCGAACAAATTAAACCACTTATACCGGATTCGTAACGCGAATCAGCCGGAAGTTGAGGTTCAGAAACGTTTGACAATGGTTTTCCCATACCAACAATCCATCCGGCTGAACGGATGAATTAAATTTAACCCAAAGGAGATGAATCATGACCCGCACATTGAGCGCACCCGCACGCAATAAAATCACGAACAAGCCGGCAACATCCGCGTTGCCGCCAACAAAGCTGGAATTCAAGGTTGCCGATCTTTCGTTGGCCGAGTGGGGGCGAAAGGAGATCGTTCTGGCCGAGCAGGAGATGCCCGGGTTGATGGCGATTCGGGCCGAATACGCCAAACAGCAGCCGCTCAAGGGGTTGCGGATCATGGGGTCGTTACACATGACGATCCAGACGGCGGTGCTGATTGAGACGCTGGCCTCGCTGGGGGCGCAGGTGCGATGGTGTTCGTGCAACATCTTTTCGACGCAGGATCACGCGGCCGCCGCCATCGCGGTGGGACCGAAGGGGACGGCCGAGAACCCAAAGGGCGTGCCGGTCTTTGCGTGGAAGGGCGAGACATTGGCCGAATATTGGTGGTGTACCGAGCGGGCGCTGGATTTTGGCGGCGGCAAAGGCCCCAATCAGATCGTCGATGATGGGGGCGACGCCACGCTGCTGATTCACAAAGGTTACGAATACGAAAACGCCGGCAAAGTGCCCGCGCCCGGCCCAAAAGACAACGAAGAATGGACCGAGGTTCTGCGGCTGCTGGCCAGTTGTTTCAAGGAAAATCCGCGTCGCTGGCACCAGGTGGCCGCCGATTGTCAGGGGGTCAGCGAGGAGACCACCACCGGCGTGCATCGGCTGTATGACATGCAGCGGGATGGATCGCTCCTGTTCCCCGCCATCAACGTCAACGATTCGGTCACCAAGAGCAAATTCGACAACCTGTATGGATGCCGCCATTCACTGGTGGACGGCCTGATGCGGGCGACCGACGTCATGCTGGCCGGCAAAGTCGCGGTGGTTTGCGGATACGGGGACGTGGGCAAAGGGTGCGCCCAGTCCCTTCGCGGCCAGGGATGCCGGGTGGTCGTCACCGAAATCGACCCGATTTGCGCCCTGCAGGCGGCGATGGAAGGGTATCAGGTCGACACGCTGGACAACTGGATCAACAAGGCCGACCTGTTCATCACCGCCACCGGCAACAGCAACATCATCACCGCCGGCCACATGGCCAAAATGAAGGACAAGGCGATCGTCGGCAACATTGGCCACTTCGACAACGAGATCGACATGGCCGGCCTGAAAAAAACCAAAGGGATCAAAAAAATCAACATCAAACCCCAATACGACATGTGGACCTTCGCCGATGGCCATTCGGTGCTGATCCTGGCCGAAGGGCGCCTGTTGAACCTGGGTTGCGCCACCGGCCATCCGAGCTTCGTGATGTCCAACAGCTTCACCAACCAGGTGATCGCGCAGGTGGAACTGGCGGTCAACAACGACAAATACGAGAAAAAAGTCTACGTCCTGCCCAAACACCTGGACGAAAAAGTCGCCCGCCTGCACCTGGACCAGATCGGCGCGAAACTGACGACACTATCCAAGGAACAAGCCGCCTACATCGGCGTGCCGGTGAATGGGCCGTATAAGAGTGAGCATTATCGATATTGATACGGATGCTCGATTCAAGGCGTATAACATCTTTGTGCCGCGCGTGATTCCTGGGTTCTGAAACAGACTCTTTTCGAGAATGTGAAGGAGGCATCATGTCCACGCAGCCATCCAATCCATCCCCGCAGCGCATTCATGAGATGACCTGGGGGTTTGCGGCGCCGTTGATGTTGCAGACGGCGATTGAGTTGAAATTGTTCGACCGGCTGGAAGGGCATCCGCAAACGGCGCTGGAGCTGTCAAAGCAGGTTGGCGCTTCGGAGCGTGGAGTGAGGATCTTGTGCAATGCGCTGGTTTCGATCGGGTTTTTGACCAAGACGGCGGCTGGCCGCTTGGAGTTGACGCCGGAGAGCGCGGCGTTTCTGGTGACCACCAAGCCATCGTTTCAGGGTGGATTGTTGCGTCACATCGGCCATCAACTGTTGCCCAAATGGAGCCGGTTGACGCAGGTTGTCCGAAACGGCAAGCCGGCCAGGGACGCCGACCAGAAGCACGATGCGGAATTTTTCGCGGCGTTTGTCGAAGACCTGTTTCCCTTTGGTTATCCGGCCGCCAGGGCGCTGGCCGAGGCGCTCAAGGTGGCCGATGCGAAGCAGCCCGTGCAGGTGCTGGACATCGCCGCGGGTTCGGGCGTCTGGAGCATCGCGCTGGCGGAGAAATCTCCACAGGTTCGGATCACCGCGGTCGATTGGCCGCCGGTCGCCGCCGTCACCCGCAAAGTGGCACAACAACACAACGTCGCCGACCGCCTGCGAACCATCGAAGGCGACATGCACCAGGTTCCGCTTGAACCCAATCACTATCACATCGCCACGCTGGGCCAGATTCTGCACGGCGAAGGGATCGAAGACTCCAAAAAGCTTCTCAAGCGTGTTTTTGACGCCCTCGCCCCCGGCGGAACCATCGCCATCGCCGAATTTCTGGCCGATGACAACCGCACCGGCCCACCCATGCCGCTCCTGTTCGCCGTCAATATGCTGGTCAATACCGACCAGGGTGACACCTTCACCTTCAAAGAAATCTCCAACTGGCTGACCGACATCGGCTATACCCTCCCCAGGTTGCTGCCCGTCCCGGCCGTTTCGCCAATGATCTTGGCCGATAAACCCATGTAGACCAATTCAATTTCGCTGGGCAAAAATCCTCCCGCGACAGATTATGGAGGGCGGCAGTCCTCTGCCGCCGGATTTTTACCAATCACGGCATCATTCCGCGACATTGGGATGTCGGCGATCCGATGGTCCCGGTTTAATTCGACGGCGGAGCTCCGCCGCCCTCCAAACGCATCATTTTTCTAAAAATAGTCATAAGTATTGGCAAATCTGAAAGATAGGAATTTCCTTGCATTGATATGAAAGTCCGTGTATAATCATCCGTGAAAGATACGAAAGTTCTTGAATCATATGGCCGTTCAGATCAAAAAACACCGGATTTATGAGAGCTTGGTGGAGGATATTCGCCTCCAGATCAACAACGGTGTTTTGCGTGCGGACAACTATTTGTTGCCCGAATATGAGTTGGCCAGGAAATATCAGATGAGTTCCCATGCCGTCCGTCAGGGATTGGCAAGGTTGGAGGAGGAGGGGTTGATCCGGCGGTATCAAGGGCGTGGGACGGTCGTTTTGTCGCGCCAGGATGAGCCGGAGGTTGCACCGACCCATCAGAATGTCGCGGTGATTTTTCAGGGGCGAGTGCGGGATCCTTCCACGGCCGAGGATTTGGACAACCTGCAACAGGCGTTTCAAGTGCAAGGGTACGGCACGACGCTCTACGTGGCCGACCGCGATCCACACAAGGAAGCCAAGATCGTCCATCGTCTGGCGGCCGAGGGTGTGCCGGGGCTGGTGCTCTATTCGGTTCACCCATCCAACAGCCATGCCCACCTGCAATCGGCGATTGATTCGGGGATGAAGATCGTGGTGTTTGACCATGATTTTCCCGATCTGGCGTGCAATTTCGTGGGGATCGACGACCAACTGGCCTCCTATGAGGCGACCGAACATCTGATTCGTCATGGTTGCCGGGAGATGATCCTGATCAATTCCCAGCGCAACTGGACGACGCATGTTCTTCGCGAACGGGGATTTTCGCAGGCGATGGAGAAGTGGGCGGGAGATTCGGCCGGCCGGGTGATCCGGCTGCCGGACTGTCCAACCACCGATGAACTGGGCGAATGTCTTCGACGGGAATTGACGCCGATTCTGGCCGGATTGCAAAAGCCGGTGGGGATCGTCGCCTGGTGGGATGAAGTGGCGTTGCGTGCGATGAAGGTTCTCAAAGAGGCCGGCTGGTCGGTGCCGCGGGATGCGAAGGTGGTTGGTTTCGCCAACGACCTCAGCGGCGCGATGGCGGAAGTGCCTTTGACGACGATGGAAATTCCGCGGGATCAGATCGCCCGGCTGGCGGCGGCGTCGCTGGTTCATCAGATGCGCGATCCATCGCTGCGGCCACAGCGTATCAGACTGAAGGCGCGGATGATCCTCCGCGAATCATGCGGGACCTATCGGCCGGCAATCGCCGATGAAATGGCCGAACCGTCCGTTCTCAGTCCTCTCTCCGCGTGAAAGGAAAATGCGATGTCAAATCTCAAACCAATGACATGCGATGGGAATGGGCGGCCAAATCGCACGGCAAAGGCCGCGTTCACCCTGGTGGAACTCCTTGTGGTCATAGGAATTATTGCGCTTTTGATCGCGATTCTGCTGCCGGCGCTGAACCGCGCCCGCGAACAGGCCAAAATGGCGGCCTGCCTGAGCAACCAGCGGCAGATCGCCCTGGCGATGATCATGTACGCCAATGAGAACAAGGGATCGTTGCCACCCTACGGCCATGCCACCGCCTACTGGGCGGAAGACCCCAACAGCTACTGGTGGATGCTGATCGCCAAATACACCGGCGGGCGTGCCGGGTCGTACATGGGCATCGACATCGGCCGATGCCCGGCCGAGCGGGGCACGCAGCTTTACGGAACTTATGGTGTGAATTATGGAAAGGTGACACCATCGGAATCGTATGGCGTATTTACCTACACCTCGGTCGATGCGGTTTTGGACATTGGCTACAAAGGTTCGATGAAGTTGGCCCGGGTCAAACCCGGAACCTTCCTGACCGGCGACAAATGGCTCAACAACACGGGGGCGGATTTGGCGATCTACAATCCGACACCCAATGGAGCCTGGCCATTCGACACCGATACGGATGGTGATGGAATTGATGACAGCTTTGGCGTCTTTTTTACAACACCTTGGATTTTGTCTCCTTACAACGAATTTGACCCCCGTCATCCTGGAAAGACGGGTGTATGCAGTTTTGCCGATGGTTCGGCACGCGCAGTCCCCATCATGGACTGGGTGAAGAACGTGGGCGGAATCTGGGGGCCATAGTGGCCACCCGCGCCCCGCGGAAACAACGGGGGAAAATCACACGTCGGGAATTCATTTCCCGGAAAGGACGGGATGTTATGAAAGGTTTCATGTTCACGCTGGGCGCCGCCGCGATCGTGTTCGGCGCATCGTATGCCCAATCGGCGTTGCTGCCGAATATGGATTATGAATATGATGGCAATGCGGTGCCGGAAAGCTCCACACCGTCGTGGAATCGGTATTATGACGGGGATTATTCGGCTTCAGGTGGAATCCTGACCGTAACCACGCCTGGGACACACGGCGGCAACGATCCGGGATATCTGGAGTTTCAGCAAACGGGGTCATGGAGTCCCAGTGGCGCGGGCCTTACCGTGGAAGTTAAACTGAAGACCATCTCCAGCAACGTCAACGGTTGGGCGGGCGGCATGACGATCGCGACGGGCAGCAAATACTGGCCAATATACATTGGTTCAAATTGGATCACTGTCGCGGGTGGCGGCACGGGCGATCTTAGTTTCAATTCCGGCGATGCCTTCCATGTTTTACGATTCACATCCGATGAGTCCAGCGGCAATCTGAAACTGTATGTGGATGGCAATACGACGCCGGCGCATACTTGGGGAAGCACCTCTTCTGGCTCGAGTGTACTGGCGTTCGGGGTCACGAACGGATCACAAACCGGTGGGCAGATCGAATGGGATTATATCCAGTGGGCCTACGACGGAGCCTATACTCCTCCGGTTCCTGAACCGGCCTCGCTGTCGCTGCTGGCGTTGGGCGCGCTGGGGCTTCGCCGCCGCCGCGCATAAGGAATTGTTTTCTGACTGCGACCAGGCCGGAAAATATGACTTTCCGGCCTGGTCGCGGGCCACAGCCTGACCCACCTATTCGCCTTGGTCCAAGGCGAGAGTGATTGTTCGCACTCATACAGCATACGTTCGGAGTACAGTCAGGATGATTTTCAAAGGCTTGATCGCCCTCTTGCTGGCGTTGACATGGATGGCCATTCCCGCGTTGGCGGCGGACAAGCCGATTGTCATTCCGCAGCGGCCGGACCCGCCGATCACGGTGGATGGACGATTGGACGATTGGGAGTCTGTGCCGTCGAAATTGGAGATCAATCGGCCGGAACAGGTGGTGTATCAGCCGGAGAACTGGAAGTCGGTTGATGATTTGAGCGCGGTGGTGCGGTTGTGCTGGCGGCCGGCGGGGTTGTACATCGCGGCCGAGGTGCGGGATGATGTGTTCTCCAACAGTGGTTCGGGTGAAAATTCATTTCGCGGCGACGTGGTGGAGCTGTATTTTGACGCCACACCTTCCAGCGACCCATCGCGCGATGAATTTGGGGCCGGCCAGACGCATCTGCTGCTGAGTCCCGGCAACCTGCTGGACGATCGACCGCCCGGGTCGTTCGGCCGGATCAATGCGGAGGTGTATCGAATCCATCCGGATCACAAAAGTCTTTCGGATGCGGCAATCGCCTCGGTCAAAACTGAAAAGGGGTGGACGATCGAATGTTTCATCCCGTGGGAGGAACTGGGCGTTGCCGACCCCAAGCGGGGCAGGCCGTTTGGGCTGGAGGTCGCCCTGTCCGATTGCGATTCTTCGGCCAGCCGGCAGGAAAAACTGATGACCCTTTCCACGCATCCGTGGAAGCATCACAGCCGCGGGCGGTTGAACGAGGCGGTGCTGGCCGATCCCGCCGGCAATTACGTGCCGCTGGAAGCGCCAAAGCCGGTGACGTTGTTGAACAACGCGGAGATCCAGCCCAAGGGGGAGATTTCGAGAACCTTTGATTTTGTGCCGTCGGACAACGGCCTTTCGCCGGCGCTGTTCATCCGCGCCCGTCTGCAATCAAACAAGAACGATGGCGACACGTTCGCCCTGAACGTTTTCGTCAACGATCAGAAGATTGATGGTTCGCGGATCATGAACAAGCCCATCATGATGCGCACGCTGGATGGCGGGACGATCTCGATTTTCTCGGCCGGAAGTTTCGGATTCCGCATCCCCTACGCATCGACCTATGATGAGGCGAACCTGTCGCAGGCGCAGGGCAATCCATACGCGCGGTTTGACACAACCGAGCCGCGAACGGATTTCCTGATCGACCTGTCCGGCCTGCTCAAGAGTGGACACAACGTGCTGCGGCTGGTGAACGCCGACCCGACGGTGGATCGGGTCATGCACGTCGAGGCCGAGCTTCGCCAGGTGGAGCCGCCCAAAGCGGCAGCCAGCAGGGAGCTGGTTCCCGCGACGGCCTATTTCACGCCCGAACAACCCGTGGCGGAGGTTTCATTCCGCGAGTCGGCCGATACGCAAATCGCGGTGAACGTCGGGAAATCGATGTACCTTTGCCGCAGCTATTTCTCGATCCCCGGCGGGCAGTGGGTGCATGACAGCAACCGGTATTTCAAGCATTCACGCAAAGTTCACGAAGAAAAGGGCGTCATCATTGTCGAGGATTCCTTCACCAACCTCGGCGACCAGCCCCTGGGCATCATGCAGCGCCACGAGATCACGGCCGAAAAGAAACCGGCGAGTTTTTATCTCAACGGACTCAAACGCCCGGCGAATCTGCCCGGATATTTTCAATCCAACAATCCCACCTCCTTCATGGGTGATGATGGGGGTGGCATCGGCCTGTTGCCGCTGGATGATGTCTTTCGCATTCATGGCGAAAACTACGTCGCCGGCGACAACGCGATCGGCCTGTGCGACCGCATGCTGGTGATCGGCCCCGGAGCAACCCACGTGGTTCGATGGGCGATGGCGGGTTCGGCCGATGGGGATTACTGGAATCTTCTGAACACCGTTCGACGGTTTCTGGGCGTTAATTTCACCCTGACCGGCCCCGGCGCGTTCATGCGGATGTATCCGCCGTACATTGACTGGCCGGTGGAAAAAATCCGCGAGCAATTCCTCAATCGCAGCGCGTATTACGCCATGAACGCCCCGTCGTTCCGGCTGACGTACAAGGGCAAGACGCTGCCTTATCTGATCAATCATGGCCAGGCGGCAATGGATGTGTCGGAGGAGGTCGCCGGCGCAAAAAAATGGAGGCAGGCCGATCCGGGGCTGAAGATCATCCAGTATTTCGCCTGTTTCATC
This sequence comes from Phycisphaerales bacterium, assembly GCA_020853095.1. Lineage (GTDB taxonomy): Bacteria > Planctomycetota > Phycisphaerae > Tepidisphaerales > Tepidisphaeraceae > JADYZN01. The sequence goes on along the minus strand of JADYZN010000035.1, from coordinate 150,725 downwards.
GATTCCAGCGACGATGGGGATGTGCGATTCGCGGATGCGGCGATCCTGGATGCGGCCGGAAAACCAACCAATTACGGCAGCTATTATTATCCGTTGTTCATCCCGACGTTGGACAACGACTATGGCCGGTCACAGGAGCGGCTGCTCGATCAACTGCTGGGCAAGATCGACCTCGACGGCATTTTCTGGGATGAGATTTCCTACAGCATGGTGCAATACCACTATGGCAAGCCGTGGGATGGCGTCTCCGGCGACATCGACATGAAGACCTTTGAGGTCAAACAACTCAAATCATCGGTGGCGATGATTTCAAAGGACTGGCGCATCAAACAGGCGAAGAAAATCCTCGAACATGGGCGCACGCTGATCGCCAACGGCCCGATCGATGCCCAGGAAATCCGCGACATGCACCTCATGGCCTTTACCGAAACCGGCCAGGCGAGTTTTTGCGCCCGAACGCAGTTGTACACGCCCATCGCGCTGGGAGATCATCTGTCCGAAGTGACCGAGGCCGATGCCTATCGCGGCATGCTCAACGCGCTGGATTACGGGTGCGTCTATTACTGGTACAGCGAGGATGTGAACACCACCCACAAAACCCTCACCGAACACATGTATCCGCTGACGCCGCTGCGGCTGGGTCCGGGGTTTCTGTTCGGCAAGGAGCGCATTTTAACCCGCATCAGCGGATTTTTCGGATGGAATGATTCCTCCGACTTTGACGTCTACATCTACGATGAAAAGGGTGTGCTGCGAACCGATCAGGAGGCCCAACGTGTCATGGTTGATGGACATGCCTATGCGGCGATAAACCTCTGGCCCGACTGGTCGGCGGCCATCGTGCGAAAGACCCAAAAGTGAAGGCCCGGATGATCCGTGTATCGCTACAAGACGTGATGGCGCAAAAGGTTCGGCCCCTGCATGGGGTCAACCTGGCCGCTCCCATCGTCAACGCCAAAATCTCCAAACAAATTTCCGATGATCTGCGGCCGTTGTGCATCCCGCTGACTCGGCTGCACGATGCGCCGTTGGACAATCCCGGCATGCGGCTGGTGGATGTGCCGTGCATCTTTCCCAACCCCAACGCCGACCCGGACGATCCGGGTTCGTATTATTTTGAACAGACTGACGACTACATTCAGAACGCGCATGACTACGGCACGCGCATCATGTACCGCCTGGGGGTCTCGATCGAACACAGCCGGAAAAATTACTGGACAAAGCCGCCGGCCGACCTGGACCATTGGTGCAAAATCTGCCAGCGCATCGTCGAGCATTATCCGCAAATCGAATACTGGGAAATCGGCAACGAGTGCGATGAGGAGATTCAGCAATTGTGGGATGGAACCTGGCGGCAATTCATCGACCTGTACGTCAAAACCGCCAGGCACATCAAATCGATCCGCCCGAATCTGAAGATCGGCGGGCCGTCGATGGCCCGGCTGAACAACCACGAAGGTCGGTACGTGCGTGAATTTCTCGCGGCCTGTCGCGATGAACAAGCTCCGCTCGATTTTTTCTCCTGGCATCAATACAGCGACAAGCCGCGGAAAATCATCGCTGCGCCGCATGAAGTCAAAGCGCTGCTGGATGAATATGGGTTTTCGCGGACCGAATTGCACCTGTCGGAGTGGCATTATCACCCCGGATGGGGGAGCGCCTGCACGCTGGAGCGGGCAAAGCGCGTTTATGAGCAGATGCTTGGAATCGATGCGGCCGCCTATCTGGGGGCCGTTCTCACCGGATGGCAGGATACGCCCATCACCATGGGTGAGTATTACACCGGATCGACGCTGTTGGGGTATGCGCTCTTTGAGCCAACCGGCCTGCGGACGGCCGGGTATTACGTCATGGAATTGTTCCAATGTCTAACCCGCCATGAATTCAGGATCAATTTGACCTGTTCGGATGAAGACAACTATGCGCTGGCCGCCGCCACGGGCAATCGGCTGTCGATCCTGCTCTGTTCATTCAAAACTTCACAGAATGACGTGGTGATCGAATTGGGTGATCGCGCCGTCAATGCCGCAACCGGGCGCATCACCATCCTGGACGCACTCGGCGGTCCTCATAACGTTGATCAGGATGTTCGGTGGGAACCGCATCGCGTGATGTTTGAAAAATCCACCGGCTCGGCCGTCATACTTCTTGAACTGGAAACGACATGAATCAAATTCTTCACCGATCTTTATTCATCTTTCTGGCGGTCCTGCTGGCACAATGTCTGCCCGTTCCGGCGGCGGGTGGGGTCTCTCCACATGCGAACTGGGAGAACCTCGCGGCCGCTAAAACCGCGACACTCGCGCCGGCTCCCAATTATCCCGATGTGAGCGATGCGCAGGATGCCGCGCAATTGACCGATGGGCGGTTGGCCGAAAAAACGCCCTTGTGGTATGACAAGGCCGCCGTCGGGTGGGTTGGCGTGCCGCAATCGGTCGTCACCATCGACCTGGGCAAGGACCAGCCGATCAAGGGGGTGGCGTTGCATACCGCCGCGGGTCAGGCGGGCGTGGAATGGCCGGCCTCCATTCAAATCCTCGTCAGTCTGGATGGGAAAAAATTCAGCCGCGCCGGCGACCTGATGGAGATGCTGTCCAATCATCCGCCCAAACAAGGGTACGCCGCCTTATGGCTCTCCACCGATCAACTTCAAACCCACGGCCGTTACGTTCAATTCATCTGCACGCCGGTCAACAAGGGAGGAGGAGCCTATGTCTTTATGGATGAAATCGAAATTTATCGGGGCGATGATGCCTGGCTCAATCAACCGCTCGTTCAGAACGTGTCCCTTCGCCAGTGGCGCGCCCAATGGGACAAGATCACATGGCAGGACAACACCGATACCATCACGCAGGCCGAACGTCCTGTCCTGTTGCACCTGATCGATGGGCGCACCGAAACCGGCGCTGACCGGCCGTTGCAACAAGTCTCGTTGCAACAGGATTCCATCACCTTCACGCTCAATGGCGAGGCGAGCCGGCCGCGCGGCATGACATGGACCGGAACACTCCCCAAACCGATCCCGGCCGACAATTGCCGGTATGCGGTATTGACCTTCCGCGCCCAGGGAATCCGCCGCATCTACGAAGTCCGGCCATTGGTGGAGCTTGTGGGGACCAGCGCAGCGGCCGATGGCAATCCGGTCGTGCTGCTCGAAGCCAATCTTCCTCTCAATGATGGCCAATATCACACCCTGATCAAGCGGCTTCCCGAAGGTTTCACGCTCAATTCGATCAAGGTCTCGGTGGTGACCGAGGATGATGCCCCCTCATTGACGCTGCAACGGCTGGAGCTGCTCGATGAAGCTCCGCGGCTCTTTTCGGCCGAGATTTCCGAACCCGCCCCGGCCAAGGCCGGTTTCATCGCGGCCGACCTCAGCCAACAACTCAACGGATCGCTGGCCGCTTGGTATCAGCAGGCGCTGGACAACCACAAAATCGTATTGGATGGGGCGCAAACCCTCGCCGCCGGAACCGTGTCGGTGTCGGGCGTGCCGTTCGTTATCGCAAAGGGTGACCACAATCTCGCTCTGATGCCCCAGTCCGCCGAATCCACCGAACAGGTTGAATTTCTGGGGCATCAAGTGGAACGTCGATTTCTCGAACCTGAGTCGCGCGATGATTCGCTGAGCATCGACGTTGACACGCAGGCCCGCGAGATGTTTTTGCTTTTGGCGTTGTCGTCCCGGCCCATCCAGTTTTTCGGTGGCCAGCCGCACACCGCGCTGCATCTGGACGACATTGAAAGTTTCTCGGTTGAATTGACTTACGACCAGGGAGATCGCGAAATCGCCTTCCCGTATTCACTGGCCGACAAGGGCAGTTACATCCCGGCTCGCGAATTGGGCGCCTATGCCGTGGCGGTTGATCCCGGCCGGCGGCTCAAAAAAATCACGCTGCACAATCATCACTTCGGGCCGAATTTCGCATTGGCCGCGTTGACGTTCAACACGACCGATCAAGCGGTCGTGCCGGAACTGGCCGCGGTTGAATCGCCCGAACCGACCCGATCCAACCCGCAACCCGCCGACCAGCCGCCGGCCATTCATGCCCAGGGCAATCGCCTGTCGATCTCCAACCGCTGGTACGAGTGCGGCATCGACCTGTCCAACGGGCTGGTCATCGACCGGTACGTCAACCGATGGAATCCATCGGCCAACGTGACGCTCGGCCCATCCAGCGGCCTGCGCGTGCGCATCGGGGATGCGATCTACACCGGCCGGTGTTTCAAGGCCCAACTGCTTCGATCCACCCCAACCCAAGCGCAGATCAAGCTCGTCAGCGACCGCCCGGAATTGCCGATGGAAATCACGGTCACGATCACCGCCGATGACTCGCCTGAATTGTCCTTCGCCGTCCAGACCATCAATCGCGGCGACAAGCCCCTGTCGGCCGAATTGTGCCTGCCGGCGCTGGCCGACGTGTCGATCGGCGATGTCGCCCGGACCCGGTTGTTCTTCCCCCAATACCGCAACGTGGACACGGCCGAACGCATCTCCCTTCGCGCCCCGTACGGACCTGAATTCACCCAGCAGTTCATGGACCTCTACAGCCGTCCCTTCGGCGTCGGCGTGATGATCCGCACCGACAACAAAGAACAACAGATGGCCCATTTCACCCTCAGTAAGGATGATGCGGGCATCAGCGGCGGCGTCTGTTTTCCGGCTGATTACAACACGCTGGATCCCGGGCAATCCCGCAGTTACATTCCCGTGTCTCTGATCGCGCACAACGGCGATTGGCGCGCGGCATTTGACCTTCAGCGCCAATGGGTGCGAAGCTGGTACAAGCCGTACAAGTCACAGGACAAGGATTACCTGCTCAATGCGTGGGAAATCGCCTGTTACCGCACCAGCGACGTTCTCAGTTGGCTTGAAACCAAAACCCCGCCCTTCATCAACGCCGACCGCACGCGCTGGATGACCGACGAAGTCTTCGCCTTCGACAAGGAACACCACGGCCATGTGCCGGAACTGGTCCATTTTTACAACTGGACCTACAACGACAGCAAAAAGCAGAACGAATACGGCGTCCATGCCACCGAACTGGCCTATGCGCAAGTGGGGGGCCTGGACTTTTTCCGCAAAGGCATCGAAGACATCCAGCGTAAATGGGGCGTCCCCGTTTCGCTGTACACCTTGATCGACCGGTTCCGTTATTCAGCGCTGCCCGATCAGAACCTGGCCAAGGAGCTGCAAGCCCAGGCGTGGGCCAGCGCGCCCGATGCGGACAGCAGCTCCGCCCTGCGCGCCACCGGTCAGCCGGATGGCATCTATTTCATCCCCTTTGGCAATCCCGACTGGTACGCCTTTGTCCTCAACGACATCGTGAAAATGCAGCATGACACCGGCTGCAAGATGGTCTACATCGACGTTTTTTCCTACTGGTCGCATCTCAAAGGATATCAAAACATCAGCCCCCGGCACGCCGACCTGATGGTGCTCAAGGAATTGAAGGACAAACTGCCCGCCGACGTGGCGCTCTGGTCTGAATATCCGCCCACCGACGTCGCCTCGCAATGGGAAGATGGGGCGCTGCAATACTATTTCCTGACGCTCAACGAAGTCTTCGCCCGCCGATACAACTACGCCGACCGCTCGCACAGCCTGTACCGCGAGATGCCCATCAACATCGGCCGATACATTCTGACCCGGTACAAATCGATCGGCCTGCCCGGCTACATCGAAGCCGGCAACAACCCCAGCCAGGTGGATGCCCTGTTCATCAACGGCGAGGCGATCCAGGAAGACACATGGCGGCTGCACCATTCAAGAATCCGCGAAAAACTCAATCGGGCATACGTTCTCAAACACGCCTATGCCGACTGTTTCAATGGCGACAACCCGCTCCCCCACGTTGACACCGCCGCCCAAGGCATTGTGGCCAATGCGTTCGCGGGGAATAATCGCATCCTGTGGACGATCTACAATGGCCGGCCCAAAACCTACCGCGGTATCGTGATCCAAGTGCCGCATAAAGCGGGCGCGACGTATCGCGATGCGTGGAACGACAAGGAACTGACCCCCGTGATCGACAACGGCATCGCCCGAATCTCCCTTGCCATCGACCCCCAGCAACCCGGCTGCATCGTGCAGGAATGGAAATAATGCCATCGTATCCCAAACAACAGGTTCCGGAATTCACCTCCTGCCAATGGATCGGCGGGCCGGGGCAATCTTTCTGCCGGCACGAATTGAACCTTCCCGCACCGCCGGCCCGCGCCACGTTGAAAATCGTCGCCGACCCGCACACCTACGCCATCCACCACTGGCAAATCCTGCCCTCTGAATACAAATACGAGCAATGGCTTGTCGGCGGCAGCTTCGTGAAATATCGCTTTTACGCCAACGGCCAACTGGCGGCCATCGGCCCGTTTCGACCGATCGAAGATGGCGTGCCGGTGCTGCAACAATATGACCTGACCGGTTTTCTCAAACAGGGACCAAACGCTCTGGCGGTCCTTTTACGCGGCGAACAAAAGGGGTTCGCCCTGTTCATCGACATCACCTGTGCGGATGGCTCGCATCATCAGGTCCGCAGCGGCCGGCATTGGAAACAACTGGATGCCAACGCCGTTTATCGCCCCGTCTGTTGGGAACAACAATCCATCGACCAGTTTTTCAAAGGCGACCCGGGCCCGGGCGAATACCGCGAACACCTCGATGGCCGGGTCCACCCACAGGGGTGGCGACAGCCCGGTTTTGACGATTCGGCGTGGAAGCCCGCCGCCTGTTTCGGCGCGGCGGATCAACCTTGCGAAATTTGTTCCACACCTCCCTACGAGCTGACCTGTCTGCGGCCGCAAACCATCAAAAAACTGGGCGAGGGCAATTTTCTCATTGATTTTGGCCGGGCGCTCTTCGGCGGCATCGAACTGGCCTGCCCGCCGGGCGGAGGGGTGATCGAGCTTCGATTGGCCGAGGAACTTCAACCCAACGGCCACGCCCGCTTCCAGCTTCGCACCGGAAATTGCTATCAGGAACTTTGGACCTTCACCCCCGACAGCGAACCCCTTTCCCATCTGGGGTTGCGCATGTTCCGCCATGCCGAAGTACTTGGATGGAAGGGTGAGCTGACCAGCCGTGACATCACCGCCATCGCCGCCGCCGCTCCGTTCGATTCAACCCGCTCCACGTTCTCTTGCAGCGACCCCCGCCTCGAACAGGTCTGGAATCTATGCAAAAACTCGGTCGCCTTCACCACGGCCGACGTGTACACCGACTGTCTCACCCGCGAGCGACTGGCGTACGAAGCCGATGCCTTGGTCACCATGCTCACGCAGTTCAACACCGAAGGCTCATGCGAATCCGCCCGCCGGACGCTGGCCTATCTCATCGGCCACCCCACCTTCCCCTGCGAATGGTGGCAGACGTACATCCCCCTGTTTTACGAATATCTGCTCCACAGCGGCGACGTTGAATTTGTGCGCGATCACTACGCATATCTGCGCGACCGGACGTCGTTTCATTCACTGCTCAAAGAGGGCCTGATCCGCGAATTTCCACGCGAAACCCTCATCGACTGGCCCGCCAACTGCCGCGATGGGTATGAATTCGGCCCCGCCAACGCCGTCCCCAACGCCTATGCCTGGTGGGGTTTGCAATTGCTTGAACAACTCGCCCGCTGGCTGGGTTACGATGCCGATGCCGGCCGCTTCGCCACTCTCGCCGCCGAGCTTCACGCGGGATTCAACCATCACTTGTTCAATCCCGATGCCGGCCTCTATGTCGATTCATTGAACAGCCGCCACAGCTCATTTCACGCCAACCTCTTCGCCTTGCGCTTCGGCCTGGTCCCATCGAATCGAATTGCGAATTGTCTTGAGTTCATTCTGAACAAAGGGATGTCCTGCAGCGTCTACACCGCCCAATATCTTCTGGAAACACTATTCCAATATGGCCAGGACCGCCGCGCCGTCGAGTTGATGACCCGCGACGATGGCAAATCATGGTTGCACATGATCCGGCAGGGGGCCACCGTCACCACCGAATCTTTTCTGGCCGATGACAAACTCAACATGAGTTGGGCACACCCCTGGGGCAGCTCTCCGGCCCACGTGATCGTCCGGCATCTGTTTGGCCTTCGACCCACCGCCCCCGGCTGGTCCGAATATACCTTCGATCCCCGTCCCGGCGGCCTCGATCAAGGCCAACTTTCGCTGCTCACCCCGCACGGCTGGATGCACGCCCGCTTCAATCGCCAGGGCGATCGGTATGATTTCGATCTCCGGCAGGATCAGGAGATCAAATCAAATTCCCGGCATAAACCGTTGAACAGGAATGCTTCCGAATCCGTGACGGCCAGATGACGATTTGTTTGTCATGCCGTCATGCTTCACGCCGGCCATGTCAACCGACAAATTTCCTCACCCACTGCGCGTACCGGTCCACGAACCCCTGAATGAACTTGGTCGTTCGTTCGGTTCCGATCGTTCCATCCGGCTCGATCATTCCATCCTGGAACTGAAGATACATCTCCGGCTGCGTCATCGTCGGCGCATCCAGAAAGGCCAGCGAACCGCGCAGATGTTGCTGTGATATGGCCGTCCCGACCGCGCCGATGGAGATGCCGCAGATCGCCGCCGGTTTGCCGGCGAACGAATTGGTCCCCCACGGCCGCGAGGCGATGTCGAGGGCGTTCTTCAACACCCCCGGGATCGACCGGTTGTATTCCGGCGTGACAAACAACAGCGCATCGGCGCTTTGCACTTCCTGTTTCAACCTCTGGCAAGCCGGCGGATAGGCCTTGTCAAAATCCTGGTTGTACAAAGGCAGGTCGTCGATCCGGATGTGCTTGAATTTCAAATCGGCCGGCGCCAACTTCTCAATCGCATTGGCCAGCCGGCGATTGTACGAATCCTGACGCAGGCTGCCCACGAATACCGCGACGTTGATGGGTTTCATTCAAATCTCCTTCGCGGCATTGTAGGCCCGGCTTAATCGCGATTTCAATTCGGCCGCCGATTGTCGCACATCATCACGCCCCGTCACGGCCGACGCGACCGCCACGGCCTTCAATCCGCTCTCCAGCACCTGATCCACGTTCGCCGCCGTAATCCCCGCGATCGCCATCGCCGGGATGCGAATCTCGGCCGCCACCTGTTTCGCATATTCAGCGCCGGCGATGAAGTCGCGCGGTTTGGTGGAACTTTTGAAGAACGGCCCCACACCGATGTAATCGGCCCCATCGCGCACCGCCTGGCGGGCCTGTTCGATGTGATGCGTGCTGACGCCGATGATTTTGTCCGGCCCCACCCATTTCCGCACCTCGGCCGCCGGCATGTCCTCCTGTCCCAGATGCACCCCATCCGCCCCGGCCATCATCATCACGTCCGGACGGTCGTTGATGATGCTCACCACCCCATGCCGGCGACACATTTGCACAAATTCGACCGCCCGCCGGAGCAAGATTTTGCCATCCAGCTCTTTTTCCCGCAGTTGAAGACAATCCGCTCCGCCGAGGATCGCTTCGGTTGCCACCTCCATCCATGGCCGCCGACAGGCCGACTCCGTAATCAAGACGCACAGCCGAACCTGTTCCATCCTTCCATGTGGATGGAGTGTTCGCGCGACAACCTGCTCAATGTCATAACACCGATACCGAATCGCTTCGATTTGTCCGGCCGTCGATGGGTGGTCGATCTTGGCGAATTCCTCCAGGCATCGCAGGGCTTCTCCCAGTCGTTTCCCCGCCGCCGTGACGACGTGGCCGATGTCCTCCCGTGACAATTCGCCGGCGGTCTTGTTGTCCGTCCCCACGTCGCCGGGCGTATCTCGGCACAGAATGGCTTGTTGAATAAAGACTTGTGTCGATACGGCCAACTCGTGTCGAATCTCTTTCAGCCGTCCGCACAACTCATCATCATCCAGCACGAACCGCGCATAATCCTCCATCACCCGCAGCGCCTCGCGTGCGCGGTTGGCATTGGCATCCAGCAGACGAAGAATCGAACTGTTTGCAAATCGCTCCATCGCAAGATGATTATAGGTCCATTGCCTCTTTCGGACAGGGGCAACTCCGTTACAATGCGGTTGATATGCCCGAAATCAATCAAATCATTCAAGGCGACTCAATCCAGGTTCTCAACGATGGTCCCGAAGGGTGGGTGGACCTTGTATTTGCCGATCCGCCATTCAACATCGGTTATCTCTACCACGGCTACGATGACCGCCGAAAACACGAGGATTATCTCCAATTCAGCAAGGACTGGATGGCGGCCGTTCAGCGCGCCTTAAAGCCCACCGGCTCGTTTTATCTGGCGATCGGCGATGATTACGCCGCCGACCTGTGCGTCATCGCCCGTCGTGAACTGGGGCTGGTGATGCGCAACTGGATCATCTGGCATTACACCTTCGGCCAGCAGACCAAACAAAAATTCGCCCGCAGCCACACGCACATCCTTTATTTCACCAAGGAAGCGGAAAATTTCACGTTCAATCCCGATGCCGTCCGCGTCGCCAGCGCCCGCCAGACCACCTATGCCGATGCCCGCGCCAACCCCAAGGGGAAGCTGCCGGACGATGTGTGGTATCTGCGCCCACAGGAAACGCCCGAAGGTTGGTTTGAAGCCGATTCGGACACCTGGAACGTCAGCCGGGTTTGCGGCACGTTCAATGAACGCGAAGGGTGGCACGGCTGCCAGATGCCCATGCAGGTGCTCGACCGGATCATTCGTGCCTCGTCCAACCCCGGCGACATCGTCTTGGACCCATTCAACGGCAGCGGAACCACGATCGTCTCGGCCGCATTGCTTGGCCGTAAATACGTCGGCATCGACCAATCCGGCGAATACGTCGCCTATGCCCAAAAACGCCTCGAACGCGCCCTGCAACAACGCGCTCAGGCCAATGGCAAACCATCCGTTGTGCCCGCTCCATCCGCCGATGAGGCCCCTTCCCTGTTCTCCGATGTTCCTGAACGCCGTGTCCGCACCGAGACCGATGCCTTCGGACGACCCAGGGTCCAACGACGCCGTAAAACCGTCAAATTCGTTTGAAGTGTCTGGCATCCGGCCGTTGTGTCGGTACAATTCGCGCCATGATGCCGGGCCGAGGGATTTGGATTTTCGCGTTGTCGATGGCGTTGACGGGTGTCGTATCCGCCGAGCCGCACGTCAGTGAATTGACCGGCCAGGGGTGGCAGGATGTCGCCAGGCCGACCAGCCGTCCGACATCGGATCCGGCATTGGACCGGGCCGAGCAACTCCTTGGTCATCACCAGTACAACGCCGCCAAAAAAATCGCCCTGAACTGGGTTCTGGAACACAAAGATTCACCCTTGCGCGACCGGGGGTTGTTCCTGGTGGCCGAGGCATTCTTTCAATACGGCGACCGCATCAAGAGCTTTTACTACCTCGACGAACTGATGGATGAATACCCCGAAAGTCCGTTGTTCTATCGGGCTTTGGAAAAACAGTATCAGATCGCCGACGACTATCTCAACGGCTATAAACGCCGATTTCTGCTGATTCCGCTCTTTTCGGCCGAGGATGAGGCCATCGAGATGCTCTATCGCATCCAGCAGCGTTCGCCGGGTTCGCCACTGGCTGAAAAATCGCTGTTGCGGACGGCCGACTATTATTATTCCATCGGCGATTACGAACTGGCGGCGGATGCCTATGCCGCTTATGGACGTAACTATCCGCGCAGCCCGGTTTTACCGCAAACCAAGCTCCGTCAGGCCTTCTCCGCCTATGCCCAGTTTCGCGGCCTGCGATTTGATCCCACCGAGCTGGTCAATGCCCGCTCACAGCTTGTGGACATGATCCAGTCCTATCCCGATCTGGCGGCCCGCGACAACCTACCGACCATCATCGCCCGCATCGATCAAACCCTGGCGGACAAAATATACGTCACGGCCGAGTTTTATCGTCGTACCAACCAGCTCAAAGGGGCGGTCTGGAATTATCGTTACCTGATCGGAACCTTCCCCAATGAACCCGCCGCCGAGAATGCCCGCAAAAGGCTGGCGAAGATGCCTGCCTGGGCCTTGGAAGGTCTGCAACCCCAGCCCGGCGAAGGATATTTGCCCTCAACGCAGCCAAGTCATTGATGTTACAGCACATGCGCAAGCCCAGGATTTATTTTGTCTTACTGCTTGTCGGGGTGTTGCCGGCGTTGATGGCGGGGGGGTGTTCGTATCGTTCGGCCAACGAAGGCGATGCGCCGGGCGGTTATCGCTGGCAGTCGCTTTATCGCCAGGATGTGCAGTCGGTCGCGGTGGAAATCTTTACCAGCAAGGATTTTCACCAGGGTGTTGAATTCAAGCTGACACGGGCTTTGGCCCAGCAGATCGAGGCCAGCACCCCCTACAAAGTCGTTTCCCGTGATCGGGCGGATACGATCCTGGAAGGGGAATTGACCTCGGTTCACATTGACCCGATCAGTTCCGACCTGCATACCTCCATTCCACAGGAACAACTGGTCACGCTTCGCGTTAATTTTATCTGGAAAGACCTGCGAACCGGCAAAATTCTCGCCCAACGCAAAGGTTTTGAGCAGGCGACGACCTATTATCCCACCCTGGGCGAAGGCGAATCGGTCGGCGCCCAGCAGGCGGTGGAACGTTTGGCGTTGGGAATCGTACAGGAATTGCAGGCCGACTGGTGATGCCCCGGCTGACCACCGGCCAATGCCGCCGGCGCGGGCGGTAACGATTATTCCGCGCCCAAACCGGTGAATCGAGTGGAAAAGTACCGATTATCCACCGTATCATTAGGCGTTTGAGCCGTATATTCGATGGGGCCGATCCGCAACCCCCTCGGATCCACAACCAAGGAATTCGCTTATGGCAGAACAACGACCCGATCGGCCCACCCGCAAGGGGCCAAATACACGCGGCCCCAACGGGGGGATGCGCATGGGCCGCGGCCTGTTCGGATGGATTCTATTCGTCGGCCTGGCGATCATGCTGTTTGTCCTGCTGAACTCCAAAAACCGCCAGGTGACGGAGATTCCGTTCAGCGATTTCATGACCCGCCTCGAAGCCGACCAGGTGAAATCGTTCACCATTTCCGGCAGCGAGGCCAACGGCGAATTTCGCACCGAAATGCCCGTCGAGGGCCAAAGCCAGAAGGTCAAGGCCTTCCGCGTCAAACTGTCCACCGACGGGCCGGTCAGTGAACAGATGGTCATTCAACTGAATGCCAAGCGCCACAATGCCGTGCTGACCATGGAAGACAGCCAGAACCTGCTGATCAACCTGCTGGTGCCGCTGGTCCCGTGGTTGCTGATCTTCGGTTTCATCTGGTTCTTCGTCTTCCGCCAGTTGCGCAACAGCGCCGGGGCCGGCGGGATGCTCGGCAACTTTGGCCGTTCGCGTCACAAGATCACCTCCAAGGAACACACCAACGTCACGTTTGACGACGTGGCCGGCGTGGAAGAGGCCAAGGATGAGGTGATGGAGATCGTCGAGTTTTTGAAAAATCCCAAAAAGTTCCAACGCCTCGGCGGGCGCATCCCGCGCGGCGTGTTGCTGGTCGGCGAACCGGGAACCGGCAAAACCCTGCTGGCCAAGGCCATCGCAGGCGAGGCCGAGGTGCCTTTCTTTTCCATCAGCGGTTCGGATTTCGTCGAGATGTTCGTCGGCGTGGGCGCCAGCCGCGTGCGTGATCTGTTCAAACAGGCCAAGGACAACTCGCCGTGCATCATCTTCCTGGATGAAATCGACGCGGTGGGTCGTCGTCGCGGGTCGGGGTTCAGTTCGGGCGGCCACGATGAACGTGAACAGACCCTCAACGCGATCCTCGTGGAGATGGATGGATTTGAAACCAACGACCAGGTGATCGTCTGTGCCGCCACCAACCGCGTGGACGTGCTGGACCCGGCGTTGACTCGTCCGGGCCGTTTTGATCGCCAGGTTTACGTTCCGCTGCCGGATGTCAAAGGCCGGCTGGAAATTCTCAAGGTCCACTCGCGCAAGGTGAAGCTGGGACCGAACGTGGATTTGATGCGTCTGGCCCGCGCCACGCCGGGATTCAGCGGCGCCGACCTGGCCGCAATCATCAACGAATCGGCCCTGGGCGCGACGCTGGCGGGCAAGGAGTTTATCGAACAGGATGACCTGGAAGAGGCGCGCGACAAGGTCCGATGGGGCCGGGCGCGAAAAAGCCGCGTGATTGATGAAAAGGAAAAAATCGCAACCGCCTACCACGAGGCCGGCCATGCCGTGGTGCAACACCTGACCAAGGACGCCGATCCGATCCACAAGGTGACGATCATCCCCCGCGGCAATTTCGGCGGGGCGACGATGGCGCTGCCGGAAAAGGACCGCAACAACCTGTCGCGCAAGTGGTGCATCGCCACGATGAAGACCGCGTTTGGCGGCCGCATCGCCGAGGAGATGTTCTGCGGCGACGTGAACACCGGCGCCATCGGCGACATCCGTCAGGCCACCGGCCTGGCCCGCAAGATGGTCCGCGACTGGGGCATGAACGACCGGCTGGGATTTGTCTATTACGGCGAGGATGATTCCAAGCCGGGCATGTTCGGCGATTTTGGCGGCGGCCGCGAATATTCCGAGGAAACCGCCAAGGCGATTGACGAGGAAGTCAAGAAGCTGATCGATCGCCTGTACGAAGAAACCCGCCAACTGCTGGAAGCCAACCGCGACCGCGTCGAGGCGCTGGCCAAGGCGCTGGTGCGGTATGAAACGTTGGATTCGGCCGACATCGACCGCCTGATGCGGGGCGAAACCCTCACCAAGCCGACGGTGGGCGAGTTGCTTGAAAAAGAGCAGAACCGCCGCGGTTCGGTCGTCCAGCCCAATGCCAGCGACGCCCGCACGGATGTCGATCTCGGCGGCAACGCGCTGCCGGCGCCGGGTTGAATGCGTGCCGGCGATGGATGGATTGATGGCCGGCCACCTTGCGGCGGCCGATGGGATGCGTTGTGGCGTGTCCCATGAATTTGCATGGTTTTTTGGATACCATTCACCTCTCTTTTCGGAGGAGATCAACACCCGTGGCGCAGGCGGACATCATTATCGCAGACGAAGGGATGCTGGCTCAGGCGGTGGAATTGCACAACACCATTTTCCGTCCCAAGCGTGAGGCGGAATTTTTCAAACGGCGTTTCACCGGCCGATACAATCCACTGACGCTGCTGGCGCGGATGGGAGATCGCCCGGTGGGGTTCTGGATCGGCTTTGAACTCAAGCCCGGCATGTTTTATCACTGGCTGGGCGGCGTGGCCGGCGACGTTCGCCGGCATGGCGTCGGCCGCCAGCTTCAGGAAGCCCAGCAGGCATGGGCCAGGGACCACGGCTATGAATTCATCCGCTGCGAGTGCATGAACCACCAGCGCGAATTCGTCCATTTCGCCATCACCATGGGATATGACATCGTTGGAATCCGCTGGGATTCCACCCATGCGGACAACCTGATCGTGTTCGAGAAAAACCTGGTCGAATAACCGATGCAACCGGATGAATTTCGACTTTGGCTGCGACAGCCCCGGCGCGCGGCGCTGGTGATGGGTGTGTTGAACGTCACGCCCGACAGTTTCAGCGATGGGGGAAAATTCGTGCGCGTGGAGGCGGCCGTCGATCATGGCCGGCGGATGGTCGAGGCCGGGGCGGCGGTGCTGGACATCGGAGGCGAATCCACCCGGCCGGGGTCGATGCCGGTGTCGGCCGATGAACAGATTCGCCGCATCCGCCCGGTGATCGAGCAATTACGCGACACCGTGACCTTGTCGGTCGATACGCGGGATGCGGCGGTGGCCCGTGCCGCGCTGGATGCCGGCGCGCACCTGATCAATGACGTTTCCGCCGGCTCGGCCGATGCGAACATGCTGCCTCTGGCGGCCAAACGCCACGTTCCCATTATTTTGATGCACATGCAGGGCGAACCGGCGACGATGCAGGTGAATCCGCACTACGATGACGTATTTCGCGAGGTGATGGAACATCTGGCCCGCCGGATCGAAGCGGCGGTGTCGGCGGGGGTGGATCGGCCGGACATTCTGATCGACCCTGGAATCGGCTTTGGCAAAACCGATGCGCACAACCTCGAATTGCTGCGGCGGTTGAATGAACTGGACCAACTGGGCCGCCCGGTCGTGGTGGGCACTTCACGCAAGGCCTTCATCGGTCGAATCACCGGCGAAGGGCCGGAGGCCGAACATCGGCTCTTCGGCACGGCCGCGACGGTGGGCTGGTCGGTGGCCAACGGCGCATCGCTGCTGCGAGTTCATGATGTCGATCAGATGATGAACGTGGTGCGGATGATCAGCGCGATCATGGGAAACTGAAGGGTGTCCGGTACTGGTCTTACGCCAGACTTTGCACCGCATCGCGAACCAGTTCCGCAGGCACATCATCGCGGATGATCGCCCGGCCGATCGGCGCTGGCAGCACAAACCGCAACCGCCCCGATTTGATCTTCTTGTCAAACGCCATCGCCTCGACCACCTGATCGATGTCCAGCTTCAGCCCGGCCGTGGGCAGTTGTGCCTGCGCGATCACCGCGTTGATGCGCAGCCGGGAGCGTTCATCAATCAGCCCCAGCGATTCGGCCAGCGTTGCCGCCGCCGCCATGCCCAGCGCCACCGCCTCTCCGTGCGAATACGCATACCCGGAGACCGTCTCAATGGCGTGTCCAAACGTATGGCCCAGGTTCAGATGCGCCCGCACGCCCCGTTCAAACGGATCTTCCGCCACCACCGATGCCTTGATCGCCACGTTGTGGGCGATGAGCTGTTGCAGATAATCCAGGTCCAGCGACAGGGCGCGGTGAATGTTCTGTTCCAGTTGCGCAAATCCGTTCGCATCGCGGATGATGTCGTGTTTGATGCACTCGGCCAGCCCGCCGTGCAATTCCCTGGGTGGCAGCGTCGTCAGCACGGCCGGATCGATCCAGACCGCCGCCGGCTGATGAAACGCCCCGATCAGATTTTTCCCCACCGCGTGATTCACCCCCGTTTTGCCTCCCACGCTGGCATCCACCATCGCCAGCAACGTGGTCGGTATCTGGATCAACGGAATCCCGCGCAGGATCGTCGCCGCGACGAACCCGCCCATGTCTCCCACCACGCCGCCCCCCAGTGCCAGCAGCGGCGTCTGCCGGTCGATGTGGCTGGACAGAAACTGGTCGTAAACCGGCAGCAGGGTGTTCAATCCCTTGTGTTCCTCGCCGGCCGGTATCGTCGCCTCGATCACGCGCAACCCGGCCGATTCCAACGCCTGTTTGAGCGCCGGCCGATGCAGCGGCCCCACCTGCGAATCGCTCAACACCATCACCTTGTCGCTTTGCGAAATCGCGCGCAACATCGCCCCGGCGGACTGGATCAGCCCGCACCCGACCGAAATGTCATATTCCGAACCGGGAATCCGAACTCCAACGACCGTTTTGGGCAGCGACATGCCGGTGATTGTAACGGTCGATCCAACCCGACGCGACTCCGATAATGGAGGAATCAAGGATCCATCGGCGGCGGTGGCGGGATCAGGAGTTTGAGCTGGCTGATCAGCGGCTGAATATGGTCGGTCAGGATTCTCCAAACCGTATCATTATTCACTTCGTCGTAGTCATGCGCGAGGATATGTCGTGTAGCCATGATCGCCCGCCAGGCGATTTGCGGGTGTGCATCGCGGAATGACTGCGGCAGGCGACGGGCCGCTTCGCCGATAATCTCGATGCTGCGCTCGACCGCCAACCGAAGCATTTCGTTGTTGTCGTAATCCCGTCGCGATTGACCGGCGATCATGCGTAGCGTCCGTTCCGCGGCGTATAGCATGTCGTACAGCGAGGCGTTCTCTCCATGCTCATGCGGCATACAGCACCTGCCGCGTCCGGAGGATTTCATGACGGCGGAAAGGATTGGTCAGCAGGGGCTTTTGCACCAGGTCGATCGGGCGACCATCAAACATCATTGAAAGTTCATCCCGGATGTCCATGAAGGCCTCGATGGTCATCTCGCGGCCGGGCAGGAGTGCGATGAGCACGTCCACATCGCTGTCCGGACCGAAATCATCTCGAAGTATCGACCCGAAAAGCGAAAATTCAGCAATGCCATGTTTGCGGCAGAATGCCTCGATTTGATTGATGGGTAATGGATGACAATCGGTCTTTCGCATCACATTCTCCAGCGGATAGTTTACACCATCCGTGAAAATCTGTCGATGACGATACGATCATCGACGGGCATGGCGCCCTATCCCACCAGCCCGATGCGACACAAGGTCATCCTTTCCGACATCAAACAGACCCCATTTAATGCGGCTTTGCGATTTCCTGGAGATTGCCGCAGGGGCCGCCTCCCTGTGCCGGGGCGATGGAGATGGTTGTGCCGTCAAAACGCAGGCGCGTGGTGTACCATTGGGACAGTTCCGATGAATTATCCGGGACGTAATGGCAGATCAACGACCGTCGAAATCGATCCTTGCTGCTGTTCTCGTACGAACCGTGGATCAGGCTGCCGTTGAAGAACAGCACATCGCCCGCTTTAAGATTGGTCGCGACCGGCTTCATGCCCGGCGGCGGCTCGATATGGTGATCGGTGAAAAACCGGCTTCGATCCGACGGTTCCGGACAGGCGATCTCCATGTTCTGCGTGCCCGGAACGACGACCATGCCGCCGTTCTCCTCGTCCGCATCGTCAATGGCGATCCACGCCGCCATGCAGGTGTCCGGCTTCACGCGAAGGTAAAAATTGTCCTGGTGCAGATCCTGCCCGCGCGCCCCGGGCGGCTTGAAATAAAACATGCTCTGCACCGCGACCGGCTCCTGGCCAATAAACGCCTTGAGCAGCGGATGCAGCGATGGATGAAGCATGTACTTCATCGCCACCGGCCCGACCGCCAGCTCCGGATGCTGATGCGGCTGCATCATGCGCGGATAAAATGACAGCGGGTCGGACTTGTCATATCCGCGTGATGCGTTGCCGACCGGCCGATGAGTCTCCGACAACCCTTCAACCGGCCCGTTGGCGGCCTGTTGCATGAAAGTCTCTCGAATCGTCTCGACATCCGCCGGTGACAACAACCCGCGCGCGATGAAAAATCCATCCTGTTCAAATTGCTCCGCGCTGTTGTCCGGGCAACTCATCTTCTGTTGTAACATCGACATGTCGGCTCCTTCAAAACCTCGATTGAGTACGTTCAACAGCATGACCTGCCGGCTGGAGAATGGGAATTGAATCGAGAATGAAAAACATATAATATCTTGCGAATGAAACCGCGCCGGATAACCCCTCACGCTCCGGTCAATCAGATCATCACCGGCCACTATTACAAGGGAACGGGATATTATGCCTGGCGACCCCAGGGAACCGAGGATTGGTTGATGATCTATACGATCTCCGGAAAAGGGCGGTTCGGATATTCATATCCGAATGGGTCCGGCGAAGGTGATTTGATCGTCGAGCCGGGCGATATGGTCATGTTGAAGCCATCCATCCCGCACGACTACAGCGTCGAGCCGACGCTGCTGCGCTGGGAGCTGTTGTGGGCGCATTTTCATCCCCGCCTGACCTGGCATTCCTGGTTGAACTGGCCGCAGATCGTTCCGGGCCTGATGCGATTAAGGCTTGGCAAAAATTCCAACGACGTTCGCCGCCGGGTGGTGGGGTGTCTGAAAGAATCGAACAAGGCGGTCCAAGGCGCGCCGCGGCATGCCAAAGAGTTGGCGATGAATGCCATGGAGGCCGCCTTGCTCTGGTGTGATGAGGTCAATCCGCAATCCAAAATCCCGCCGATGGATGAACGCATCCGCGCTGCGACGGAGTATCTCTGCCGTCATTTCAAGCAAAAAATCACGCTGGCATCCCTGTCGGAACAGTGCTGTTTGTCACCATCGCACCTCTCGCACCTGTTTCGCGCGCAGGTTGGTTACACCCCGCAGCAATTTCTCGAAATGCAACGGCTCAACCACGCCGCCCGACTGCTGGACATGACCACCCAATCCATCAAGGAAATCGCCGCTGAAACCGGCTTCGACAACCCGTTTTACTTTTCGCTTCGATTCAAACGAAAAACCGGCATGAACCCGCAATCCTATCGCCGCCGGACATCCGGGGCGATCGCGTCATGATTTGATCTGACGATCCATCTCCAGCCGATACATCTGGGCCAATTTCCGCGTCACCGATCCCGGCCGGTCATCGCCGATGACGCTTCGTTCGACTCGACAGACGGGCATCACCCCCATGATGCTGTTGGTCAAAAACACCTCATCCGCATCGAGCAATTGGTTCACGCTGATTGCCGACAATTCCACCTCGATGCCGTTTTGCCGGGCCAATTCCAGCACCACCGCGCGGGTGATTCCCGGCAGGACCGCGCTGCGTGGATATGCCATCCGTTCCTGAATGGCCGGCTCGGCGATCTCATGGGGTGTGGGAGCAGTCAGAACTTTTCCATCCTTCACGATCAACACGTTGCTGATGCTGCCGCTTTGAAGGTAGTTGTGGACGTTGAACCAGAGCGCCTCTCCCGCGCTGCGGGATGCCGCGCTGCGCAGGCCGGCCAGTCGGGACAGATAATTCAACGTTTTGTGTCCCGCCTGAAAATCGTATGGATTTAATTTTTGCTCATCCAACAGCAAAACCGTGATGCCCCGCTCATACGATTCCGCCGGATACGCCGTAAATGCGGTCGCGGTGATCAAAACCGTCGGCGCGAAGGATTCCGCATCAGGCACGCCGCGCGTGATGGTGATTCGCAACCTCGCTTCAGGCAAGGAGTTGCGCTCCATAATCTCCCGCACTGCCACGGTCAGTTGGTCATCCTCAAATGGATGAGGGATCGACAGTTTTTGGCAGGAATCGCGCAACCGGCTTAAATGCCGATCCAGAAACAGCGGCACGCCGCCTGCGGATCGCAACGTGGTGAAAATTCCCGCCGCGTGCAAAAAACCGCTGTCACGAATCGAAATCGCGCCGGCCGATTCGTCCACCCAGTTTCCGTTGAGCCAAACATAAGACATGGCGTGATAATCGGTTAAGAGACGTTCAATTTGGGGACCAGCCGTTGCCCGCGCGCGGCCTTGATGCCCAAGGCGCGCAGATATCGCCGGCGCAACAATTCGCGGATGCGTTCGATCTCAGTGGGCGTGCCGCTTTCAAGTGGAATCCACCCGCCGGCCTTGGTGCGATGGCCGCCTCCTTCGCCGAGGTTTCGCACCAGCCGTTTCATGATGTCCGACGCCGACAGCTTGGTTGAATTGGTCCGCAACGACAGGACCATGGATCGGCCATTGATCGCGGTGACCAGCGACCACTGGGCTTTGTCGAACCGGAGCAAAAAGTCGGCGATGATGGCCGGCTTTTCAGGGGTGTCGATCTCGTCGATGTGCGACATCAATGCGAAATCGTAATACAGCGCGTTGTTCAGGCCGTTGGCATAGGCGATGTAATACGACTGCGGCAGATCGACGTAGCGCATCTTGTACAACTTGCGCGTGTCGGCCTGCAGGGTCAGGCTGGAGAGGGCGACGTTGTCCAGTTCTCCGGGCTGTCCAGCGGCCCCGGCCAGGTCTGATTCGATCGCAAACAGCAGCGTCGCCGCCATTTCACGCGAGATCGGGACTTCCAGCTCCATGTAATAGGAGAAGATGATCGAGCTGGTGGCGCCGACGTCCGATCGGGTGTCGCAAAAGGCGCATTTGGGCGGGCGTCCACGACTGCGGTGGTGGTCGATCACCGCCAGCGGCTGCACGTCCGCCGGCAACGGGTTGTTGGCGAAGGGTGGCTGGGTGTCCAACAGCAACACCGCGTCAAATTGACCAAAGTCCAGCGTATCCCAGGGAACAAATCGCGGGTCGGCCTGCTGGAGAAAAATCGCATTGAGTCCGCCGCCGATCTTTCCCGTGACCGAAACATTGAATTTGGCGTTGGGCAACTTGAGGGTCAGCAGCGTACACAAGGCCAGGCACGAGGCGATGGCATCCGGATCGGGATGAAGGTGGGTGGCGATCAGGACGTTCCTTTTGCCGGCCAGCGCCTTGAGCAATTGTCGGGCGCGCGGCCGATGCCGGGACCGGCGCTCGGCGGCGACGGCCGAGCCGGTGGCGGCACTGACGCAAGATTCCACAAAAGCGGTCATGTCGATCTGATTATAGGGCGCAAAGCGGATAATCGGAATTTGTCCATGGATTTCTTGTCATGGTCATTGGACCGGGGCCAACAATGCGGCTATGATGACCCCAGCAACTGTTTGCCTGGATTCATCACGAATTTCCCACCTTTGGGCACCTTCCTGATCGTTTCTCATACCCAGTTGTAGCGCACAGACCGGCATTGATCGGCAAGGTTGCCGTGGCCCTTTGGTTTTGGTGCGCAATGTCCACCTTGGTGGACCACCAGAAGGGTTGTCTTCTCATGCAGTTTGTTGATCTCCATTTGTCAGAACCGATACTTCGCGCGTTGGCGGCCCAGGGTTATGCCAATGCGACGCCGATCCAGGCGCAGGCCATCCCGCACGTTCTGGAAGGACGGGATGTGCTGGGATGTGCCCAGACCGGCACGGGAAAGACCGCCGCGTTCGCGCTGCCGATCCTGCATCGCCTCTCGGCCGATTCGCCGCCGGCCGGTTCGGCCCGTCGGGTGCGTTGTCTTGTGTTGTGTCCCACCCGCGAACTGGCCAGCCAGATCGGCAACAGCTTCCGAACCTATGGCAGGGAACTGGGATTGTTGTACGCCGTGATTTTCGGCGGGGTCAACCAGAATCCGCAGGTTCAAGCCCTGAACAAAGGGGTCGATGTGGTGGTGGCCACGCCGGGAAGACTTCTGGACCTGATGAACCAGGGTCACGTCAAACTGGATGGCGTGCGAACATTGGTGCTGGATGAGTCCGACCGGATGCTGGACATGGGATTCATCAACGACATCCGCAAAATCGCGGCGAAGCTGCCAACCAATCGGCAGACGTTGTTGTTTTCCGCGACCATGGCGCCGGAGATTCAAAAGCTGGCCGAGTCGATTTTACGCAATCCGATCCGGGTACATGTGGCGCCGGTTTCATCCACCGCGGACCGGATCGAGGAATCGGTCTATCGCGTGGAAAAGCACAACAAGCCGGCGCTGCTGGCGCACCTGGTGGAACATTTGCCGATGTCGCGGGCCATTGTCTTCACGCGCACCAAACATGGCGCGGACCGGGTGGTGCGGCATCTGCATGGATACGGGATTCGCGCCGAGGCGATTCATGGCAACAAAAGCCAGAACGCCCGCCGGCGGGCGCTGGCCAGTTTCAGCAGCAATAAAATTCCAGTCCTGGTGGCGACCGACATCGCCTCGCGCGGCATCGACATCGACGGGGTCACGCACGTGGTGAATTATGACCTGACCCACGAACCCGAATCGTACGTCCACCGCATCGGCCGAACCGCGCGGGCCGGGGCATCCGGGTCGGCCGTGTCATTCTGCGACCATGATGAGGTGGCGAATTTGAAGGCGATTGAAAAACTGCTTCGGCGGACCATCCCGGTGAAAACCGATGGACCCACGTTCGCACAACGGCCGATGCCCGCACCAGCCTACCCGCCAACAGCCCGCTCCAAGCCCGCGCCGACCCATCGACCGGCCAAGCCGCCCGCCCATGCGAAGCAGAATGACCACAACGGCCGGCACGGCAAACCACGCATCGGAGGTGGGGCACGGCCTCGAAAATTCGCCTCAAATACCGGCCGACCCGCCAACCAGCGAAGACGATCAAGGGATCGTTGATTGCGGCCTGCTCATCCATCACCCATGGAAATACCTTATGAGATGATGGCACATGGGATGATGCCAAAAACGGACCGCTTCACATTGTGTCATTCTTGAAAATACGGTCATTTCGTAGGTTGATCGTCGGCCGGGGGCAAAGGGCACTGTTCAAGTCCGATTTTTGTTGACGGCTCACCAATGGACTATTTATGATGTGTTCGTTGTCGTCACCTTTCTTCAGGAGTAGAGAGTATGCAATCCGATGCCTTCCGCAAAGCCTGTCTGTCCGCAACCGTCGCGGTTGCCTGGGCGGGTTCATCCTCGCCGGCCATCGCAGTTCCGGCGGATGGCACCCAGACGGTCTATCTCCGAACCAACTGGGCAGGGACATTTACGGCCGCTCGCTTTGTCGGTGGCAATGACCTGACATGGGTTATCGTGGACCTGGGCGCGATGGATGCGGGAACGCAATACCGCACGCTCGGCGTATCCCTTGGTTCAGGGTCCGGATTCTCTGAATGGTACACCATTCTTGGCACAGGCCTGGGATCGGGCATTACAGAACGTTTTATCACGGGGTTTTCCGATGCTTCGGGCGCGTTGGGTCAGCCTTTTGAAACCGTCTTTCCAGGATTCAATGAAGCGCAACTGAACGATGCCATTCTCACCGGCAATACGGCGGTGCTGGATCCTTTTATCGGTTCCCTGTCATCGACCAACCGCCTTTCATTCGGCACCGTCTCCCCCGCGGTCGGCTTCAGCAACGGGGTGGAGATGGGCACGATCCTGGCGGACTTTTCGCCGGTTCCCGAACCTGCCTCGGCGGTTGTCTGCCTGGGGGCGATGGGATTCGGGATGCTTTGGCGTCGTCGCTCCGCATGATCGTCCGCCCAATCCATGAGCAAACTCCTCACTGTCGCCATGATCGCGCGCAACGAGGCGTCGCGGATTGCCTCATCCATCGAATCGGCCCGCGCGCTGGCCGATGAGATCATCGTGGTGGACACCGGATCAACCGACACAACGGCGCAAATCGCCCGCGACCTGGGGGCGCGGGTCATCTTCCACGAATGGAACGACGATTTCGCGGCGGCCCGCAACGCCGCGATCCCCCACCTGCAAAGCCGCTGGACGCTCTGGCTTGATGCCGATGAGCGCATCGTGCCCGACAGTATCGACGAATTTCGACCGTATCTGCTGCGTGATGATGTGCTCGCCTATGGCATCATCCGCCGCGACCACGTTGGCGGGTTGAAGCCGGGGGAGAAGGCGGATCAGTATGTATCAACCATCATCCTGCGCGTGCTTCGCAACGACCTTGGGTTTTCTTTCACCGGACGTTGTCACGAACAGCCGTATCCGTGGCCCAATGATCTGGTGGCGCGCACCGGGCTGAAGCTCGTGGTCGCTCCCCTGACCCTGGATCATGATTGCGACTACTACTTTGAAGGCCGGTTTCGCAAGGCGCAACGAAACGGACGGCTGCTGGAGATGGAGATCCGCGATCGACCGGGCAGGCTTTACTGGATGATTCATTGCGGCGCTACACTGCTGGATATTCCCGAATCGGCTCCCAGGGGGCATCAGGTGATGTGCCAGGCATTGGAACAAATCGCACGGATGCGAGATTGTCCGCGGCCGCCGTTCGCACTGGTTGAGATCGCGCTGGAATACGCCGCCTATGCGCCACCCCATGATCAATTGCCCTTGTCCGCGGATGAGGCCGCCAGCCTTGCCGAGCGATGGTTTCCCAACGCGGCGCCGATCATCTGGATGCGCGCCAAGCGGGCTTTTGAGCAAAATGACTTTGAAGCCGCCATCCCGATCCTTCGCCGGCTGATCAGCATGGGACAGACCGGAGCGTATGACCGGGAGGTTCCGTTTGATCACATAATCGTCGGGGACGATGCCCGGCTGAACCTCGGCGTCTGTCTGTTGCGGCTGGGACAACTCGAAGAAGCCGAATCGCTGTTTACGCAGATCAGCCCAACCGGCCCGCGCGCCCAAGAGGCGGCGATGAACCTCAATGTTGTCCAGTCGATTCGCCGGCAATTCAATGCCTGATGGGTGGGAAACGGCGGTCGGAGCCAGTCGCCTCTGCGATGTATAGAGACGACTTCACACATTCATTCGCACGGTCAGACCGCGGTTGCTTTGGGTTTGTCGGCCCATTTTTCTGATGCCAGGGCACATAACGCCTCGGCGGTGATGACCTGTGGGCCGTCGGATTCGGAGGTCTGAAGCGTGATTTTCAGGGCTTTTCGGTTCCAGCCGATCAGGTTCTTGACGTGCGTTGCGGGATCCGTGGTGTTGGAGGCATCCAGCGACAGAAGCTGTAGATGTTGAAGCTTGTGCTGGGGATGGGCGTAATGTTCGCCGGTTTTGAGAAGGATTTTTTTGCGCAGGGCGTCGGCCAATACATCGGGAAGATACAGTTGAAGGACGCCATCGCGGCGGTCTTCCAACGAAAAAACCTGCATCCGGTAACGTCCATCGGGGATGAAAAAGAGGATTGCGTTGGGAGAGTATTGGATGGGCAAGGGGGCCAATTCGAACAAAAAGGAGGCCAATCGACGCCAGAGCCGGGCGTGGTTGGGATCCTCCTCGGCATCACAGGCCGCGAGATGTTTTTCGATGCTGGCGCGATTTTTTGCGCCGGCGGAGGCCAGCAGGAGTTCAAGCTGAGGATGGGTTTCCTGAGGCGAATTGGCGACCATGGTTGCTCCTGAACATGCCGCCGGCGAGATCAGCCAGGTCGAATGTTCCTGTGGGGGAATTAAAGGAACCGGGCCGCCGAAGCGGCCCGGTTGAACTGTCGGGGGTGATTAGTAGCGGCCTCGGCCAAAACCGCCACCTTTGCCGCCGCCGCCGCCTTTGCCGCCGCGGTCGCCAAATCCGCCTCGACGCTGGCCGCCGCCACCGCCGCCACCACCGCCAAAGCGGGGTCGATCTTCGCGGGGTTTGGCTTCGTTGACGGTCAAGGCCCGGCCGTCATGTTCCTTGCCGTTGAGCGCGGCGATGGCGGCCTGCGCCTCGTCGTCGCTGCCCATCTGCACGAAACCAAAGCCCTTGCTGCGGCCGGTGTCCCGGTCGGCGATGACTTCGGCGGACTGCACGGTTCCGTGCTGGCCGAATAACTGTTCGAGGTCGGAACTATTGGTGTTATAGCTCAAGTTTCCGACATAAAGCTTGCTGCCCATGGGTATTCTCCTGATTTGGGCGTGTTCGCATCCTGGGATTTACTTTCCGGATGCCTGTGAAAGTGGCCGACAAGGCCCGTTGGTAGGGATGGCGAATGACTTTGGTGACGCGATCTGAAAATACGAACTCAGAACCCGTGCAAAAAGAATCGGTCGTCGAACTTACCTCAAGCACTATAGCCGCTTTCAAGCCATTCGTCCATGAGGCGTGCGGGGAGGGGTTTTCCAGAAGACAATAAGATGCGTTAATCGCGATATGTGGAAAAATAAAAATAATGATGAATTAGTGGACGGGCGCGTCCGTCGATGATATAATCGTCCGTTCATCGCAAAAATGCCGCAGCTTAAAATGGTGAAATCTTCGCGGTCGAATCACAAGGTGGACTGTCGTCGCGGCAGGCCGTGTGATGAGCATCGGCGTGAGCGGCGTTGCGAGGAGATTTTGGACAAGGCGACCGAGGTTTTCGCCGAGCATGGGTATCGCAACACGGATGTGCAATACATCGCCGACCCGCTGGGGATCGGCAAGGCGACGATTTATCGCTATTTCCCGACCAAGGAACGGTTGTTTCTGGCCGCGGTGGAACGGGGGGTTCGCCGGCTGGATGAGGCGATCGAGCTGGCGGTGGGCCGGGTGGACGATCCGATCGCCAAGATGACCGTGGCGATACGGGCGTATCTGGAGTTTTTTGAAACCCATCCGGACCTGGTGGAGTTGTTCATCCAGGAACGGGCCGAATTCCGCGATCGTCCCAAGGCGATTTATTTCGAGCACAGTTGTGACAACAAGGACCAATGGCGCCAATCCCTGCTGGCGGCGATGACCAAGGGTCGACTGCGAAAAATGCCGGCCGAACGAATCATGGCGGTGACGTCGGATCTGTTGTACGGAACGATGTTTACAAACCATTTTGCCGGGCGCGACAAGCCCTTTGAGGAGCAGGCCAGGGACATTCAGGATGTTCTGTTTCGGGGGATTTTCAGTGATTCGGAAAGACGTCGGATAAAGCAATCCTAAGTGCAGCTACGAGAATACCTTATGAAAATGAGAATATGGACGACGATGCCGGCCGCGGCGCTGGCGATGGGTTTGATGGTGCTTGGCGGATGCAATCGTGAGCAGCAGGCGGCAGGTGGTGCGCCGCAACATCCGCCGGCGATGGTGACGGTGGCCGAGGCGACCGTGTCGAAAGTGCCCAGTTATCTGGATGAGATTGGCAAGACCGCTGCGGTGGAGTACGTCACGATTCAGCCGCAGGTGACCGGCCAGCTTCAGAAGGTTCATTTTCAGGATGGGGTGGACCTGAAAAAAGGGGATGTGCTGTTCACGATCGATCCACAACCGTTCGAGGCGGCGTTGGCGGAGGCCGAGGCGAACGTGACGCAGCAGCAGGCGTCGCAACTTCTGGCCAAACTGGAATTTGATCGCACCAAAAAGCTGATCGAGACCAAGGCGGTGTCGCAGCAGGAATTTGACCAAAAACAGAGCGCGCTGGCGGTGGCCGATGCGCAGGTGAAAGCGGCCGAGGCCGCCGTCCGGACGGCGAAGCTGAACCTGGGGTATTGCACGATCACCTCGCCGATCGATGGCCGGGCCGGCCAGCGTCAGGTGGACGTGGGGAACATCGTCAAGGCCAACAACGAGGCGTTGCTGGTGGTGCAGCGGCTGGATCCGATTTATGCCGAATTCACGATCACCGAGGCGGATTTGCCCCGTGTCCGGGAATTCATGGCCAAAGAGACCTTGATGGTGCAGGTGTCGGTGCCGGGACAGCCGGGCGATCCGCACCAGGGCAAGCTGACGTTTCTGGACACGTCGGTGCAGCCGGGGGCGGGCACGGTGCGGCTGCGGGCGACGTTGCCCAACGCCGACCGGTATTTCTGGGCCGGTCAGTTTGTCAACGTTCGGCTGGTGCTGGAGATGAAGGATGCGGTGCTGGTGCCGATGGAGGCGATCCAGATCGGGCAAAAAGGACCGTTCGTTTACGTCGTGAAGGATTCCACGGCCGAGATGCGGCTGGTGAGCGAAGGCCAGCAGCAGGGATCGTGGATGGAGATCGTCAAAGGGGTGGACCGGGGTGATCAGGTGATCACCAGCGGCCAGATGATGGTGGCGCCGGGGGCCAAGGTGCAGGTTGCGCAAGGAGTGGCCCGGTCATGATCAGCTTATCTGAACCATTTATTCGTCGGCCGGTGATGACCATCGTGCTGACGGTTTCGGTGATTTTATTCGGCGTGCTGTCGTATTTCGCCCTGCCGGTGAACGACCTGCCGGCGGTGGATTACCCGGTGATCCAGGTCAGCGCGGGATATCCCGGCGCCAGCCCTGAAACGGTCGCCAGCACCATCGCCACGCCGCTGGAACGGCAGTTCATGCAGATCCCCGGGCTGGAGCTGATCACCAGCAAAAGCTCGCAGGGATATTGCAGCCTGACGTTGCAGTTCGACCTGAACAAGAGCGTCGATGCGGCCGCGACGGACGTGCAGGCGGCGATCAGCCGGGCGACGGGAAATCTACCGCAGGACCTGCCCAGCCCGCCGACGTTCACCAAGACCAATCCCAACGACCAGCCGATCATGTACATCGCGCTGGTCAGCGACAGCATGACCAAAGGCCAGTTGTACGACCTGGCCTATACGCAGGTGGCGCAGCGGATCAGCATCCTCAACGGCGTGTCGCGCGTGGACGTGTACGGCAGTAAATCCGCCATCCGCATCCAGGCCAATCCGTCGGCGCTGGCGGCGCGCGGGTTGACGATGAACGACCTGAGCGCCGCCATTCAGCGGGGCACGAGCTTTCAGGGCGCCGGGCAGTTTGACGGCCCCAACCGCACGTTTTTGCTTCAGCCGCAGGGGCAGCTTGCCAACGCGCAGGCCTACACCCAACTGATCATCGCCACGCAGAACGGATCGCCGGTGTATCTGAAGGACGTGGCGACGGCCGTCGACACGGTTGAGGATGACCGGGTGGACATGCGCTTCTGGGTGCGCGACCGGCAGGTCCCCAAGGCGACGGTGGTGCTGGCGGTCTTCCGTCAGGCGGGGGCCAACGCGGTGGACGTGGCGCAGAGCATCTGGAGCATCCGCCAGGAAGTGCAAAGCCAGTTGCCGGCGTCGGTGACGATCATCCCGGTGCACGACCGGTCCAAGACGATCGTCAACAGCGTCAACGACGTGCGCGAGACGTTGCTGATCGCGTTCATCCTGGTCGTGATCGTGATCTTCATCTTCCTGGGCCGGGCGACCGACACGCTGATCCCGACGGTGGCGCTGCCGATGTCGCTGCTGTTGACGTTCGTGGCGATGAACATCCTGGGTTACAGCCTGGACAACCTGTCGTTGATGGCGTTGACGCTGGCGATCGGGTTTCTGGTGGACGATGCGATCGTCTTCCTTGAGAACGCGGTTCGGCGCATGGAAAAATTCCATGAAAAACCGATCCAGGCCGCCATCAACGGGGCCAAGGAAATCAGCTTCACGATTTTGTCGATGACGTTGTCGCTGGCGGCGGTCTTTTTGCCGCTGGTGTTCATGAGCGGGATCATCGGGCGCATTTTCCGCGAATTCGCCATCGTGATCATCATCTCGATCCTGGCCAGCGGGTTGGTGTCGTTGACGCTGACGCCGCTGATGTGCGCCCGACTGCTGGGCCAGCGCGGGGCGGGAATCAAAAAATCGTTCATCGAGCGGTTCGTCGACGTGATCGAACATCGCGTGCTGAGCATGTACGGGACCAGTCTCTGGTTTTTCCTTCGTCATCGCTGGATTTCGGCGGTGATCTGGGTGGTCTGCATGTTCGGGACGGTCTATTTGTTCATCAAAGTCCCCAAGGCGTTTTTGCCGGCCGGCGATTCATCGTTCGCGATGGGCGTGTTGATCGGGCAGGAAGGGTCCAGCCCCGAGGCGATGCGCGATTATCAGACCCGCGCCGAGGAGGTGCTGCATTCCAATCCATCAGTGGACATGACCTTCACGTTGACGGGAATGGGCCGGTTTTTAGGGTCGAACCAGGGATTCCTGATCACGTTTTTCAAGGATCCATCCAAACGGCCGCCATTGAAGACCATCGACGGCCGGGTGATCGAACATCCCGGCATCGCGGACCTGACCAGCGAACTGGGAACGGAACTGATGATCCGTTTGCAGGGGGCCATCGGCGTCCTGACACCCCAGCCGGTGCTGGAAATCTCCACGGGTGCGTCCAGCCGGACGGGCGGCAACTTCTCCTATTCGATCAGCGGCATCGACCCCAACGAGGTGTACACGGCCGCGGCCAAGTTGCAGGGCATCCTGATGTCGAAGGTGGGGACGATGTTCGCCGGCCCGCCGATTTCGGATTTGTATCTGCACACGCCGAATCTGAAGATCAACATTCTTCGGGATCGGGCGCATATGTATGGCGTGTCGGCCAGCGCCATCGAGACGCTGCTGCGCAACGCCTACAGCCAGAATTACGTCTACCTGATCAAAAAGACCGACGACCAGTACCAGGTCATCCTGGAGACGCGCCAGCAGGATCGCAACCAGCCCAGCGACCTGTCCAAGCTGTATCTGCGCAGCGACGACGGCCAGCGGCTGGTTCCACTGACGGCGGTGGCGACCTGGGAACAGACCGTCGGCCCGCAGGCGGTGAACCACATCAACCAGTTCCCATCCGTGACGTTCAATTTCAACCTGATGCCGAAAATGACCATCGGCGAGGCGACCGATTTCGTGGAACAGGCCGCCAAACAGGTGATGCCGATCGGATTGCGCGGCCAGTTCCAGGGCCAGGCGATGACGTTCCGCGAAACGATGTCATCGCTGACGATCCTGATGATCCTGGCGGT
Organism: Phycisphaerales bacterium; assembly: GCA_020853095.1. Lineage (GTDB taxonomy): Bacteria > Planctomycetota > Phycisphaerae > Tepidisphaerales > Tepidisphaeraceae > JADYZN01. Next base: position 119,052 of record JADYZN010000035.1, on the reverse strand, counting down.
GTTCGTGATGTACGTCATCCTGGCGATTTTGTACGAGAGTTATCTGCATCCGCTCACGGTGCTTTCCACCTTGCCCACCGCGATGGTCGGGGGGCTGGCGACGCTGTTCGTCTACGGCCTGATCACGCAGGGCCATCCACTGGAGGCGTCGCTGTACGCATTCATCGGGTTGTTCATGCTGATGGGCATCGTGAAGAAAAACGGGATCATGATCGTGGACTTCGCGGTGCATCGCGTGGCGCAGGGCGAGACGGCCCGGCAGGCGATTCACGATGCGAGCATGGACCGTTTCCGTCCGATTCTGATGACGACGCTGGCGGCGATCATGGGCGCGGTCCCGATCGCGCTGGGATGGGGCGCCGATGGCGAAAGCCGCCGCCCGCTGGGGTTGGTCATCGTCGGCGGGTTGATCGTCAGCCAGTTGATCACGCTCTACGTGACGCCGGTGATTTATCTGTATTCGGAATTGTTCCAGGAATGGGTGCTTGACCGGTTCCGGTTCCTGCGCAACCCCGAGGAAGCGATCAACTCGGCCGAAGGCCGGATGGTCGCGGTCGCGGCGGGTGATGCGAGCGGAAATGGCGACCATTAATTTTTCGCGTGTGATGAATATGACAGATGCCCGAAGGAAGACGTCGCGCCACGGCCGGTGGTTGGCGGGATTGCTGGGGGCCGGACTGCTGGCCGGGGGATGCGCCGTTGGACCCGATTACAAGGCCCCGCAGGCCACCGTGGGCGAAGGATGGGGCGAGCTGGGTCCCAGCGGCGCGGTGGATGGTCCGGCCACCCGGCCCAGCGCCCAGCCGTTGCCGGTGCGATGGTGGACCACGTTTAACGACCCGACGCTCAATGACCTGATCGCGCGGGCGGCACGATCGAACCTGGACCTGCGGCGGGCGACCGCGCGGATTCGCGAGTCGCGGGCCTCCCGCGAGGTGACGCAGGCGGACATTTTTCCCAACGTCGATGTCGGCGGTTCGTACAACCGTTCGAGAAATCGATTCGCCCCCGGCGGGGGGGATGATGCGCACGACCAATACAAGGCCGGATTCGACGCCTCGTGGGAGGTGGATGTGTTTGGCGGGGTGCGTCGGGGCGTGGAGGCGGCCAACGCCGACATCGCCGCCGCCGTGGAAGACCGACGGGATGTGCTGGTCAGCCTGCTGGCCGAGGTGGCCCGCAACTACATCGAGCTGCGCGGCTCTCAACGGCGGATCACCATCGCTCAGGAAAACCTCGCCGCCCAGCAAAAGACGCTGGATTTGACAAAAAATCTGCTGGCCGCCGGCGTGGCGACCGACCTGGACGTGGCGCGGGCCGAGGCGCAGGTCTCGACCACCGAGTCGCAGATCCCGCTGTTGCAATCCTCCGCCCGCCAGTCGATTCACGCGCTGGGGGTGTTGCTGGGCACCGACCCGATGGCGCTGACGCCGGAGTTGTCGCAGCCGCTGCCGATCCCCAACGCTCCACCGGAAGTTCCCGTCGGCATCCCATCGCAAATCCTGCTTCGCCGGCCTGATTTGCGCCGGGCCGAGGCTCAACTGCACGCGGCCACCGCACGCATCGGCGTGGCGACGGCCGACCTGTTTCCTCGGTTTTCCCTGACCGGCTCGCTGGGGTTGCAAAGCAGCAAACTCAGCTCATTGGGCGATTGGGACAGTCGATACTGGTCGATTGGGCCGAGCGTCGCCTGGCCCATTTTTGACGCCGGCCGGATCGCCGCCAACATCAACGTCCAAAATGCCCGCCAGGAACAGGCGCTGCTGCTCTATCAGCAAACCGTTCTGGACGCCCTGCGGGATGTGGAGGATTCTTTGGTGGCCTACGCCAAGGAGGAAACCCGCCGCCGCACGCTGACCAAAGCGGCCGATGCCAATCGACGCGCGGTGGATTTGGCCAATCAGCTCTACGACGCCGGCCGAACCGATTTCCTGAGCGTCCTGCAGGCGCAGCGCGACCTGTTCGCCTCGCAGGATGCCATGGTGCAAAGCGACATCGCGGTGGCCACCAACCTGGTGGCGCTGTACAAGGCGCTGGGTGGCGGCTGGGAAGTGCCCCCCGAAAACCCGCAGTAGACCACATGCCTCTGGCCCCCTCTCCCAACGGGAGAGGGAGAGCCGCCGCCACGGATCAGAACGTGATCGTCAATCCACCATCCACCACCAGCATATGGCCGGTGAACCTGACCTTACAGGTTTGATCCCAGCCCGATGATCGGCCCATCGCCCAGCCGGTGCATCCCATCGCGCGGTTCCAGCAGCCCGGCCAGCCTTGGCAACCAGGGGGCGTTGGCGGCCGGGGTGAACTGCGGCGAATTCAACTCCACCCCATTGATCGTCGGCACGTGGGCGGCGAACAATGCCGCATGGATCGCCGACAAACCCGGATTGGTTAAATCCTGCAATGACAGGATCATTCCCCGCTCCCTGGCCCATGCCGAGGCGACAAGAATAAAACTCTGCCCCTTGCAGGTCTTCAACGCCAGTCCGCTCCAACCCTGATTCACCGCCTCCTCCAGCAGGTCCAGACTGGTTAATCCCTCATCCAGCAACACCGGTTTCAGCTTCGTCACCGCGCGCCAGTCGTTGCGATATTGTGTGATGTCCCGGCCGGTGGGTTGCTCCAGGTATTCCAGCGACTTGAATGCCTCCGCATCGGCTTCCTTCAGGCGATGCAGATAATCCAACACCGAATCGGCGCTGGGGTTGGCCTCGTTGCTGTCCACCGACAGGCGGGGATTTTGCACCCCCAGCCCCACCAGCCCGCGATGAACCTCCACCGTCCGCGCCACATCGGCCAAATTGTCCCGGCCGAGAATTTTCAGCTTGAAGCAGCGATACCCCCGATCACGCACCCAAGGCCGCACATCCTTTTCAATCGAATCATCCTTTCCCACGATCAACCACGCCGGAAATGCCCGCACCGGCGGCCGCAGGGTGTGCCGGATGGATTCGCACGCCCGGCCATTCAAAATCGCATCCGCCAGGGGCAGTTTCTGGCCGGATGAATATAAATCAAAAGCCGATCGCCCCAGCGCCTGCCCGACGCCATCATGGATCGCCGCATCGAACGGACTGGCGCACATCGCCCGCGCCAACACCGGCGGCGGTGGTGCTGAGCTCCCCTCGTGACACAGGTTCTCGTGCAGATGCAACCCCAGCTCCAGCGGATGATCGGCCTTCCCGCCGCACAACGCCCTCAGGTTGCCGGCGATCGCCCGACAAAACGTCCGCAGACGCTCATCTCGCTGATCGTGATTCAATTTCGGGTCCGGCCACGCCCACAGGTCGCTCAGATAGATCGACCCCCGCCCGGTGGCCTCTTTTGATCCCACGCCAAGCCGAACGCTCACCTTTGCCTCGGTGATGTGTTCAATCAACCCCGTGCTCAGCCGCAGGGGTTTGAGAAAGGATTGTTTCTCGAAGGACAAGTCAACCGACAGGATGTCGGCGACGATGGAATCCTGTGTGGCCATACGACATAAGGTAGGTTCAATCCTCGGCGTAATCCAGCACCGGGATCGACACCCCGCGCGGCGTTGGCGTCGCATCGGGCGCCTCGATGACCGGCAGGTCGTGCAATGTCAGCACCATGGCGATCTCATCGCACTGCTCCTGTTTGGGGCAGCGCACGCAATCGGACCAGACTTTCAACGGCAGCGATTCCTTGGGGACGACGACGAATCCGCATTTATCAAAAAACGCCTGTTCATACGTCAGGCTCATCAACCGGCGGATCTGCAATCGTCTGGCCTCCTCAATCGCCCAGCGGACGAGCAGCTTGCCGATTCCCCGGCCGTGAAACGATTTTTCCACCGCCAGCGACCGCACCTCGGCAAGGTCCGCCCAGATGACCGACAACGCCGTGCATCCCACCACCTTTTGATCGACCTCACAGACCGCGAAATCGCGCAGATCCTCGTATAGCTGGGCATAGCTTTTGAACAGCATTCTCCCCAGTTCCGCGTGGCTGTTGATGATCAGGGCGATCCGCGGAACATCGTGAACGGTGGCGGGGCGGATGATCGGCGTTGTGGCGGATGCGGTCATGAAAAGCGTTCCGATTCTTTGATCAACGATCCTGCATCAACCTTCGGACAGCATCAGGGTCATCTCGATCTCCACCGACACATTCAGCGGCAGCGCGTTGACGCCGACGGCCACGCGGGCGTGTTTGCCGGCATCGCCGAAGATTTCGATCAACAGCTCGCTGGCGGCGTTGGCCACCTGCGGCTGCTGGGTGAAACCGGCATCGCTCAACACGAACGCTCCGATCCGCGCCACGCCGGCAACCTTCTGAAGCATATCCGGCCCCATCGCATGGACCGCGGCCAGCCCGTTGATGATGCACTGCCGGGCGGCCACCCTCGCCTGTTCGATCGAACAAACCGATGGAATGGGGCCGTTCGCCAGAGACTTGCCTTCCTTCATGGGGATCTGTCCGGCGACGAAAATCAGCGACCCGACCCGTTTGGCCGGCACATATGTCCCAAACGGTCCGCCAAGGGAGGGTAACGCAATGCCGAGTGACTGAAGACGCTGATGGATGCTCATAAGATAATAATAGGTTCTGAACAGGAGGGTTGCCAGATGCACGTTGTTGGCCGGGCCGAAATCCGGATTTCTTCCAATTCAACCCCCCGGCGCTATAATCCTTTCATGCCCTCACCGTTGACCCGGCGATTCACCCTCCAGGACCTGCGTGCCGCCCGCCAATCCGCTGGGCGGGTGGCGATGTTGACCTGTTACGATTTCACCACCGCCCAGTTGATGCAACGGGCCGGCGTCCCATCGCTGCTGGTGGGGGATTCGGCCGCCAGCGTCATCCTGGGCCATGAATCGACGTTGCCGGTCTCCCTGGATTTCATGATCGAGCTGACCGCCGCCGTCCGTCGGGGGGCGCCTTTGGCGCTGTTGATCGGGGACATGCCGTTCGGGTCTTATCAGGGGTCGGTCGGCCAGGGGGTGAACAATGTCTGCCGGATGGTGAAACTTTCCGGCTGCGACGGGGTGAAATTAGAGGTGGCCGAGGGGCATCTGAAGCTGGTTCGCCGGCTGGCGGATGCCGGCGTGGCCATCGTGGCCCATTTGGGATTGCGTCCGCAGGCCGTGGGTCTGCTGGGCGGATATCGTTATCAGGGCCGCACCGCCGATGAGGCGATGCGGATCGTGACGTTGGCTCAACGGATGGAAAAAGCGGGCGCCGCCGCCCTGTTGCTCGAAGCCGTGCCGGCCGTGGTGGCCAAAGCGGTGGTGGATCGGACAACCCTTCCGGTCATCGGGTGCGGCGCGGGCAAACATTGCCACGGCAGCGTGGTGGTGACCCCCGACCTGCTCGGCTGGACGGCTCGAAAACCCCGGTTCGTGCCGGACCTGGGCGATCCCGGCCGGCCGATTGACGAAATTTTTGGCGAATATGTCCGGCGGATCAATGAAAAACTCTACCCCGCCGACGAACACGATTATGAGATGCCATCCGACCAGCAGGCGGATTTTGCCGCTCGCCTGAAGGGGTGATCCCGGCATATAAATAAAGATCCAATGACCCGCGACATCCATCGCGGCGGATTTTTTTGTGTTCACATGAGATTTTTTTAACCAGGAGATACCGATGAAACCGTGGCGAAAATCCTTGACGACGTTGGCCTTGTCGGCCGCTCTGGCCGGCGGGGGATATCTGGGGGTGGAGATGTTCCGCGATGTGCAGTTCGCCCACGCCGAACAGAAGGTGGAGGCCACCCGCGAACAACTTTCCAAGATCGAAGACCTCGCCACCGTCTTCAAGATGGTCGGCAAGGCCGTCGAGCCATCGGTGGTCAACATCGACGTGAAAAAGACCGTTCACGGCAACCGCCCCCGTCTGCCGTTCGATGAAGATCAGTTGCGCCGATGGTTCCCCGACCGCGATGGGGATGGCCAGCCCGACCTGCCCCCCGGTTTTGGCGATCAGGATGACAACGCTCTGGTCCTGGGGACCGGCAGCGGCGTGATCATGGAAGTCTCCGATGGTTCCGGGTACATCCTGACCAACAACCACGTGGCCGGCGGCGCTGAGGAACTGACGATCACCCTGTCCGATGGCCGACAGATCACCAACGCCAAGGTGCTTGGGGCCGATCCCAAGTCCGACCTGGCGGTGGTGAAGATCCAAGCCGACCACCTGATCGCCGCCAAGTGGGGCGACAGCTCCACGCTGCAACAGGGGGACTGGGTGCTGGCCTTCGGCAGCCCGTTCCGATACATCGGCTCGATGACCCACGGGATCATCTCCGCCCTCAACCGCACCAACGTCGGCATCCTGGGCGCCGGCGGATACGAGGATTTCATCCAGACCGACGCCCCGATCAACCCCGGCAACAGCGGCGGGCCGCTGGTCAACGTGCACGCCGAGGTGATCGGCATCAACACCGCCATCGCCTCCCGGTCGGGCGGATTCCAGGGAATTGGATTTGCGATTCCCTCCAACCAGGCCAAGGTCGTTTACGAACAACTCAAGACCAAGGGTAAGATGGAACGCGGCTGGCTGGGGATCAGCATCGCCGACGTCTCCAACCCGCGCGTTGAGCCGGTCGCCCGCAACACCTTCGGCTACGAAGGCAAGACCGGCGTGCTGGTGCAGGACACCTTCGCCGGCACCCCCGCCTACGGCAAACTTCAGCCCGGCGACATCATCACCGGCCTCAATGGCAAGGCGGTTGAGAACGTCAACCAGCTCCGCAACGCCATTGCCACCACGCCGGCCGACACACAGATCACCCTGGAGGTCTTCCGCGATAAAAAGACTCAGCAGGTCCAACTCACCGTCGGCGCCCAGCCCGAAGATGTCATGGCCGCCGCCACCGGCCAGGGTGGATCGCAGCAGGCGACCAATCCCGGCAATGCCCTGGGGTTGGAACTGAGCACGATCACCCCCGAACTGGCCCAGCGCCTGGGGATGACCAACCCGCCCGAAACCGGCGCGGTGGTCCTGTCGGTTGATCCCAAATCCCCCGCGGCCGCCGAAGGGATTCGTCCCGGCGATGTGATCACCAAGGTGGACAACCAACCGGTCAAATCCGCCGAGGATGCGATCGCCGCCCTGAACAAGGTGGACCTCAATGCCGGCGTGACCCTCTACATCACCAGCCGTGAAGGGTCTCGGTTCGTCTTCATCAAAAGTGAAAAGTAACCGTATGAATTGACAACCCTTCCCCAACCAAACCCCGGTCCACCGACCGGGGTTTTTTAATCGATCCCCATCTCCTCCCGCGACGCCGGATTTTCCGCCTGCTGAATCCGGGCGGTTGATTTGCCAGAGGCATCCCCCAGCGGCGATAATCATTTCCGCATGGGTAATCAGATCTCGTCAAAGGCGGCCAAACGAAAAGGATCGAAACGGAATCACTTCATTCCCACCACGGCCGTGGTTCGATCCATCCCCACCACCCCGGCGGTTGCACCCGATCCTTCCGCTTCAACTCCCTCATCGCCAACCCTGCCGACATCCGATCCCATCCCCGCGCCACACCCGGCGCAATCCCAGCCGCCGCAACCGGCGCGCGACCAGCCGCCGCTGCTGTTTGAAATCGCCTGGGAGGTCTGCTGGCAGCTTGGAGGCATCTACACCGTCCTGCGCACCAAGGCCAAGGCGATGCTCGAGCGATGGGGGGACCGCTACTGCCTGATCGGCCCTTACAACCCCGCCACGGCCGCGCTGGAATTTGAGGAACAACCCACCGAAGGGGTCATCCGTCAGACCCTGGATCGGCTGCGCGAACAGGGGATCGCCTGCCATTACGGGAGATGGCTGGTCCCCGGCCGGCCGCGCGTGATCCTGCTCGATTTTCGCGGCCGATTCACCTCGCTGGATGCCGACAAATACCTGCTCTGGAAAGACCACGGCATCCCGACGGTCCCCTCCGATGGCGAAGTCAACGACGTGGTCGCCTTCGGATTCACGGTGGCGGAATTTTTCCGCCAGTTGACCAGCCTTCTCACCGACCGCCCGATACTGGCCCATTTTCACGAATGGATGGGAGGGGTTGCCGTTCCCCGCATCGCCCATCTGCAACTGCCGATCTCCACGGTCTTCACCACGCACGCCACGCTGCTGGGAAGATACCTGGCTTCGGACAATCCCTATTTTTACGAGCATCTGCCTTTTTTGAATCCCGATGCCGAGGCGGCCAAGTACAACATCTACCCCCGCCATGCCATCGAAAAAGCCGCCGCCCACGCCAGCACGGTCTTCACCACCGTCTCCGAAGTCACCTCGGTCGAGGCGCAAAAACTGCTTGGGCGAAATCCCGATGCCATCCTGCCCAACGGCCTGAACATCCAGCGGTTCCAGGCGCTGCACGAATTTCAAAACCTCCACCGCCAGTACAAGGAACGCATCCATGAATTCATCATGGGGCATTTTTTCCCCAGCTACACCTTCGATCTGGACAACACGCTGTACGTGCTGACCTCCGGCCGATACGAATACCGCAACAAGGGGATGGACCTGTTCATCGAGTCGATGTGGCGGCTGAACCAGCGGTTGAAGACCCTGGCCGATCGTCCCACCGTCGTCGCGTTCATCATCACCCGCGCCGCCACGCGCAACATCAACGTGGATGTGCTGCAAAACCAGATGATGTTCGAGGACCTCAAGGCCACCTGCCGGGACGTGGAGTCGGACATGGGCCGGCGGCTGTTCATGGCGGCGGCCACCGGAAGAATCCCCACGCAGCAGGAACTGATCCCCGATGATGCCCAGGTTCGTCTGCGAAGGGCGATTCACGTCTGGCGCGGCCGCCGTCAACCTTTGATCGTCACCCACGACCTGGTGGATGATGCCAACGATCCGGTCCTCAAACACATTCGCCATCGCGGCCTGTTCAACGGCGCCGACGATCCGGTCAAACTGGTCTTCCATCCCGAATTCGTCACCGCCACCAGCCCGCTGTTCAATCTGGATTACGACCATTTCGTCCGTGGATGCCACATGGGGATTTTTCCAAGTTATTACGAGCCATGGGGTTACACGCCGATGGAGTGCGTCGCGCTGGGATTGCCGGCCGTCACCACCGATTTGTCCGGCTTTGGGGCGTACGTCAACCGCCACATCCCCAACGCCGCCGAACAGGGTGTTCTGGTGCTCAATCGCCGACAGCGGACGTTCGACCAGACCGCCGACGACCTGGCCGAACATCTCTTCCGATTCGCCCAGCTCAATCGCCGATCCCGCGTGGAATTGCGCAACAAGGTGGAACGCCTCGGCCAGCAGTTCGACTGGTCCGAACTGATCAAATATTACGATGACGCCCACGTGATGGCCCTGCGTCGGTTGGGCGTGACGATGACCATCCCCGGCAAACTGGAAGTGCGGATAGTGTAATCATAAGTCGAAGGGCCATCAGCGCCGATCGGCCGATGAGCCGGGGAACACAACCCCAACCTGCCGGCGCATCTCATCAAGTATCCGCATGTTTCCGATGGAATCCTCGGCCGACAGGTGGGGCGGAACGTGATCCAGCACGGCGGCCGCGAAGTCGTCGGCCTCGACGCCGTACAGGTCCATGCCGGCGCTGATGCGATGGGTTTGTCGTGGCGGCGGGCCTGCGGGCGCGTTTTTTTGCAAATCCATCCGCGGCGGCGTTCCACGGGCGATGGTGAACAGGGCATCCGTGGCGGGCGGTTTCCAGGGAATGGGGATTTCGATGTATCCATCCGTCCCGCAGACATAGGCCGTGTTGTCCGCCTGCGTTTGCATGCCACAGGTGAAACTGGCGAGAATCCCATTGGGAAAGCTCATCGTGGCGACCACCAGGTCATCGACGCCGTGCGGATGAACGTGCCCGGCGGCCGAACAAGTCGTTGGCTCCTGTCCCGCGACCAACCGTGAAAAATCGATGCAGTAACAACCGATGTCCATCAATGCCCCGCCGGCCAGTTCACGATCAAACCGGATGTTGCCGTCGATGCGCCAGGTGCGATAACAAAAACTGGTGCGGATCAGGTTCACCTTGCCGATCTCGCCCCGCTTGATGGTTTCCAACACCGCCAAAGTGAGCGGATGCGAGCGATACATGAACGCCTCGACCAGCAATTTTCCCGATCGCCGCGCGGCATCGAACATCTCCCGTGCCTCATGGGCATTGGATGCGATCGGCTTTTCGCACAGGATGTGCTTGCCGGCCCGCAGCGCCGCCAGCGTCCACGAATGATGCAGCGAATTGGGCAGCGAGATGTAAACCGCATCCACCGATGGATCGTGAATCAACGCTTCATAAGTTGCATGGGCGGTGGGGATGTCAAAATGGTCGGCGAATTCCCGGGCGGCGATCGCGGTCCGAGATCCCACGGCCGCCAGCGAACATCGGCGCGAGGATTTTATTCCCGTGCAAAACTGGCGGGCGATGTTTCCCGTGCCTAGAATCCCCCATCGCAATCGATCACCCATCGGCGGCTCCATGTGTTGATCTGTTGCCTACTATAACCATGCGTTGGACCGTGAATAGGCCAATTTACTGAAAGGATTGTGATCATGAGCGATGTCATTGAATTGCTGGCGGCCAGCACCGCGCGGAACCTGGACCTTGTGAAAATGACCGTGGCGGATTTCAGCGATGCGGATCTGTTTGTCCGCCCCGTTCCCGGAGCGAACCACGCCGCCTGGCAGATCGGCCACCTGATCGTCGCCGAGACGAATCTGGTCAATACCATCCGCCCCGACGCCCTGCCGGCCGTGCCGCCGACGATCGCCGAACGGTTCAACAAATCCACCGCCTCCATCGACGATCCGGCAAAATTCGCCGTCACCAAACAACAACTGCTCGATGCCCTCGCCGGCGTGCGGGCCAACACTGTCAAGTGGATCAAAACCCTCACGCCGCAGGAACTCGATCAACCCACGCCCGAACGCCTTCGCAATTTCGCCCCCAACATCGGCCAGTTCGTCCTGATGATCTCGCTGCATGTGGCGATGCACGTCGGCCAGTTGCAGGTGATCCGCCGCAAGCTCGGCAAGCCGGTTTTATTCTGATCCGCGACGGTTTGATTCAACCCACAAGGATCGTTCGTCCGATAATATCACCAAGGCACGCCCATTCGCCGCGAGGGTGGCGGGTGGTCGTGCTTTGGTAAGTTGTTTATTGGAAGGAAGTTATGAATCATCGAATGATGCGAGCGGGTTTGGGCCTCGGTGTTGCGACTCTGTTGGCCGTCGGTGGATGCGCCGGCCGACCGGCCTTGTTGCCCAATCCGGACCCGGCCCTGGACAAACCCTCCACCGTCTTCGCGGCCGATGCGGTCAAGCGGTTTCCGTATAAATCCGATGCCCCCCGCGGCGGCGAGGCCGTCGCCCGTGCACAGGTGGGCTATACGCTTAACCGTCTGGACGTGGTCAATTTGTCCGATGAGGACTGGACCGATGTCGAGGTGTGGATCAACCAGAGCTACGTCGTCCACGTTCCCCTCATGAAAGCGCACGAATTGAAACGCCTGAATTTCCAGATGCTTTACAACGACAAGGGCCAGTATTTCCCCGTGGACAATTCCAAGGAACTGGTCAGAACCGTGGATTTGTACCGCGATGGCAAAATGTACTCCGTGCCTGTCCAACTGGCGGATTGATCTCTGCCCAATCATCACAGAGAACATTGGCGGCTTCGGCCGCCTTTTTTTTATACACATTGAATATCGCGTGATGACCCTGCCAGATCATGCGAACGAACAGTAGATTCTGATCTAGACCTGTCAGGCCGCATTGGATGTGGGCAGGGGTTGGGGTTCAAATTTCAAACCCAGCCGATCCAGAAACCGGATGGCATTGTCGTGATACATGCTTTGAAGCACGCCATCCGGCAAGGCCAGCCCGCGAAGGATGGGTTGATGTTCGGGCGGCAAATCCGGGTCGAGGATGGGGGAGGCGCCGATGTAGGCGGTCTCCCAGAGTTTTCGGTGTGCCCAGAATCGGGAAGCCAGAAAATCAAACCCCCGATCGTCGCCGCTGACCTGGTCCGATCCGAACAAAATTCGTCTCGCATTGCGAATGAAAAAATCGCGGGCCTGATCGCGCTGGTTGGAAATCTCCCGCACCATCCAGCGAGTGGCCGAACAATCCAGCGACAAATTCGGGAACTCATCCAGCAGATGCTGCAATCGACCGAGGTTTTCGGGATTTCCTCCCATGTGCGCACCCACCCACGGCGTGTTGGGATATTCCCGCATGACCGACTCCCACATCTGGTAGTGGGCTTCACGGGAACCATACCGGTTGTGGTCGGTATATTTGCCCTGATACCACGTTTCCGGGTCGCCGAGGTGGGTCATGATCGCCATGCCGCGTGAGGTGACTTCACGAAGGATCGGCCGCATCGTGGGCGAATCGAGCCGCCATTTCCACCGGTCCATGGTTCCGGGGGACATGTGAAATTTAGCGATGCGCGAACCCATGTTGTAAAAGCCTTCGATTCGACGCATCCAATCATCGTAATTGGGTGTTGGGTCCTGCCATCGCGGCACGGCGATGAAATGCAGCCGGCCGGGATAATTGCGCGTCAACCCCACGGCCTCTTCCAGCGGTCCCATCGTGACGAAACAGTCGATGCCGAAATGGGTGGCCGTCTCAAACCAGACGGGGGCGTGGCGATTGGCCAGCAGATGGCTGTGAAAATCGATCACGATGCCGGCGACCTTTGGCCGGGGCATCGGCAGATGAAAATCGACGCCGGTGCGATTGCAATCGGGCGGCCCACATGGGGCGGGTGTGTTGGCGGGGCTTTGGCTCATTGACCTCAATAAAACATCGGCTCACCCGACGATCCTTGCCCAATTGTAGGCGCAAAGTCTTCGCTGGACGATCCATCGGGGCGGAATGTACGATTTATCTTCGGTGGACCTGCAACCCAATACATTCAATCCGGATGCGAAAAGTGCGATATCGGGCATGAGTCCGACCGCCCGCAAGGTGGTGGCGTCGCTGTTGTGCATCGTCGGGGTGCAGGTCTGGTTGATATTTGGCCACGGCCTGTGGGGAAGCACGTTGCAGGTCAAGGCGATGGGCGTCGCGTTGATCATCGCGGCATTGCCTCCGGTCTGGCGGCCGATGGCTTGGCTGTTGGATCGACTGCGCCGTCCGACCAACCGGCAACGGTGGATGATCGCGGTGGCGGTGGGGGTGATCTCATTTTGTTTTTTGTTGCTGATGGCCCGCCTGCAGGATCGGCGGATGATCCCCCGGATGCACGATGAATTCAGTTATCTGCTCCAGGCGCGGATGCTGTCGCATTTTCGGTTGTGGATGGGGGCGTTGCCGTTGCCTGAATTTTTCGATTCGTTCCATATTTTTGTCACTCCGGTCTATGCGTCGAAATATCCGCCGGGGACGGCCTTGGCATTGGTGCCGGCCTTGTGGCTGGGATTGCCGGCCGCGATTTCCTGCCTGATCGCCGCATCTCTTGTCGTGGCAATGCTTTATCGCGTGACGACGGAATTGGTCGATGGCGTGGGCGGGCTTTTGGCGGCGTTGTTGCTGTTGTCTTTGAACTGGTTTCGGGCCGCGTCGCTGATGATCATGCCGCAGGCGATCTTCCTGGCGGTGGTGTTGGTGATGGTGTGGGCCTATCTGCGCTGGCGAAACCGGTTTGGTTGGGGGTGGGTGGTGATGATCGGGGCGGCCGCCGGTTGGATGGCGATCCTTCGCCCATTGGAGGCGATCTGCTGGACGATCCCCATCGGCATCGCGATGGCATTGGATCTGCGAGGCAGGTTGCCCAGGCAATGGATCGCGGCCGCAGCGATGCTGTTGGCGGGGGCGGCGCCATTTTTATTGTTGCAACTGATTGCCAACATTGGAGTTACAGGACACTGGTACAAGACGCCGTGGGTGGAATATGCCCGGTGCGACATACCGTATGAGGGATTGGGGTTTCACGAGGTGGATCCGGCCCGCCGGCCTGAGTCGAAACTGCCGCAAAAGCAGATGTACTATGACCTGGTGAACGTGCCGGCCCAGTTGGCGCATACGCCTGATCGGATCTGGAGCAATTTTTTGAATGTTCGCGATGTCACGCTGGCCAATTCGACGCTTCCCAATCCGATCCTGTTGATGTTTCTGCCCATCTCGTTGCTGGCATGGACCGGAAGACGATGGGTCTTGATGGTCCCGCTGTTGCTGTTTTTAAGTTGTTTCACGCTGTATTACTTTTTCTTTGACTGGTATTGCCTGGCCGTGGCGCCGGCGATGGTGGTGGGGGTGGTTGTGGGGATTGATGTCCTGCGTCAAAGCTGGCCGGGCCGGCGTTGGCTGGAGGTGGTGCTGATCGGCGTGTTGCTGGCCGCCTGCGTTGCATCGTTGCCACAAGCGGTGCGGGAGCGGGCCGATGAACCGATGCAATTGATCAACCAGGAATCAATCAACGCCACCTTGTCCCAACAGGTCTCCCCGCCCGCCATCGTATTGTTCAGGTTTGACCAGGGCGCAAACCTCGACGCCGAACCGGTTTACAATACCGACACCCTCAACCCCGACGATGAACCGATCATCCGCGTCCATGACCTGGGACCGAAAAATGAGGAGCTGTTTCGATACTATGCCGGGAAAGGTCCGGATCGAGGCGTTTATGTCTATGATCGAAAGCATGAGGCGCTGGATTTTATTGGCCATGTGTCAGAATTGACACGGACAATTGGCCAGTAGGTCACCCTGTTCAATTTGTTCATAAACGTTTATTTGATAATGACTTAAAAAGAATGTATCTGAGTGCGATTATCGTGTGTCAATCCGATATATTCGAGAAGCGAAAAAATATTAAATTTTTCTTGCAGAGGTAATGAATCGCAGGTATATTCACTATGTTGATACTAATTCAAATAGTTTCGGATGGACTATTATGAAAAGTACATCATGTCCGAGCCTAGACATTTTAATGAGTTGGTTTGCTTGTTGAGAAAGTGAATATTCTCTACAGGAGGTGTCTCGTGAAAGGTTTTTATTCAGTGATGGCCGCGATGGTCGTGGCCGGCGGTTCGGTGGCAATGGCTGCCACACCAATTACGGTGAATAACGCCGGGTTTGAGAGTGCATTCAGCGCTGGCGACTGGGTGGCATCGTCCACTGGCGGCGCGTATGCGTTCGGACAATACACGTTTGCGGGGCAGTTCAGCCCGACTCATAGCAGCCAGGCGGCCTATGCATATGGCGATACGTCGAATGGGTCTGGATCGTCTGTGACACTGACGCAAACACTGTCGGCCAATTATGCCGCCGGCAATATCTATACCTTGACGGTGGGGGTTGGGGATCGAAACGATATGGCGCTCAACCCTTATCGGGTTCAGCTTTGGGCCGGTAGTACGGCACTCATTGATTCTCTTAGCCCGGTTTCGCCGGCCGATGGTACTTTCACCACGGCGACTTTGTCGTCTCCGGCATCCCCTTCGGGAAGTCCTTCAGGCGCATTGAAAATTGTGTTGGTTGCCTTGCCGACCGGCGATAGCAGCCACCAGGTGGTTTTTGACGATGTTGGCCTCTCTTTTGAAGCGGCCGCCGTACCAGAACCAGCAACGTTTAGTTTGCTCGGTTTGGTTGGTCTTGGATTCTTGTCTCGTCGACGTCACGCTTAATTTCCAGCGTTGACGGTCATCTGACCTTCCTGTAGCGAATATTGGGTCGCGGCGGAGCATATCTGCCGCGACCCGTTATCGTTTTATCACCAATGAAAAATGATGTATCCGAGATGATCGCACCAGATACTGTCCGTGAGATAGCTCTTGCAAAGGGGGAATCCTGCGGTGATCAAATTGAAGTGTCGGTTGTAATGCCATGTCTGAATGAGGCTGATGCGCTGGCCGACTGTATTCGCCGGGCGGCCGGTTCATTGGCTGATCACCAAATTATCGGCGAGGTCATTGTGGCGGATAATGGCAGTGACGATGGTTCGCCGGAATTAGCTCACAAGTTCGGTGCGAGATTGGTAGCTGTTCCGGAGCGTGGGTACGGGCGGGCATTGATGGCCGGCATTTCCGCAGCGCGGGGGAGGTATATCATCATGGCCGATGCCGATGGGAGCTATGATCTGGGGGTGGTGCATCGATTTGTTCAAAAGCTACGGGAGGGGTACGACCTGGTTCAAGGGTGTCGGCTGCCGTCGGGCGGAGGCAAGATCGCGGCGGGGGCAATGCCGTTCATGCATCGTTGGTTGGGGAATCCTTTTTTCTCGTGGATTGCGCGCTGGTGGTTCGCATCTGACATTCACGATATTTATTGCGGCATGCGTGGATTCACCAGGGAGCTGTTTGTTCGGTTGGATCAGCGTTGCACCGGGATGGAATTTGCAACGGAGATGATCATTAAATCGACGCTCCATGGGGCGCGGATTACGGAGTTGCCGATTACCCTGCATCGGGATGGCAGGAAGAGCCATGGACCTCATTTGAGAACCTTTCGAGATGGTTGGCGGACGTTGCGGTTTCTGTTGCTGTACTGCCCGAGGTGGCTGTTTTTGGTTCCAGGGTTGCTTCTGATCATTGCGGGGCTGGCGGGATATGCGATCGCGCTGCCAGGTATGACGTTCGGGCAGGTGACGTTTGATGTGCATACGCTGTTATTTGCCAGTTTGGCGATCTTATGCGGATATCAGGCGATTCTGTTCGCCATCCTGGCCAAGACCTTTGCCGTGACGGAAGGTTTGTTGCCGGAGGACCCGCGTTTGTGGCGGCTGTTTGAAGTTCTTAACCTTGAACGTGGCTTGCTGATCGGTGCGGGCGCCATTGTGATGGGACTGGTGCTGTTGTTTTTGGCGATCAATGATTGGCGACTGAACGACTTTGGCCGATTGGACTACAGCCATACAATGCGTTGGGTGATTCCAGGAGCTACGTTGACCTCTGCGGGTGTTCAAACGTTGTTTTCAAGCTTTATGGTGAGTTTATTGGGGATGCACCGCCGATGAGGTGGCTTGAATGGGCCCATCGCGGCTATGTTCAGCACAGGCGGATAGAGCGACTGGCTGACCACCTGTCACCGCTGTTGCCGGAAGGGGCGACGGTTCTGGACGTGGGCTGCGGGGATGGGGAATTGACGTTTGCGATTCAAAACCGGCGGAAGGATTTGAAGATTCAGGGCATAGAGGTGCTGGTAAGGCCGGGGTGTCGAGTTGAAGTTGCCGCTTTTGACGGCCAAACGATACCCTTTGAGGATCGACGTTTTGATGTGGTGTTGCTGGCGGACGTGGTTCATCATGCGACCGACCCGCTAGCCCTGCTGCGGGAGGTGGCACGAGTCGCACGAACGGATGTGGTGATTAAAGATCATTTGTTGGAAGGGTGGGGTGCGGAACAAACGTTGCGGTTTATGGATCGGGTTGGGAATCAGCGTTTTGGCGTATTTCTGCCGTATCATTACTGGATAAGATCCCGGTGGCTGGCCGTTTTTGGTGAGATGGGGTTTCGGGTTGAACAATGGCGAGAGAGGTTAAATCTGTATCCGTCCGTGGCGGGGTTGATTTTTGATCGGAAACTGCACTTTGTCGCAAAAATGAGAAGGAAAGCAGAGGTCGTTCCATGTATGGACGAATCCAAGTCCGATGAGCAGGAACTAGCATGGGAATCCGCCTATTTGCGGTTTGAGACCCCGGCACAGGAGGTGCGAAAGTTCCGAAACCGACTTTGGCGGATCGGCGCGAAACAATGGGATCACAGTGACAAGGTGTTGGAATTGTTTTGCGGCAGGGGTGGTGGATTGAAGGCACTGCGTTCCATCCACTTGCGAAACGTGCAGGGGGCAGACCGGTCGTTGTCACTGTTGAGACAGTATGAGCAGAAGGAAGACTGTTTTGCATGTGACTGTCGGCGGTTGCCGCTGGCGGATGGCATCAAGGATGTCGTGATCGTTCAGGGTGGATTGCACCATTTGAAGCAATTGCCGGATGATCTTCATCAAACCTTGTCCGAAGCCCGGCGGGTATTGCGGGAGGGGGGGCGGATGGTGATTGTCGAACCTTGGTTGACTCCGTTTCTTGGGGTCGTGCATTGGTTTTGCGGGCAAAGATGGGCTCGGCGGGCATGGAAAAAACTGGATGCTCTGGCGCGAATGATCGAATTGGAGCATCCTGTTTATCAAAAATGGCTCGCACAGCCGGATATGATCATGGCGATTATCGAACAATATTTTGAGCCGATTATATGCCAACATCGCTGGGGAAAGTTGATTTTCGTGGGTCGCGGGCGGCCGATCCGGCAGGGCCGTTGAACAGGGGTCAGCGTCCCCAAGCCAGCTCAATGCTGCTGATTTTGCTGCTATTGGGCGGGCTGCGCCTATGGCTTTTTGGAAGTCTTGAGGACACCAGGTGGCTATGGGAGCTGACATGGGCGGGACTCGCCTTTCTGATCAGTTCATGGGGTCCTTTGGTCCGGTGGCTGAGTCTGCCGCTGGAATCCGCGCGGAATCCTTCATTACAAGCCAAGCGATGGATTGCGGCGGGTTTAAGTATCATCGCCATGGCTTATTTGCTATTGACCGCATGGCATCAGGGCAGGCATCTAATTCCGCAATTTCATGATGAGTTTGCATACCTCATTCAGATGCAAATGCTGGCGAGGGGAAGACTGTGGATGCCTGCGCTGCCGCTGCCAGAGTTTTTCGATAATTTTTATCTACTGGTGGATCGCCACTATGCCGCGATCTATTTTCCGGGCACTGCATTGCTGTATACGCCGCTGGTTTGGGCGCATCTGCCGGTTTGGCTGGGTCCGGTCCTCATATCGGGGGTATCGGTTTGGTTGCTGTATCGGATTGTAACCGAATTACTGGATGGTCAGGCAGGTATTTTGGCAATACTCCTGCTGCTGGGCATCAGCCGGTTTCGAATGCTTTCGACAATGATCTTGTCGCAGCTTCCGGTGATGTGTTTTGGATTGTTGATGGTATGGGGGTGGCTTTGCTGGCGTACGAGGCACCGGCGGAGATGGTTGTTGTTGATCGGTGTGGCCGCGGGTTGGGCGGCCGTGACGCGCCCGGCGGATGCGCTGGCGTTTGCGATTCCTGTCGGAGCGGCAATTTTGCTGGATTTGTACCGGCGGCCTTGGCGGAGTGTATTGACTAGTGGAATGATCATTGTTGGTGGGGCAGCGCCATTTCTTGCTCTCTTGATGGGTTTTAACCGCGGAATTACTGGCAGCTTCTTTCATACTCCACATGAGTATTATGTCGCCAGAGATTACCCCGGCGCAACGTTTGGTTTTCATGGCCAAAGCGATGTGGGAGTGCCGATCTCCACCCTTGCGCAGAAGCGGGAGTTTTACAAAAGGCATGTATTGCCTGCAATCGAATCGCATCGCATCAGCGCCATCATCACCCAATGGCGCGAGGTGCGATGGCCATATTTCTGGAACGCCACATTGCCAACAGGCCTGCTGCTGGTGTTGATTCCAGCGGGGTTGCTGTTGTTGCCGGTTCGGCGGCTCTGGGTGATGCCGGCCATTGCGGCTGGGTTTATCGGGATTTACGTTTTTTACTGTTTTTTTGAATCGCACTACGCGGTGGTGGCGGCGCCATCGGTGATTTTATTGGCGTTGATGGGCAAGGTGGCGGTGGATCGACACTGGCCTTGGGGGATGCAACGTGGCAAGCTCTTTTCATGCTTGGTGATTGTCGGGGTTGCTGTTTTGTCGCTACCGGAACTGAGTCGAATTCACGATGAATTCTTCCCGGCAGAGCAATTGGCGGAGATCAATCAGCAGTTGAAAACGATTCCAACACGCGCGGTTGTCCTGTTTACATTTGATCCAATGATTGAAAATACATTTGTTGAGCCGTGTTATAATGTGGATGTTGCATGGCCGGATGATGCGAGAATCATCCGTGCCCATGACTTGGAGGATCACAACCCGCAATTATATCGGTACTATGCCCAGACGCAACCGGACCGCATGGTTTATCGGTATATTCGAAGCACCCGAACGCTTACTTTCCTGGGTAACGTAGCGGAATTGGCATCGCATTCGGAAAAGTTATCAGACGTTCGGCTTCAGCCGTGACGAAATGTGGAAGTCTTGGGGGTTGTCATGTATGACGGCCCGAGCGCTGAACTTTGGCCTGTGATTGCATCGGAATCATCTTGTCACGGGGTGGAATTGGGGGGTTGGTTGGCAATTGCTCAAGCCGGGGCTGGGGGCGCTGCCGATAAAAACCACCGACAGGGTCGTTGTGGCGTTAATCATGGGCAATAAAGCTGATACAAGCATTTTTATTTGCAAGCCCAACCATGTTCGCGTACACTCGCGGCCCTAGATTACGTTCCCGAATCGAGGTGAATGGGATCGCCCCTGGGCGACTTTCGGGCGCCTCGAAATCCAAAGGCGGAGCCTTACCGGAGAGCGTCGGATGAGCCGATCGGGGCGATCGTGGGATCGTCCGCGGGTGGGTTTGTCCTGGCGGTGGTCGTGATGCCGGCCCGTGGCGGCCGGTGTTACGCATGACGGTTCAGGTTTTCAGGAAAGAGATGAAGCCTGGGCCGGGGTGGCGCGAAACGGGGAAGGTTTTTCGCGTTCCGGCCGCATCGCGGTTACATTGGCTAGGCGACAAAGCGGGCGTGCAGCGCCGGCGTCGTCAGAGTTTAGCACCAAGGATTTACTTCAGACCGGTTCTCCCGCGCATGCCCCGACGATCCGTTGACGAGCTACGATGCAACCCAAAGCCCTTAATGGGTGGGACTTGCGCCGTGGGCAGTCGATGGACGTTTTAGCGCTGGTATTATTTCGGCTGCGGTGGCGCGTGGCCGAGGACAATCAATCGGAGGAACGCGATGTTCTTCAACCGCCCGGGACGCAGCTCATCATCGGTCAACCCATCGAGGTTGGCCATCCATCCAACCCATTTGACATCCACCGTACGTCCAGGAAAGACGGCCGCGCTGGCGCTGGCCGCGACGTTGACGGTGGGGGGAATCATGGCCAACTGGTCCATGGCGGATCAGGCCGCTCCTCTGCCGGTGCTGGCGTTTGAGCAGCCGCAGATGAGCAATCAGGATCTGCTCAAGCTGGGCGTCGATCAGTTCAACAACAAGCAATACGAAGAGGCCGTGGCGACGCTTCAGCAGGTCAAGGCGGAGGAATTGAACGACGCCGACCGTCAGAGCTATCAACAGACGTTGTCCAAAGCCGATGCCGCCGCCACGCAACGTCGTCAGGCCCGTGCCGAGTTTGAAATGGGTGAGGCCGCTCTGAAAGAGGGCAAGCCCGCCGATGCGATTGGCCATTACAAGGCGGCCGCCGCCAACGAATACGCGGATGAGGGGACCCGCAACAAAGCCAATGAGCAGATCGCCCTGGCCCAGTCGCAGCAGAAGGAATCGGCCTCGGATGCCCGGGCCAGTTATGATCTGGCGGTCAAGCAATATGAGTCAGGCGATTGGGTGAATGCCCGCAAGAACTTTGAAATCGCCCGCACCGCTGGTTACAAGCCGGGGTTGTTCAAGGACAGCCCGGAAACCTACCTGTCGCGGATGGACAAGCGTGAGCAGGCGGATGCCGCCAAGGCCGCCGCCGCCGCCGAGCAGGCCCAGCGCAGTGCCGAGGCCACCGCTCATAAGCAGGAGGCCGCTCCGGCACCGGAAGCCGCTCCTTCACAAGAGACCGCGACCGCTACTCCGCCAGCCGCCCCGGCTCCGGAATCCACACCCGCAGCGCCTGCCCAGCCGGAAAAGCCGGCCACTCCGCCGGCGCAGGACAATACCGCCGTGGCGATGGCCGACACCGCCCCCGCCCAGGAATCGGCCCCGGCCAATCCTCCGGCCGCAGAGTCCACCCCACCGGCTCCGGCCACCCCGCCGGCCCAGTCGGCGGATAACTCGCAGCAAACTCAACAAGCCGGCAACACCGCCACCCCCCGCGAGGAACTGGAGCGAACCGCACAACTGGAGCGTATCCGCCGCGAACAGCAGGCGTATGAGGCCCAGGGGCTGGTTGAACAGGCTCGTCAGGCCCAGACCGATCGGCGTTATCAGGACGCCTTGAAGATGTACACCCGGGCCACCGAGCTGGATCCTTCCAATCAGGCCGCCCAGCAGGGCCGTCGGGACATGGAACAACTGACCGGCCAGGGGACCGGCCGTTCGTTGCTGGACACGCAGGCCGCCGCCATTCAACAACGTCGCGGCCGCGTGCAATACAGCTTCGATTCGGCGATCACCGCGGCCAACGATGCGATCGGCAACAACAAATTCGTCGATGCCCAACGCCAGTTGCAAAATGCCCGCATCGCCCGCGACAGCGATCCGGGGGTGTTCAATCCGCAGGAATTGGCTCAATTTGACAACACGCTGGCCCAGACACAGGCCAAGCTTGATCGCGCCATGGCCAGCGCCCACACCGAGGATGCGCAGCGCGAGGCCCGCGAGGCCCGCAGTCGTGCCGAGGATCAGGCCCGTCAGGCCGAACAACAGCTTCGCGCCACAGTCGCCAACCTGGTTCGTCAGGCCCGCCAATTGATCGAGCAGAACAAATATCGCGAAGCGCTGGCGGTGCTGGATCACATCCGCGAGCTGGACCCCACCAACGACTACGCCCTGAGCGTACGGCCGCTGGTGGAAAACCAGGCGTTGATCCAGCAGCAGCGCGATTATCGTGAAGAAGGGGCGGTTCAGACCGCCAAGACGCTCAATGCCTCCGAAGAACGGTTGATTCCGTACGATGACATTTTGCGATACCCGACCAACTGGCCGGACATCAGCGAAATCCGTGATCGCGGCGCCGCCAAGGAACGGGGCGAAGGGGCCGGCGACGCCGCCACCCGCGCCCAACTGGAACGGAAACTGCCCGAATTGCGGTTTGACCAGGTTCCATTCGGGGATGTGGTCGGATTTTTGCAGGATGTCAGCGGCGCCAACATCTTCGTCAACTGGCGTGCGTTGGAAGCGGCCGGAATCGACCGCAACACGCCGGTCACCGCCCGTCTGCGGGACATTAAATTTTCCAAGGGTCTGTCCACCATCCTGTCGGACGTGGGCGGCGGCATGGTCAAGCTCGGATATACGGTCGATGAAGGGGTCATCACCATTTCCACCGAGGAAGACCTGAGCAAAAACGTCATCACCCGCGTGTATGACATCCGCGACCTGATCATCAACGTTCCCGATTTTGATGATGCACCGGACTTCAACCTTGCCAATGCCACGCAGGGTGGCAGTCGATCGGGCGGCGGCGGTGGTGGCGGCAGCGGCCAGAGCCTCCTGAACAGCAACAGCGGCAACCGCGAAGAAGAACAAGGCCCCAAACGTCAGGACCTGGTGGATGCCATCACCAAACTGATCACCGACACCGTCGCGCCCGACAGTTGGCGTGATGTGGGCGGATCGGTCGGTTCGATGCGCGAGCTTTCGGGCCAGCTCATCGTCACCCAGACCCCGGAAAACCAGCGTCTGCTTTCCAATCTGCTGGAACAGTTGCGTGAAACCCGAGCGATCCAGGTCTCCATCGAGGCCCGCTTCCTGACGGTTCAACGCAACTTCATGGAGGATGTCGGGCTGGACGTGGATTTCAGTTTCAATAACCAGGGCAAGGTCGGCTCCCACTGGTCGCCGGTGAGCGTCAACCAGAATACGTCGGACTTTACCGCCAACCCGGACACGACTTTGCCGGGCAGTCTCAGCACCGCGTTCAACAATTCCGCCACCGGCGGCAGCGGCAATTCCAATTCCGGTGCGTTGAACCTGTCCACCGGTTATGGCAACGCCTTTTTGGACGACTTCCAGGTCAGTTTGCTGTTGCGGGCGACGCAGGCCTCGCAGCACAGCACGCTGGTGACCGCGCCTCGCATCACGCTATTCAACGGCCAGCGCGCCTACGTGCTGGTGGCGACGCAGCGGGCGTACGTCAGCGACTTGAACCCGGTAGTGGCCAACAACGCCGTGGGATTTGACCCGACCATCGACACGATCGAGTCGGGCGTGTTGCTGGACGTGCAGGCGACCGTCTCCTCGGATCGCAAATACGTCACGTTGACGCTGCGGCCGCAGTTGGCCCGAATCCTGGGCATCTTTAACTTCACCTTCGCCTCGTCGCAGGTGACCTCCGGCAGCACCAACACCAATACCGGCGACGGCGCCGCCACCCAGCTCACCGGCTTTGGAACCATCCAGCAGCCGGAGTTGCAGATCACCGAGGTCCGCACCACCGTCAGCGTCCCCGACAGCGGCACGCTGCTGATCGGCGGCCAGACGCTGGCCGGCGAACTTGAACGGGAGGCGGGCGTGCCGATCCTGTCCAAGATCCCATTCCTCAAGCGGCTGTTCACCAACCGCTCGGTGGCCAAGGATGACCAGGTTCTGCTGATCCTGGTCAAGCCCACCATCATCATCCAGCGTGAACAGGAGGAGAAGCAATTCCCCCTGCTCAGTTCGCAGGTGGGTGGCTGAGCGATCACAACAATCACCGAATAAAAATCCCCGGTTTCCACCGGGGATTTTTTATTGGTTCAATTTGACCTGGCGGAATTGAGTCCGATGGACGGCCGGTGGAGAGATGAGACAGATCAACCCGCTGCGTGATGCTTTATTCGTGCCGGAGCGCTTCGATCGGATTCATTCGGGCCGCCATGACGGCCGGGTACATGCCGAAACTGATTCCGATCATGCCGCTGATGACGAAGCTGCCGATCACCGACCAACTGGTGATTTGCGTGGGATAGCTTTGGGAGGAGAGCCATTGGGTCAAAATGGGCAGCAATACCGCTCCGCCGGCGCCGAACGCGATGCCGATCAGCCCGCCGCTGAGCGAAATCACGGTCGTTTCGATCAGAAATTGCAGCGTGATGTGGCGTCGTTTGGCGCCCAATGCCCGGCGGATGCCGATTTCGCGCGTCCGCTCGGTCACGTTGGCCAGCATGATGTTCATGATGCCGATCCCGCCGACGATCAGGGCGAAACTCGCGATGCCGACCATGATGTAATTGAACTGTTCCTGCACTTTTTCAGCGCTGCGCAGAATTTGGATGGGCGCTTTGACCTCAAAATCGAGCGGGCCGGCGTGTGATTTGGAGACCAGATTCTCGGCCATCGCCGCCAGCGGTTCGACGTTTTCGGTGGCATTGGCCTGGAGCCAGATTTCGCTGATTTCCAGTTGTTTTCGCTCGATCGAGCCGGCCTGTCGGCGGATGATGACATCCCCGAAGGCGCTTTGCGCCAACGTCAGGGGGAAATACAAATCCATGTCCAGGTTGCGGTTGATCATCGCCGCCCCCTCGCCCCGCAGGCCGGTGGGTTCCAGCACGCCGACCACTTCCATCACCACAATCGAGCTGACGGCCGACCCGACGTGGATGGTCTGTCCGATCGGATCCTGAAAGGGGAAAAGCTGTTTGGCGGCCGTGGCCCCCAGGACGCAGACCGGCGTGGATCGTTCGTAATCCAACTGGTTGAATGTCCTGCCGCGCGACAGCCGCAGGTTGATGACGTCAAACGCCTGTGGCGTCGTGCCGATGGCATTGGCGGCCGCCCGGATTTCGCCGCGCACCACCCGCTGTTCGGTATCGCGCAGGGGGACGATGGCCGTCAGGTTGGGCAGGGTCTTTAATCGTTCCAGGTCCAGACGTTTGAGACCGTATTCCAGCGTCCGCTGGGTGCGGTTGTCGCCGGCATCGGAGGATTCGGCCGGTTTGATCGAACGGAGCAGGATGTTGCGCGCGCCCAGTTGGCGCAATTGTTCCAACGCCGTCTGCTTGGTCCCCTCGCCGATGGCCACCATGATGATGACGGCCGCCACGCCGAAAATAATCCCCAGCGCCGTCAACAGACTTCGCAACTTGTGCAGATGCAGGTTCTTCACCCCCATGACAAATGTTTCGATCAGAAATTCAAACATGGCTCGGCCATATACTTGGGCGTTGATGGTCAAAAGTAAAGCGGCATCCGGAGCCATTCGCCGGCGGTGCGGGAGCGAGCTCTCCTATTTTCCGGCCGTGGCGTGATCGCCAAAACAGCGCAGCAGGGCCTGGGCGTAGGTGGCAAACCCATCATCGGTGGGGTGGCAATTGTCGATGATGCCGCCGATATCCGGGGTGAGGGTGGGGCCGTCGATGATCCAGGTGGAGGGGGGAAGCGTCAGGGTGCGCAGAATGTCGCGGTAATGTTGGACCCTCAGGCCCAGTTGATTGGCCTCCGATTCATCCCGTATCGACGTGGCGGAGATCATGAAGATGGGGGCGCGGGGCCACTGTTGGCGAACCCTGCCCGTGATCGTCGCCATGGCGGCGGCATAATCGGCCGGGGGAAAACTCTGGGCGTAATCGTTGAGGCCGTAGGCGATGGAGACCAGGTCGAATGAACCATCGGGGAGCTGGTCGGCCAGTTCTTTTTCGGCACGGGCCGAGCCGACGCCGAGGTTGAGCAGGTTGAGGTTGGCCTGTCGCGCGGCCCGGCAGACGCCGATGTTGACGGGATATTGGGCCTCGGCCCCCTGCGTGATCGAATCGCCCAGGGCCAGCCAACGTGGCCTGCGGATTTCGGCCGGATGCAGCGGGTCATCAGCGCTCAATTCCAGCAGCTTCATCTGGGCGCAATGGGCGAGCCACAGTTCAACTTGTCGGGATTGGCCGGCGCCATCCCCCAAATCGACCCTGCCCGACCAGTCGCCGGAAGGTTCCTTGGCCCCGAAGCTGGTGGTGGGGTTTCCATCGACAACCACCGATCCCCAGCCGAGTTGCCGGCAGGAGACGCCGTATCGAACCGCGATGTTCAGCCGGCTGGCGGTCGTTTGAAACCGCAACACCACCCCGGCCGTGCAGAGGGCGCGGGCGTTCATCGTTTCACTGGCCGCGTAATGCCGGCGCATGGCCAGGGGCAGCCGATGGGCGGTCCAGGCATCTCCTTCGATCGTCCAGTCACAGAGGCCGGAGGCGAGGGTGTGGAGTTGATTCAGGGGGAAAATCATAAAGAACCATGGTGGGTTAATGGGGTTGGTGCGATAAAAATTGTATTTTTGATGAAAACATAGGGCGGAGAAGCATTTAGGATCATTTTATCATGTTTTTGACCCTCGGTTGCAACCCGGCGTGGGGCATTGGCTGACACTGGCCATGGGAGGCAAAGTGACCGATATAAGCCTATGATTGGGTAGCGGTGACAGGCCGTGCAAGCCAACAGGGCTTGATGAGGTGATTTCGGGATTGAACGTGGGTGGAAAACCACTACACTTTTAACCCTGCGACAGGTCCGGCCGCCGGTGACCAAGACCGGCGGCGTGGAATGGGGCGACCAACCCCTTTTTTGTGGAGCGATGTTATGGCCGTGGCCAATGAAGTACAGAAACGATCGGTAAGTAAAAAATCGTCCTCCGATGGCCGGGTAGAGCGAAAACGGCTTCGAATGATGATGTTGATCCGGCGGTTTGAAGAGCGAACATATCAGGAATACACCAAACCCGGCCAGCGCATTGGCGGGTTTTGTCATTTATACAGCGGGCAGGAAGCGATCGCGGTGGGGATCGCGTCGATTTATCAGAAGGGGAAGGATTACCTGATCAACGGATATCGCGACCACGGCCATTCGCTGGCACTGGGAATGGAGTCGCGGCCGGCGATGGCGGAGATGTTCGGGCGGTCAACGGGCTGTTCCAAGGGCAAGGGCGGCTCGATGCACTTTTTCCAGGCCGAGGTGGGGAACATCGGCGGGCATGGGATTGTCGGCGGACAGATTCCGCTGGGGGTGGGGGCGGCGTTTTCGTGTTGGTACAAACAAACCGGGGGGGTCTGTTTCACGCTGTTCGGGGATGGGGCGATCAACCAGGGGACGTTCAACGAAGCATTGAACCTTGCCAGCCTGTGGAAGCTGCCGGTGATTTTCATCGTCGAGAACAATCACATGGCGATGGGAACGCAGGTTGCCCGGGCCAGCGCCGAGCCGGATTTGTCGCAGCGGGCATGCGGGTACAACATGCCCCACCGCGACATCGACGGCAACGACATTGACGTGGTGATCGACGAACTGACCGAGGCGTCCGAACACGCCCGGCGCGGCGAGGGGCCGAGTTTTCTGGTGGCCAACACCTACCGTTTCCGCGGGCATTCGATGAGCGACGCGATGAAATATCGCACCCGCGAGGAGGCGGAAAAGGCCCGCCTGCGCGACCCGATCACGCTGTACGAACACCATCTGCGCGAACGCGAACTGATCGACGACGCGGCCGTGGAGGAGATTGAAAACGAGGTCCGCGCGATCGTGGATGACGCGGTGCAATTCGCCGATTCAAGCCCGCATCCGGAACTCCAAGAGATGTACAAGGACGTTCTGGCGGAGCAATATCCGCTGCAAAAATAACCCGCAAACCAAGCGACATCATGCCTGAAATTCAATACCGAGAAGCGCTCCGCCAGGCGATGGTGGAGGAGATGGAACGAGATGACAACGTCTTCCTCATGGGCGAGGAAGTCGGCGAATACAACGGCGCGTACAAGGTCAGCGAGGGAATGCTGGCCAAGTTCGGCCCGCGCCGGGTGCGTGACACGCCCATCAGCGAGGCGGGTTTTTGCGGGTTGGGCGTGGGGGCCGCGATGTGCGGGCTTCGTCCCATCGTCGAGCTGATGAGCTGGAGCTTTTCGTTCGTCGCCTTCGACCAGTTGATCAACAACGCCGCCAACGTGCGTTACATGAGCGGCGGGCAATTCAAGGTTCCGATCGTATTTCGCGGCGGCAACGGCATCGCCCACCAGCTTGGCGCGACCCACAGCCACCGCGTTGACGCCCTCTACGCCCGCGTGCCGGGGCTGACCGTCGTCGCCCCGTCCACGCCGTACGATGCCAAGGGTTTGCTCAAAACCGCCATCCGCAGCGACGATCCGGTGGTGTTCCTCGAATCGGAGCTGATGCTCAACGATCGCGGCGAGGTGCCGGATGAGGAATACACCCTGCCCATCGGCGTGGCGGACGTCAAAAAAGCCGGCTCGGACGTGACGATCCTCTGCTGGTCGAAGATGGTGAAGATGTGTCTGAACGCCGCCAATCAGCTTGCCGAGGAGGATCAGATCGACGCCGAGGTGATCGATCTGCGTTCGCTTAGGCCGCTGGATGAACAGGCCATCCTCCAATCCATCGCCAAGACCAACCGCTGCGTCATCGTGGATGAGGATTGGCCCTTTTGCGGCATGGGAGCGGGCATCCTGGCTCAAATCAGCGAAAAAACGTTTGACGATCTGGACGCCCCCATCGGCCGGGTTTGCTGCGAGGATGTGCCCGTGCCGTTCAACCATTACCTGGAACTGGCGATGCAGCCCAGCGTCGAAAAAGTCGTCCAGAAGGTCAGACAGGTCTGCTACCGCTGATCGCAACCCTACCGAAGGAATCAACAACATGCCCGCCGAGATCACCATGCCGCAGTTGTCGGACACCATGAGCGAAGGCACGCTCGTGAAATGGCACAAAAAAGAGGGGGACAAGATCAAGGCGGGTGATGAGATCGCCGACGTGGAGACCGACAAGGCCACCATGCCCATGGAAGCCTTTGAATCGGGCACGCTGGCGGTGGTGGCGGTCCCTGAAGGACAAAAAGTCAAAGTCGGCGACCGCCTGGCCGTGATCGCCACATCCGGTGAAAACGTCGATCAGATTCGCCAGCAATTCGCCGGCGCATCCGGCGGCGTCTCCGCAACGGGTTCGGCCGCGCCAAAGGCCAAGGCCGTTGAAAAGGAATCGGCCGCGCCTCAAACGCCGTCCCAGCCGGCCGTCCGCACAACCGCCACCGCCACGCTCCCCGTCGCGCCCCCGGCCGATCAGGGGCATCGGCTGCGCATCTCGCCGCTGGCCCGCAAAGTCGCGGCCGACAAAGGGATCGATCCGAGCCAAATTCACGGAACCGGACCCAATGGCCGGATCATCCTGCGGGATGTGCAACAGGCCGGTGGCAACGGTTCGACCACGACGCCGGCCACGACGCCTGCCGCCGCGCCCGCCATCGCCGCCGAATCGCTCCCGGTTCGCATTCCCAGCGGCCAGAAACAGGTCATCCCGCTGACCAAAATCCGCTCGGTCATCGCACAGCGGCTTCAGCAATCCAAGCAGACGATCCCGCACTTTTACGAAACGATCGACATCGACCTCGAATCGGCCTCGCAGGTTCGAGCACGCCTGAACCAGCAGCTCGAATCCGAAAAAGTGCGATTGTCCATCGGCGATTTCATCGCCAAGGCGATTGCCTCGACGTTGCTGCAGCACCCTGAACTCAACGCCACATTCAACGGAACAGACATCACGCGCCACGGCGACGTGAACCTGGGAATGGCGGTGGCGCTGCCATCGGGCCTGATCGTGCCGGTCCTTCGCAACATCAACCAGATGGGCCTGAAGGAAATCCGCCAGCGCAGCGCCGACCTGATCGACCGCGCCCGCCAGCAGAAGCTCAAACAAGATGAGATGACCGGCGCCACCTTCACCGTCAGCAACCTGGGGACCTACGGCATCCGTGAATTTTCCGCCATCATCAACCCGCCGGAAGTCGGCATCCTGGCGGTCGCGGCGGCCGAAAAACGCCCCGTCGTCCGCAACGACCAGATCGTCCCCCGCACCATGCTCACGGTGACGCTCTCGGCCGACCATCGCGTCGTCGATGGTTCAACGGCCGCCGAATTTCTCCGCACTCTCAAAAACCTGCTGGAAGAGCCGGCGATGATGCTGGTGTGACCGGCGTTATCGCTTGCGCGCGATGGCGTCGATCTCGACCTTGATCCCGCCCCACAACACCGATTGAACGGTCGTGCGGGTCGGGCGGACGGGGCCGGTGAAGTATTTGGTGTAGACGCCGTTGAAGCGGTCAAAATCGGCGATGTCCGACAGATGGCAGGTGCATTTGACCACATCCTGCGGCCCGCAACCGGCCGCCTTCAGCATCTTGTCGATGTGATCCAGCGTGATCTGCGTCTGTTCCTCGATGGTGGCGCCGAGGATCTTGTGGGTCACCATGTCCAGCGGTCCCTGGCCGCTGATGTAGACCCATCCATCGACTTCGATGGCCGCTGAATAGGGGCCATCCTTTTTGGATTCCGGGTGGTTGATTTTACGAAGGCTCATGGGGTCTCCTGGGGTTGAATTTGATTACGAGTGAATCTGTCGTTTGTCCACCGCCAGCGCGGCTTCCTTGATCGCTTCGGGCAGCGTCGGATGGGCGTGCGAGGTGCGGGCGATGTCCTCGGCGCTGGCGGCGAATTCCACCGCCAGCGAGCCTTCGGAAATCAGGTCCGATGCCCGCGGGCCAAGGATGTGCAATCCAAGCATCCGGTCGGTCCGGGCGTCGGCGATCATCTTCACCTGTCCCTCGGTGGCGTCCATCGCCCTGGCCCGGCCGTTGGCGGCGAAGGGGAATTTTCCGATTTTCACCTCGCGTCCATCGGCGGTGGCTTCTTCTTCGGTCATGCCGACCGATGCCAGTTCCGGATGGGTGTAAATCACCGCCGCGATGGCTTTGTAATTCACGTGTCCGGCCTTTCCGGCCATGATCTCAACGGCCGCGATGGCTTCCTCCTCGGCCTTGTGCGCCAGCATCGCCCCTCCGATGACGTCGCCGATGGCATAAATCCCCGGCACGCGGGTTTGGAACTGCGCATCGACCACCACGAACCCCCGCTTGTTCAGTTCCACGCCCGCCTCGGCCAGCCCAAGCCCGTCGGTGTACGGCTTTCGGCCCACCGCCACCAGCAGCACATCGCACACTTCCGTGCCGGCCTGCTCGCCGGTTTTGTATTGAACGTGAACCTGGCCATCCTTGATTTTCATCGACTCGGCCGCCGTTTTCAGGCGAAACGCGATGCCCTGTTTTTCCAGCGACCGTTGCAGCAGCGTGGTCATCTCCCGGTCCATCGTGGGGGCGATGCGGTCCATGAATTCCAGCACCTGGACCTGCGAACCCAGCCGCCGCCAGACCGATCCGAGTTCCAGCCCGATTGCGCCGGCGCCGATCACCAGCAGCCGTTTGGGCACCTCCGCCAGCGTCAGGGCCTCGGTCGAGCTGACGATGTGCTTGCCATCGAACGGCAGGTTCGGCAACTGCACCGGCGCGCTGCCGGTGGCGATCAGGATCCGGCCGGCCTTGTGCGTCTGCGTGCCATCGCCGCCGCTGATGGAGACCGTCTTCGGATCGACGACCCTGCCCGTGCCGCGCAGGTGATCGACCTTGTTCTTGCGAAACAGCCCCGCCACCCCGCGCGTCAGGGTCTGCACGACATTGTCCTTGCGCGCCATCATCGCCGGCAAATCGAGCTGCACGTCGGCGACTTTGATCCCGTGGCGGGCGAAGGAGGTTTTGCTTTCGTGGAACAGCTCCGATGAATCGAGCAGCGCCTTGCTGGGAATGCACCCGACGTTCAGGCACGTCCCCCCCAGCGACGAATCTTTCTCAACGCACGCGACGCGCATCCCCAGTTGCGCCGCGCGGATCGCGGCGACGTATCCCCCCGGCCCGGCGCCGATGACAATCAGATCATATTCAGCCACAATTCACTGCTCCTGGCATGAAAAAATGTGCCACGGAGCCACAGAGAACACTGAGAAAATACAGAAACAGAACCTCAAAGTTCATATTGAAATTCTTCTCTGTGCCCTCTGTGCCTCCGTGGCACACATATCTTCTTAAATTTCCAACATCAACCGCGCCGGGTCTTCCAGATATTCCTTCAATCGCACCAGGAAGCTGACCGACTCGCGGCCATCCACCAATCGATGGTCGTACGACAGCGCCACGTACATCATGGGCCGGATCTCGATCTTGTCGTTGACGACCACGGGGCGTTTCTGGATCGCGTGCATCCCCAGGATGCCCGACTGCGGCGGGTTGAGGATCGGCGTGGACAACAGCGACCCGAACACCCCGCCGTTGGTGATGGTGAACGTGCCGCCGCTGAGTTCTTCCAGCCCCAGCTTCCCTTCACGGGTGGCGTTCGCCAGCCGTTTGATTTCAGATTCGATCCGCGAAAACGACATCGACTCCACGTTTCGCAGCACCGGAACCGCCAGCCCCCGATCGGTGCTGACGGCGATCCCCAGGTGGACGAACTGGTGATACACGATCTCGTCGCCTTCCAGAAAGGCGTTGACCCGCGGAAATTCTCCCAGCGCCAGCACCACCGCGCGGGCGAAAAAGCTCATGAAGCCCAGCCCGACGCCATGGACTTTCTCAAATCGTTCCTTGAATTTGCTTCGCAGTTCCATCACCTGGTGCAGGTCGATCTCGTTGAACGTGGTCAAGATCGCGGCGGTCTGCTGCGCGCGCAGCAGGTTCTCGGCGATGCGTTTGCGGATTTTGCTCAACGGAATGCGTTTGGTGCCGTCGGTGTCGAAGGCGAGTTGTTCCCTGCCGGTTGGGGCCGGTTTGGCCGTCACCGCCGGCATCGCCTCGCTGGTGATCGGCCGGGCCGGTTGCGGGGCGGGCGCGGGCGCCGGTTCGGACCTCGGCGCGGCCGGCGGCGCGGGGGTCGATTTGGACCGCTCCACGTGGGCCACCACATCCTCCTTGGTCAACCGCCCGCCCGGGCCGGTGGGGGTGATGCCGGCCGGATCAAGATGATTTTCCTCGACCAATCGGCGAACGGCGGGGCTGAGGTCTTCGTTGTTTTTATTCGCTTTTGCCGCCGGCGGCGGGGGGGATGCCGGTTTGGCGGGCGATGCCGCGGCGGCCTTGGCGGCGGGCGCGGCCGGCTTGGCCGCTGTCACACCGGCGCCACCGGCGTCGATCCGCGCGATCGTCTCTCCAACGTGGACGGTGTCCCCTTCCTCCTTGGCCCATCGCACCACGCCGGCCACCGGCGCCGGCAGGTCCACGTTGGCCTTGTCAGTCTCCAGCTCGCAGATCGGCTCGGCCACCGTCACCACGTCGCCATCGGCCTTCAGCCGCTTGATCAGGATGGCCTCGGTGACCGATTCGCCCAGCGCCGGTACTTCTACATTGGTGGACATAATGCCTTCTTCCCTGACGGTTATCCCCAATCCGTCGCAATCATGCGCCACGAAGAACGCAATGACAAGCGCGCCGGACGGGGTTCATCCCAACTATTTCTGATCTGTGGGGTCAAACCCCATCCCGCGAATGTGTTTATCCCGCCACCGATGTCTGCGCGCCGGCCGTGGCCGGTTGGACGCGGGCGGCGGATGCCGCCTGGCGGGCGGTCAAATCCAGCGCGTGGGCGATCAATTCCTGTTCCTCAACCTGGTGCATCTTGAACGAACCGGTGGCCGGACTGGCGGCCTCTTCGCGGCCGTAATAGGTCAACATCCGGTCCGGCAGCAAATCGCGAATCTGCCGTTCGATGTAATTCCACGCCCCGCGGTTTTGCGGTTCTTCCTGCACCCAGCCGACTTCCTCGACCGCGCGATATTTTCCCAAAATGGACTGTACTTCCTTGTGCGGGAACGGATAAAGCTGTTCGATCCGCACCAGCGCCACGTGGTCCAGCTTCGCTTTTTGCCGGGCGGTTTCCAGCGTGTAATACACCTTGCCGCTGCACAACAGCAGCCGTTTGATCGAGTCCCGCTCCGGTTGGCGCGGGTCATCCAGCACCAGTTGAAAATCGCTCTGGCTCAACTCTTCCACCGTGCAGGAGGAAGGCTCGTGCCGCAGCAGGCTCTTGGGCATCATCAGCACCAGCGGCTTGCGGAACGGCCGGTGAATCTGCCGGCGCAACGCATGGAAATACTGCCCGGCCGTGCTCAAATATCCCACCTGGATGTTTTCCTCGGCGCAGAGCATCAGGAATCGATCCAGATACGCGTTGGAATGCTCCGGCCCCTGCCCCTCGTATCCGTGCGGCAGCAGCATCACCAGCCCGTTCATGTACCGCCATTTCGATTCGGCCGCGCCCAGAATCTGGTCGATGATCGGCTGGGCGCCGTTGACGAAATCGCCGAATTGCGCCTCCCACACCACCAGGTTTCGCGGGTCGGCCGAGGCGTAACCCCATTCAAACCCCAGCACCGCCAGCTCCGACAGCATCGAATTCAAAATGTCGAACCGGCCCTGTTTCTCGTCGAGGTTTCGCAGCGGGATGTACTTTTCGCCGGTGTTGTAGTCGTGCAGCACCGCCTGGCGGTGGCTGAACGTGCCTCGCTCCACATCCTGCCCGCTGTAACGAACCGGTGTGCCCTCGATCAGCAGGCTTCCGATCGCCAGCATCTCAGCGCATCCCCAGTCGATCCCCTTGCCGGTTTTGACCGCTTCCAGCCGCGAGGTCAGCAGGCGACGCAGTTTGGGATGGACCGTGAAATCGTTGGGCACGCGGGTGGCCCCCTCGGCGATCCGCAGCAATTTCTCCCGGCTGACGGCCGTCTTGGCGCTCCAATCCGTCCCGGCCCGGCCAAGTCCCTTCCAGACCCCCGCGAAGGTCGGCACTTTCTGCCGCGGCCGCGCTTCCTTGGCCAGCGTGCGCGACGTTTCCAGCCGTTCCAGCACCGAGGCCTTCATCTGGTCCAGGTCCGTCTGCGTGACCGTCTTTTCATCCAGCAGTTTCCGGCTGTAAATCTGCCGCACGCTCGGATGGGCCTCGATCTCCCGGTACATCACCGGCTGGGTGAACGATGGCTCATCGGTTTCGTTGTGGCCGTGCCGGCGATAACACCACAGGTCGATCATCACGTCGCAACTGAATTCCTGGCGGAACGCGATCGCCAGCCGGGCGGCATGAACCACCGCCTCCGGATCGTCCCCGTTGACGTGGAAAATCGGCGCCTGAATCATCTTCGCCACGTCGGTTGGATAAGGCGTGAATCGCCCCTCCTTGGGATCGGTGGTGAAGCCGATCTGGTTGTTGATGATGATGTGGATCGTCCCGCCGGTCCTGAAACCACGCAATTCCGACAGATTCAACGTCTCGTGAACGATTCCCTGTCCCGTGAAGGCCGCATCGCCGTGCATCACCAGCGGGATGATGCGGTTGCGCGCGGTGTCCCCGAATATCTGCTGCTGGCAGCGGACGATCCCTTCCATGATCGGACCGATCAGTTCCAGGTGGCTGGGATTGGGCAACAGCGACACCTTGACGCTCTTGTTGCCGCTGAGCGAGCGCGTGTTGGCGTATCCCAGGTGATACTTCACGTCCCCATCCCCTTCCGAATCCTGCGGCAGCGACGTTCCCTCAAATTCCGACAGCAGGATTTCATACGGCTTGTTCAGCACGTGCGCCAGCACGTTCAGCCGGCCACGATGGGCCATCGCCATGATGATCTTTTCGGCCCCCAGTCCCGCCCCCTCCTGCACGATCGTGTTGACCAGCGGAATCAGCGCTTCGGCCCCTTCCAGCGAGAAACGCTTTTGCCCGACATACCGCGTGTGCAGAAAATGCTCAAATTCCTCCGCCCAGACCAGCTCGTTCAAAATCGCCCGGCGCTCCGAGGGCGCAAATCGCGGCGCATTCAGGATCGGCTCCATCCGCTGGGTCAGCCAGTCGCGCTGGTTCTTGTCGGCGATGTTCGTGAATTCCACCCCCAGCGTCCGGCAATAAGTCAATTTCAGCTTGTCCACCAGGTCGCGCAGCGTGCCATTGGTCGGCCCGGTGTAACTGCCCGACCCCACCTCCATGTCCAGGTCGGCATTGCTCATCCCGAAATTCGACAGGTCAAGCAACGGGTGATACGGCCGATCATGCCCCAACGGGTCCAACTGCGCCAGAAAATGCCCCAGTTCCCTATAGGAGTGCACCAGGTCGAACACCCCCATGTTGATGCTCGATCGGATGGGAGGCGTAGCCGATGTCGCGGCCGCCGTCGTCGCCCCATCCGCCCGTCCGCTGCCCATTTCAAAACCGGCAAAAAATGCCTGCCAACCCTCATCCAGCGCCCGGGGGTCCTTGCGATACTGCTCATAAAGGCGATCGACGTATTCGGCGTTCCCCCGATTGATCAGTTCAGAAGGTTTCATGAAAAATCACTCCAAGCCTGTTGGGGCCTGCTTTGGGACACGGACAGACGCACGACGGGTGTGCTCTTACAGGAAAAATCGGCATGATCGATGCAATCATTCACATTCAACCCGCGGCCGGTCGGCAGGGTGATTTTTTTTTCACGTCCGATAGCCGGCCGCTTGACATCACTGCTGAATTTTAGGTTCGCTCATACTACAAAGACAGTCTCATTTGATGAAGGGTGGTTCTATTTCATCCCCTCGCGCAACGATTCGAGATGTCGGGAAAAATGCTCCGACAAAAGCTGCTCGTGCGTCTGCGGATGGGCTTCCAAAACCGACCGGACCAGGCCGGCCAGTTTCGCATCGGTCAGGACCGACCCGAAGGTGCAATGCAGAATCTGCCGGCCTTCGTTGCGGAAACCCTGCCCTTGCGGAGTCTTGCTCCAGTTTCCAATGTAAAGGTCTTCCAATTCCGAAATCTTGCCGACCTGATCCTGGGGCGGCGCACTTTTCAGCGTGGCCGACACATGATAGGTCGCCTTGTCTCGTTCGTAGCAAGAACGAGAAAAATCAACAATCTGTCGAAACAGCTTTTCATCGTGTCTGGCCACCACCCGCAGGGCTTCCAGATAGCTGGTTCCGGCCGTTTTGACGTGAAATTGCCCGCGGCTGGCCCGTGCGAAGGCCGGATAGATCGAGAGCTTGTCCGATCCGCTGTGCAGGCTGAGCTTGTATGGCCCAAGCAGGTGGGCGATGGCCGAATGATCCGCCAACGACCGCTCGAACGCCGCCACATCCCCTTTGTAATCCACGCCTTTTTCAAAATCCCCGATGTATCGTGGGGCGAGGCTGACCAGTTTCATCCCGCCGGTGATGCACTGGTCGGCGATGATGTAATGTTCCGCCAGCGTCGTCGGCTGGGGGGTTTCATCGACGCTCAGCTCGATTTCATAATCCTTGCCCGCCCTGGTCATCACGGATTTGATGTAGTCGGCCAGCGAAACCGCCATGTTGATCGCCAGGCCGTATTTCACGGCCGCACGCAGGCAGGCTTCCTCGGACAGTTCGATTGACGTGCCGGTGGACAATTTGATCGACTTGCCGCGATAGCGGTCCAGCCAGGTCACTTTGTCGCGGACTTTGGCGTAACGATCGCGCAGCTCGCCGATGGCATATTGATCCGCCTGCGGATCGACCTGTCCGGAGGGGTCGATGGTGAAAAAGACAAATCCCGCCTCGGCGGTGCGATCCACATCCTCGGTTGTTTTCAGGTGATCGGCATCCGCCCCGGTGATCCCGTGATATCCGGCCGCGACGGCCCCTCGCAGGGCATCCTGCATCACCTGTGTTGGCGTGCGGTGGGTGCGGAACATTTCACGGATCGACTGTTGCGGGAAAATTGGCTGGATGCCGCCGCCGCTTCGCTTCATCGCCGCCACGTGGCCGGGCGTGGCCAGGCCGATGCGGTCGCCAAAGCCGAAACTGGGTTGCAGGCCAAGGGGGGCAACGGTCAACGGTGTGCTGGACATGGAGTTCAGTTCCTTCAAAAAGTTGCTCAAAATTCGGCCAAACGGGCCATTTTGGCCATAGCTTACCCGCCGAATGGAATTGGAGCCAGCGCGGTGGATTTAATGAAAAGGGGACGTCACTAATATAATATTAGTGACGTCCCCTTTTGCTATTCTTTGCTTAATGATTGCGCGTTCTGCCAAATTCCGCGGGCAGCGCCGTTCCGCTACGCCTGAGGCCATTGCGCCCTCCAGAGATAGCTGGAGCGAGTATGGTTGTCATTTTCCGCCAGGTAGACCGTTCCGTGGGATGTGACGGCCAGTTCGTGAATGCGTGCCGGCCCCTGGCCGGTTGACGGATCCCGCAGCTCGCCGATGTCTTCCATGTGATCGTCGCCGATGGTCCAGCGGATGAGTTGAGTCTGGCCTTTCATGCCACCGGCCGCATACAGCACGTTATCGTGGATCGCCATTGCCGGAAGCCGCCCTGCCGGCATGACGTGCGCGATCTTATCCACCTGCGCGGACTGCGTGTCGATGCGACAGAGGACTCCGGCGACGGTACCGGCATAGATGTAGCGTGAACCGTCATAGGCCATAGCGTCGCAGTAGCCGTAATCCTGCTTATGGCGGGTTTCAGTCAATTCCGCTGGGATGTCATATCTCCGGGGCGGGTCAGGAAGGAGTTGGCCAGGTTCATCACGACGACTCAGGCCATGATTAAACCATGTGAATCGATCCGTATCCGGATCATACTTGAAGAGCCGGATAGGCTGGCGTCCGGTCATTTCATCCCAGGCACGGGTTTCCGCATAGGTTCCCCAAAGCGCACCGCGGGAGTCAACAACCGCGTTATGCGGCTGGGCGAAGCGGATCGCGTTGCCAACGTATGCCAATCGACGGGCTTTGCGTGTATTGAGATCGAATCGAACAAGAAATTC
Organism: Phycisphaerales bacterium; assembly: GCA_020853095.1. Taxonomy (GTDB): domain Bacteria; phylum Planctomycetota; class Phycisphaerae; order Tepidisphaerales; family Tepidisphaeraceae; genus JADYZN01. The sequence continues at coordinate 79,770 of JADYZN010000035.1, read as the reverse complement.
GGCCGGATAGGTGAAGGCATATAGGATGCCACGAGGCCAATCCGCAGCTATGGATTGAACGTACAGGTGCGGTTCGGGAATGCCAAGGACGTCAAAGGCATCGGCATCGGGATCATAGCGGACGATCTTGCCACCCGGCGCCTCACGCTGCTGATCGGCATCATGAAGAAGGCTGGTTCCGAAATAGAGGCAGCCGTCCAGCGGATTCATGAGCAATGTGCGGTGAATCTTGCTGTCAAATCGATCGGCCCACCGCTGGGTGCGGCAACTGGTGAACCGGTCGGATGAGGGATCGAATCGGTACAGGAGATCTCCATCAAGGCTATTGAGGCCGCAAAACAGCGTACTGCGCCGATCATCCCAGCAAAGGGCGTCGAAACTGATCCAGCCGTGATACCAGTCGGGATCGGCGACCAGGTCGCGGTAATGCCATTGTCCGGCGATCCGATCGCGCCAGCCCTCAAGATGGACGTCACGCAGCTTGAATGCTTGTAGATTGGTGTTTCTGTTGTTTTCCATGGGCAGTTGTCCTTTTATCGCCCGTGTTCCCGCGGCAGGTGGAGCACGGCATAACGTTTCAGCGCGTCGATGCGAATGACATTGTCCGTGATGTCCAAGCGCGGCGGCTGATCATCGGGACTCAGGCAGGCAATCTGTTCGGACGCAAGGGGACGATCCACATGGATCGTGGCCGAGATGGGCTGATCCGAGTCGTTGGTGCGGATCAAGTGGATCAAGCGGCCTTGTTGGCGGGAAGGACATCCGAATTCAGTCAGAAGTTGCGGCGGCCCGTCTACGCGCAGAGAAAAGGGGCCGTGAAGATCGACGATGAATTGCTCGATACCCTCGGTGTCGATAGGCGGCAGCAGATCCTGGGGACGACAATGATGGGGCGTGATCGGCGTGTTGTATTGAAGCGCGGGCCACCAGCCCAGCCTTCCCTCACCCAATTGCGAGATGGCGGGGGTTTGAGGCCAGGCATCAGCATCCGGCGAGTCCGATTTTCCAAATTCGCCGCCCTCCTCGTTGAGCCAATTGAACCAGGTTTCCGGGCCATTGGCATTATTGATATCTCGCCACGCGGCACTCCAGTCAAGCAGGGGATGCCGCGGTCTGCGGCGGCGGTCCTGGTCATAGCGCGCGGTTCGCGTGGTAAACAAAAGACGTCCACCGGCTTTCACCCAGGCATGCAGACAATCCAACTCGGATTGTGAGAGACACTCGGCATCCGGCAGGAGGAGAGTTCGGACTTCGTTGAGGCCGGGATGGTTGATGGCGTTGAACAACCGCCACGGTACGCGCAGGCGTTGATCCAGCAATGCCTCGAAAGCGACGACTGCTTGCCAGGGTTGGCGGCCGTTCCAAGCCAGGCTGGGTTGATGGCGCACCAGCGCAATTTCACCCAGCGGACGGGCATTGCCCAGAAGGTTCCAGTGGCGGCGCACCCATTGGGCATGGCGAGCCTTTTCCAGGCGGCCGAGAAATACATGGGGAAGATATCGGAAGGTAAAGCCCAGACAGGAGGTATGGCCGCCGTTGGCGGCGGTCGCGAGCGCGAGGCTGGCGGAGATGCGCTGCGGCTGCTTCATCCAATGATAGGTACACAAGGGCACGCCGGCCTCGCGCGCCAGCTTGAAGGTGGCGATGCGGGAGACAACGCGATTGTCGGCGAAACGCAGATGAAATTCGTCTTCAGTCCAAATCAGGTCAATCCAGGGAAGAAGCGGCTGGACATGCTCCAGCGCCATCAACGAAGCGTTCCAATACACTCTAAAAATGGGATTGATACTGACGGCGACATTGGGATTGAGGGAACGTACGAAGCGGCGCAGGTGGCGCGTGAAGGCGAGTTGGCGATCCCACTGAAACCGCGCCCATGCGCGGATATCGGGGGAATTGATAATCGGAGGCGGGGGCCCAGCCGGATCGAAGAGAGGTATTTCCACTTCATTCGGATCGAGGATGCCGAACGTCGCTTCAATATCGGCGGGATTTGGGTATCGCCGGCGCAACCACTGGCGGAATTGCCCATGACAGCGCTCGCAGCGGCAGGTATGGGCGGAGGCGACGTGATAGCCGTCCAGATGAAGCAGGTCAATTTTGAGGGTCTCAACGGCGTATCGGAAAATTTCCTGGAGCCGCTCCACGGCCCGGGGATGGGAATAGCAGACGCGCCGGCGGAACGTCTGCTGACTGCTATAGACGCTCGGCCGGCCATCAATGCCGCGCATCAGCCACTGATCCACATCGGGATAGTCGGCTCGCACGGATTCGGGAACGAGGGCATCGACGCGGACATAAGCGCCGACACGCAGACCCTTGGCGTGAGCGCGGGCTGTGATCTCCCGTTCCTCGTCGAGTTCGTGTTGCGTGGCGCGATGGCCAAAACCTTTGGCATAGGGGATGACGATGCTGGTCGCCCCAAGCTGGACATATTGATCGAGCGCGTCGTCCGAGAATTCACCATGGAAAGCGGCGTTTTCATCAGTCCAGGCGTAGCCGGCGCGCTTGCGAAACGATAGAGGCTCCCATCCGCCGACAAAACAGAGGGGTGATTCGGTTACCCACTCGACGCGCGATGGCGGCGGACCAGAAGGATCGGACAGCGGCCATTGAGGAAAAAGGCCGCCGGCCGCCGGCTGTTCGTCGATGGCAGTAATAGTTTCGGTCATGATGTCCTTTAAAAAGCGCCCGCAGCGCTTGTATTTGGAGTCAACCACAGCGATTTAGAGCGGCGTACTCCCGCACTCTCGCTTCCGGCGGCACGAGATCGACCTGCAACGCTACCTGACCCAACTCCTGGCCAACCTCTCCGACACCCCGATCAGCCAACTGCACCAGTGGCTGCTCTATGAGCGGGAAAATGCAACCTCCGCGAACCCGCCAGTGCGGTTTATGTAGCGCTCACCCCTATTTTCGGGTTTGCCGCGTCAAAGGGATGTACTTCCATGTTGTAATCCCGCGGCGTCGAGGCCGCCCATTCGAGGCCGTCCATGATGGCACGGCAACTGTCCTGCCAGCGGTGGGGTGGAATGTCTTCGGTGATGGCCATCAGCAGGCCGTTGAGGCTTCCCGCCTGTTTGACCAGGTCGATCGTGGTGTTTCGCACCACTTCATCGCTTTGCAGATGGACGGCCGATGGGAAATTCACCCACAACACCTTGTCGGGCCAGGCGGCCCGCGCCTCGGCCAGGGTCATGTCGGTGCCGGGGGCCGGCGTGAACGCTTCGATGTAGTCCAGATCGGTCGATGCGATCGCTCGCGACAACAGCCGGCAGTTGGCGTCGAAATGGCAACCCAGCAGCTTGCCGTGCCGGTGCATGACCTCGGCGGCTTCGTTGTAATGAGGGACGAAATATTTCTCGAAATTTTCCAGGCCGATGATCTCCGGCGTGACGTTGCCGCCGTAATTGCTGATCAAGGCGGGCGATTGGGCGACGATGGGGTACATCTTTCGCCGCTGTTCGACGATGGCATCGTACAGTTTGAGCATCTCGTCGCGGTTCTCCATCCACTGGATGCAGAATTCCTGCATGTCCATCCATTCGCCGGAAATCAACGTCTGGAGCGGCTCAAGCTCCAGCCCCGCGCGGAAGATCGCATCATCGCCAAAGGCGCGCTGGGCGTCGGCGAACGCCTGATAGTTCGGTTCAAACTGCTGGTCGCGGATCAGGTACAGCAACGTCTTGTAATCATCGGGCGTCTTGAAGAGTTTTTCGTGAACCCACGAGGTGAACCCGGCCGGTTCCACCAGGCTGTTGACCGTGCCCACGGGCGTCTGGTGGATCGTCCGCACCATTTTCCGGCCATCTTCCCAATGGATCTGCTGCGTGGTGATCACGTTGGGCGTATGGATCCGATACACCGGCACATCCCGTTTGACGATGCACAACCCGCGGTTGCGCATCTCGCGTTCGGCCGCGCACTGTGGGATTTTGTTCTCGTACATCGTGAACGGCACACGGTCGGCGTATCCGCCGTTCAGGGCGATCTCGACACGTTGGCGGGGGGTGAGATTCAATGTTTGCCTCCGTACAAATGTGGATAGGTCATCCGAAGCTGTTTTTGGCGGGCGGGATCTTTGCTGCGCGGCATCAGGTCCTGATAGGCAAAACGAATCTGTTCAACCGAATAGGTGTCCGGCCCGGCCCAGATGCCGATGACGTTTCGGCGCGGGATGTCCGAACGGTTGGCGCCGCCGCCGTGGATGATGTTCACGTGGAACAGCACCGCCGACCCGGCCGGGCATTTGACCGTCACCCGCTCGCCGGCCGGCAGTTTGTCTTCGGGGATGTCAACGTCCGAATCCAGCACATCCTCGTGGGCGATGCGATGCGTCCCCGGCATCACCACCGTGGCGCCGTTGGCTTCGGTCATCTCGTCCAGGCAGAGCATCGCCGTGATCAGGTTGGGGGTCGAATGCTTGAGATAGGGCAGGTCACGGTGCCAGACGAATTTGCTGGAGACGCGCGGCGCCTTGACGATGCATTTGTAGTTGTGAAACGAAAATTCTGATGAATCAAAGATCGTCTCCAGGACGTCCAGCAGCGGCTGAAAGCAGATCAAATCGGCGAAGACCGGATCAAACCGCGGCAGTTCCATGATGTTCCGCACCGCGTTGCCCACCTGCTGGGCGGTAAGCTCGTTCTGCGCGGATTTGACTTTGATATAATCCCGCTCCAGGTTCAGAAATTGCCGCAGGTGGGGTGGATACGCATCGAGGTCGGCGGTGATTTTTTCGATCCCCTTGCGAAGGCTCGCCAGTGTGGCCACATCCAGCGCATCGGGAACCACAACGTATCCATCGCGGTTGTAATCGGCTTTCCATTTTTCCGGTTCGTGTTTCATGGGCATTGCGCCTTGGGTAAAACGATCATTCTGGAAATAATCATATGGCGAATATTCGTATTGTATTTAGCAGAATAAAATTATAATGTCGCAAATCTAATCAATGGAAAACGCGATGCTTAATCTACCCGCCGTGGATGCAAGCCCGGTTCAGACCGTTCTGCTGGTGGATCGGCTGGAACGTCTTCAGCCGGGCTATCAATTTGTCGCCAACAGCCTGCCGGGTCATCTGATTCAGGTGATGATCGACGGCCGGACGTTGCACGAGGCCAATGGCCGCCATTATACGCTGGAGCCATATTCGCTGATCTGGTATCACGAAGATGAGCTGGTGCGCGGGCGGGTGCTGGAGGGACCGTGGCGGTTTTACACGGTGAATTTCATCGCGCCGGCGCTCAATCCCCCCGCATTTGAGGATCGAGTTCGAAGGGTGGACGACAGGACGATGGCGCATTTCGCGGCGTTGCTGGAAGCATGGCGGGACATCTCCATCCCGCCCGCGGCCCGTCAGATGCTTGTACAGGCCAGGATGCTGGACCTGCTGGCGGGATTGAGCGGAACCGGCCAGCCGTACGCGATGAACCCTGCCGCCCGGCTCTGGTGGGAACTGGAAACACAGCTGCGCAAGGATCTGCGCCGGCCGATTGACCTGGAGTTGATGGCGCAACTGAGCGGCAGAAGCCAGGCGACCATCGCGCGGGCGTGCCGGTGCGCGGTGGGGATGCCGCCGGCCCGCCGGATCAAGCAGATCCGCCTCAGCCTCGCGCGGGGGCTGGTGCAACGGTCAGACCAGGGCATTTCCCAGATCGCCGATGGAGTGGGATACGACCGGGTACACGAGTTTTCGCGGGATTACCGCAAGCACTTTGGCCTTCCGCCCACCGCCGACCGCAAGGATTCATCGGGCGCGTGAGGCTTCATCGGGTGCGTGAATCCGCTCATCCCACCGGCCGGCCCATCCGCACCAGCCAGCGAAAGTGGGAGGCGATGGCGGTGAAGATCGAACGGTGCTCGGCATAACGCAGGCCAAATTCGTCGCAGGTCTGCTCCACCACCCGGGACAACGCCGGATAATGCACGTGGCAGATGCGGTGAAACAGGTGATGTTCCACCTGGAAATTCAACCCGCCCAGAAACCAGCAGAGCAGCCGGTTGCGGCGGGAAAAATTAACGGTCGTCAGCACCTGATGCACCGCCCAGTCGGTGGACATTCGACTGCCGCCGGCGTCGGTCGGCACCGGAACCGGAAACTCAGCCTCGGTGACGCAATGGGCCAGTTGAAACACCACGCTCAGGACCACGCCGCTGACGAATGCCGCGATGGCATAAACCCCCAGCACCGCCCACCACGGATGCAACAGCATCGGGATGGCGAAGGCCATCGAAAAAAACAGCAGTTTGCCGCCGATGAAGACCAGCAGGTCCATGCCGCGCGGCCGGCGGATTTTGTTTTGGCCGATCCGGCCGACCGCGACGTTGTAAAAGTCGTCAAAAAAGTGCCACTTGATCGCCAGCAGGCCGTACAATCCCCACAGATATATCCCCTGCATGCGATGAAACCAGTAACGTTTCTGCTGGGGGGACAACCGCCCGAAGATGCCGATGTTGATGTCGTCATCGTGCCCGTCCACGTTGGGATAGGTGTGGTGGATGGAATTGTGCTTCCAGTCCCACAAATAGGAGCTGCCCCCCATCAGGTCGAGCGTCAGGGCCATGATCTTGTTGATCCACTGCCGGTCGGAATAGGCCTTGTGGCTGCCATCGTGCTGGATGTTGAACCCGATCGCCGCCATCGCCACGCCCAGGATCATCGCTAGCGGCAACACCAGCCACCAGCTTGTGACGACGAACATCAGCAACGCGTACGCGCCGAAAAACCAGCACAGGATGGTGAAGGTTTTGAAATACATCGCCGGGCAATCCCGGCGCCTGCGGCCGGTCTGCTCGAAATAGTCATCCACGCGCCGGCGCAACTCGCGGACGAATCGGTCGCTGCCGCTGAATTTCAAATGAGGGCGATGTTCACAGGAGGCATTGGCAACACCATCCGGGGCGTCGTTGGCGGCGGGTTTGGGCATGTTTTCCTTATTGTCCTGAAATTCCCGTTGACGGCCCGGAGTGGGGTCTTGGCCGCGAATGGGTGGGATTTAACGGGATTCACCGTTTACGAAGACGATCCCGTTAAACGTTCGTCCACAAGCATACCATCAATGGCTACGTTCCGAAAAGGCGGTCGCCCGCGTCGCCCAGCCCCGGCAGGATGTATCCCCTGTCGTTGAGCTGGCGGTCGATGGCGGCGGTGTAGATCGGCACTTCGGGGTGGTGGCGATGAAACATCTGTATCCCTTCGGGCGCCGCCACCAGGCAGACGAATCGCAGCGATTGCACGCCGGCCTGTTTCAAGAGCTGTGCGGCCCCGGTCGCCGAGCCTCCGGTGGCCAGCATCGGATCGATCAACACCACCTCCGTGCCTGAGATGTCCGGCGGCAGCTTCTGGTAATAACTGACCGGTTCCAGGGTTGATTCGTCGCGATAGACGCCCAGATGCCCCAGCCGGGCGTCCGGCAGCAGCCGCAGCACCCCTTCGGCCATCCCCAGGCCCGCCCGCAGGATCGGCACCAGCGTCACCTGTCTCGCCAGCACCCTGCCGGTGGTGCGTTCCATCGGCGTCTGCACCGGCCGGGGAATGGTCGGCCAGTCGCGCGACACCTCGTAGACCATCAGCGAGGCGATTTCATTCAAAAGGTCCCTGAATTTTCGATGGTCGGAGGTGTAGTCGCGCAGCTCGGTCAGCTTCGTATGAATGACCGGATGATCGATCAAAATCAGATTGGAGAAGGCCATATCAGGTCACATTATTTCAACATGCCCGTTTCTTTGGCGTAGTTGAAGACCCCGCCGGCTTCGATGATCGGCAACACATCCCCCAGCGGCCGCAGCTCGTGTCGTTTGCCGGTGGTCTTGTTCAGCAGGTACTGATCCAGCAGGTGGACTTCCAGCTCATCTCCGGTGCGGATCTGTTCCACCAGCCGGGTGGTGGATTCCAACGGAACCAGGTAGCCGCCATTGACGCTGTTGCGGAAGAAAATCCGGGCATAAAACTCGGCGATCACGCAGGTGATGCCGGCTTCCGCCAGCGCCAGCGGGGCGTGTTCACGCGATGATCCGCATCCGAAATTTTTGCCGCCGATGACGATCTGAAACTGACTCTTGAACTGATTGAGTTCGACAAACGGGATGTTGCCGGCCGGCAGGCCGCGCTGACCTTCGGGCACGGAACTCATGGCGTACATGCCGAAATACTTTCGCTCCTCGGCGATCGCGGGATTGAACGCCAGATATTGCGCGGGGATGATCTGATCCGTGTCGATGTTGTCCCCCAGCACGTACGCCTTGCCGCTGATCACCGATTCCATACTGACAAATCCTTTGTAAACGACTTCCAAGGATAGTAACGCGAGCGGTTGTTGTACAGTTTGATCCCGGCGCGTTGCGGCGGGCGGGCGTCGGCATACAATCCGACGGTTTGCGACCATGGCACTGCTGCTGAACGCACAATCACTCGGTAAATCGTACGGCCCGCGCCAGTTGTTCAGGGAGATTTCCATCTCCTTTGACGACCAGGAGAAAGCCGGCTTGATCGGTCTCAACGGCGCGGGCAAATCGACGCTGCTGCGCATCCTGGCGGGGATCGAATCGCCCGATGAGGGACAGATCATCCGCCGTCGGGAGATGCGCATCGGGTATCTGGCCCAGGAGGATGTATTCCAGGCCGGCCGGAGTGTTCAACAAACACTGGAAACCGTGGCCGAACAGCGGTTTTCGGAAGTGGACCAACGCCAGACGCAGGTGCGGATTCTGCTTGGAAAATGCGGTTTTGCCGATCCAGACCAGCCGGTGGAGGCGCTGTCGGGCGGGTGGCGAAAACGGTTGGCGATCGCCTGTCAGTTGATCCGCCAGCCCGATTTGCTGCTGCTCGATGAGCCGACCAATCATCTGGATTTGCAGGGGATTTACTGGCTGGAAGGATTGCTGAAAAACGCGCCGTTCGCCTACATCGTCATCAGCCACGACCGGTATCTGCTGCAAAACATCATGAAGCGGATCGTGGACCTCGGGACGGCCTATCCCGACGGGTATTTGAGCGTCAACGGGGACTACACGGAATTTCTCCGCCGCAAGGCCGAGTTTCTCAGCGGCCAGGCCCAGCAGCAACAGGCGCTGGCCGGCAAAGTTCGGCGGGAGATCGAATGGCTCCAGCGCGGCGCCAAAGCCCGCACCACCAAGGCCAAAGGTCGAATCGAACAGGCCGGGCAGATGATGGCGCAACTGGACCAGCTCAAACAGCGAAACGCGCAGGCCGGCTCGGTGCAGATCGATTTTTCGGCGACGCACCGGCAGACACGCAAGTTGTTGCAGGCGAGTAAGTTATCAAAATTATTGGGTGGGAGACCGCTCTTTTCCGATCTGGATTTGGTCTTGTCGCCGGGGGACAAGCTGGGGTTGCTCGGTCCCAATGGCAGCGGCAAATCGACCCTGATTCGCATTCTGGCGGGGCAGATTCAGCCCGATTCGGGGGAAATTCGCACGGCCGAGGGGTTGCGTCTGGTGCTGTTTGAACAGGCACGAGGGCAGTTGGATCGTACGCAGACGCTTCGCCGGGCGTTGGCTCCGGGGGGCGACAATGTGATTTTCCGTGAACAATCCATGCATGTGACCGCATGGGCGAAGCGGTTTTTATTCCGGCCGGACCAGCTCGATCTGCCCCTTTCGGAATTGTCCGGCGGCGAACAGGCGCGGGTCTTCATGGCCCGGATGATGCTCCAGCCGGCCGATGTGCTGATTCTCGATGAGCCGACCAATGATCTGGACATCCCTTCGTTGGAAGTGCTGGAAGAAAGCCTGGATGATTTTCCCGGCGGGCTGTTGCTGGTCAGTCACGACCGCCACCTGATCGACCGGCTTTGTACGAATGTTCTGGCATTGGATGGATCGGGCGGGGCGCGATATTTCGCGGATTTGGCCCAATGGGAACAATCGCGGCAAGATTCTGAAAATGCCGCCGGTTCGCGTAAAATGGACACCCGTGCCCCACGACAGGAGACCCGAAGCGGCCTACGGCGGTTGACGTACATGGAACAGCGCGAATGGGAACAGATGGAAGGCCGCCTCACCGCCGCCGAACAGCAGGTGGCCGACCTGCATCAGCGAATGGAAGACCCGCAGGTGCTGGCGGATCATGTTCGACTGGCCGAAGCCTGCCGCGAGATGGAATCCGCCCAGCAGCAGGTTCATGCACTGTGGGCACGGTGGGAAGAATTACAGGCCAAACAACAGGCGTGATGTATCATGCCGTGGATCATTGATTATCAACTGGTTCTTGAACAGATGCACCACCAGGGGATGAGGTGTTTGTATTACAACAGCGGGGCGTTTGGGTTTAAGGAAGGTCAGGAGACCAGGATTTTGGGTTTTGTGGGGCCGGTGGATGAGACGATCCGTCCGGAAATGAAAGATCGGGTTCGGCGGGTGAACGAACCCTTTGAAGTCACCCTGGCGGCACTGGCCCGGCGCATCTGGCAGGAACATATCGGCGGCCGAGCCTGGGTGATGCCCAAAAGTCATTGGGCGCATGAACTGGAACACGGCTCGCGGGAATGGATGGCCGGAGTTTTGGAACAGATCGGCCTGGATTCGGGGTTGCTGACAGGGCGGAACAATGGGGCGGCGATTGAATTTTCCGATCAGGAGGGGGAGCGGTTTGAGCTTTTTGTGCGGAAATTGTTGCAACTCCTGTCCGGCAGCGACTTTATGATTGTTTTTCCCGGTACTCCAATCGTATGTACGATTCATCACCACAAGCAGTTGTGGTGGGTCAGTAGCGACACACAATGGATGGAATTGATCGATCCGGGTTAGTTTTGATGGTGGCTGCACAGTTGCCGGTATGTGCCGCCGGGCTGGCATTCGCGAAAGAGGATGGCCAGATCGGGGTGGACCTGGATCAGGGCGATGGCCGTTTCAAAGCGGGGATTGGCCAGAAAGGATTCGGCGACGGTGGCCAATGACTCATCAATCGGCATTTTGCCAAGCTGATGCCACAAGGCCCGCGCCGCGAGGTTGTAGTCGCAGCCATCGAGCAACTTGCGCCAATGCGAACGATCGGATAGGCCGAATAACATACGAAACTCGCGCAGCATGGGTCTGTATGAGTCCATCGGCATGGATGGGGGGCGACTTGAGGAGCAAACGGATGGCCCGGGGCGGTTCAAACTTTATAGGATGGTTTTGAATCGGGACGATGTTTCAATCATGCGTGAAAGTTGGGGCATTGTGTTGGCGCTGGCGTTGGGGGTGGGATGTGTTGCGCCCAGGCCTCCATTGTCGGTGAAGGATCCGGACCCATCGATCAAGATACCGGCGATGAAGGTGGCGGTGGAGAAAAAAGACCTTGCGGCCGCGTGCCAGATGGTTCGGGATTTGGAGAGCGATGACCCGGCGGTTCGGTTGTACGCCATCGAGGCGTTGTTTCGGCTGACGGGGGAGCGATTTGGATACCTGTTTTATGCCGATGACGATCAGCGTGAGGCGGCGGTGAAACAGTGGAGGCATTGGGCGGCGCAGCAGGGGTGTGAAGGGTTTGAGCCGCCGGCGACTGGACCGGCCGGGGGAGGCGAAAAGACACCGTGAAGCCGGCCGACGATCCCACATTTTTGAAGTTGAGGATTGACAGCGCCCCGGCTAAGGTGGCGGAAGTTCGGCGCGCCGTGGAAGAATATTGTCGCCAGATCGGGATGGAAGATAAAGTCTGTTGTAACATGGGCTTATGTGTAAACGAGGCGTTGGCGAACGTGATTTGCCATGCGTATCACGGTCAAACCGGCCGGCCGATCGAGGTGATGGTTCAGGTGAGGGATGATCGGCTGGAAATGGCGATTCGGGATTGGGGCAGTGGTGAAAACCCGGCGAGCCAATTGCGGCATGAACACGATCCGCTGGTGCCGGGTGGGCTTGGGATGGTCTGTTTGCGGCAGTTGATGGATGATGTGGTGTTCACACCCCAGCCGGATGGTATGTTGTTGACGATGACGTGCCGGTGTCAGCACAATAAACCTTTTCGCAAGCCATAGGCGGGAGCGGAAATCATGGTGGAATTCAATACCGCATCGGACCTGATCGCATCGGCCCGGCAGGAGAGGCAGACGGTCGTCGTGGCGATTCGGGGCGACGTTGATCTGCACAACAGTACAGAGATGCGGACGGAATTGCTGGACATTTTGATCAAGACGTCGGCGCGCAAGCTGGTATTGAACCTGGAGCAGGTTCCGTACATGGACAGCAGCGCGGTGGCGGTTCTGGTGGAACTGTTGCAGAGATTACGCAAGAGCGGTGGGAAGATCGTGCTGACGAATTTGCAGCCGCGGGTGCGGGGGTTGCTGGAGATCGCCCGGCTGAACACGATCTTCGTGCTGGCGGCCAATGAGGCGGAGGCGATGGGGAAATAAAACTTTAGTCGTTGTCGAGGCTGGAAGGATTGTGAGGCAGAAGGTCTGGATGATTGGTGAGGTTCAGATTGCTGGGTCGAAAATCCATATAATACAGGCCATGCCGCATCAGCGAGTTGTAAACATCGTAAACGATATGGTCGTTTGGGCCGTATAATTCGTGGATTCCAGCGTGCCAGCTTTCCATTGCCTCCGAGGGAAAATCAGGTGGATGGAAGTGGACACCGGCAAAATCAAGCAGATACGGAGCAATGACAACGTTCATTCTGATGAGCTTGATGTCCGTTCGGAAGTCAATAAGCTTCGGGATGGTGAGGCCGTGAAGTTGATGAAGCCGGAGTTGGCGAAGTATCCGGTAGACTTGAACCTCCCTCAGGAAACTTTGTTCATAACGATGGACTTTGACGGCCGATTGAAGATCGGGAGATAAGAAGACAAAGCCGCTGATCCCCCAGCCAAGACAGTTTAGGGAATCGGTTGTATTGAAATATCCCTGGGCGATTTTCGCGGCGTTAACTCGGTTCGGTTCCATGATTCAAACCTATTCACATTCGGCGGATGTTCATGCCTGGCTTGATTGTGGTGAACACGGTTGCATTCCTCTTGTACGGATTACCCGGAAATCGGTTGTTGCCCGGCAGGTTTATAACATTCCACCCTGCCATGCCAGGTTGGTGGTGAAGATTGATGGCCGGCAGGTGAGCAATGAGGTGAGCATAACCAATGGCTTTAATGGCCGTCGAACGGCCTTGATTCGACCGGCCGGAGTGCATTCCGGATCAGATAGGGTGTTCGCCGCGTCGGGTACTTGAACGTTACTTTTGATTTTCCGTAAATTCTGCCGATTTTCATGTCTGAACGCCGATGGGAAGGAGACGGGGTCCTGCCTGGATGGGCAGAGGGCCGTGTTGCCTGTGGTGAAGGTTCATGAAGTTACTGGCACGTCCATTTGTCGCACTGGGCAACGGCACGGTTGAGTTGCTGCGTTTCATCGGCGGGATGGGGTTTTTGCTGGTGGACGTGACAGCGCAAGTTCGCCGGGGGTTGTTGTCGCCGCGGGGCCGGCGGCTGGGGTGGTCGAACCTGTGGGCGCAGATGAACCGGGTGGGGGTCAAGAGCATTCCGATCGTCAGTTTGGTGTTGTTCTGCATCGGGGCGATTCTGGCGTTGCAGATGGCGCCGACGCTGCGCGATTTCGGGATGGTTTCCAGCGTGGCGGATGTCATCGCCAAGGCGGTCTACCGGGAGATGGGGCCGCTGGTCAGCGCGATCGTGCTGACGGGGTTCGCGGGGGCCTCCATCGCGGCGGAGATCGGGACGATGGTGGTGTCGGAGGAGATCGAGGCGCTGGAGGCGCAGGCGATCGATCCGGTGCGTTTTCTGGTGCTGCCGAGGGTTGTGGCGACGACCGTGATGATGGTCTGCATCGCGGTGGTGGGGGACGTGATGGGGATGGTCGGCGGGCTGGTGGTTTCGCAGTTGTTCCTGGGGATCGACTTTCGGCAATACCTGACGCACACGTTTGACATCCTGACGATGTGGGATTTTCTGACCGGCCTGGCCAAGTCGGGGGTGTTCGGGGTGATCATCAGCTCATTGGCGTGTTTTCTGGGCCTTGGCGTCAGCGGCGGCGCGCAGGGCGTCGGCGTGGCGACGACGCGAACCGTGGTGCTGACGATCGTGTTCCTGATCGCGACGGATCTGTTGTTCACGGCGGTGTTTTATTTTGTGGGGTTGTAGGGGGAGGATGTGCCACAGAGCCACGGAGGACACAGAGATGAAAGAGGAAGATTATGGGAAATGAACTTGAAGTGGATGAGGAGATGGGACCGGATCCGGAGCTGAACCGGATTACCAGTCAGATCATTGGGGCGGCGATCGAGGTGCATCGACAGTTGGGGCCGGGGTTGCTGGAGTCAGTCTATGAGAACGCTTTGGCGATTGAGATGACCTCGCGGAACATTCCCTTTGAGCGCCAGGTGGTGATTGTCGTCAGCTACAAAGGCCATGAAATAGGCGAGGCTCGTCTGGATTTTGTCGTATCAAAGCGGGTGATTGTCGAATTGAAATCGGTGGAATCGCTGGCCGCAATCCATACGGCGCAATTAATCGGTTATTTGAAAATTACCTCGTACAAATTGGGTTTGTTGATCAATTTCAACGTTCGCGTTCTCAAGGATGGCATTAAACGCATAGCCAATTAACCTGAATTGATTCTCTGTGTTCTCCGTGCCTCCGTGGCACATTTATATTTATGCTTTCCCCCACGATTCAAGTTCTCGACGTGATCAAGCGTTTTGGAAACAAGACGGTGCTGGACCGCGTTCGGTTGGATGTCATCGAGGGGGAGACGCTGGTGATTCTGGGCGGGTCGGGGTCGGGCAAGTCCACGTTGTTGCGGATGATGATCGGGAATTTGAAGCCCGATGAGGGGGACATCGAGGTTTATGGAAAGAGCCTGGGCAAGATGAGCGTGGAGGAATTGACGGCGTATCGGACGTCCATCGGGGTGTTGTTTCAGAGCGGGGCGCTGTTTAATTCGATGAGCGTGGCGGACAACGTGGCGCTGCCGCTTCGCGAACACACCGACCTGCCGGATGAGACGATCCAGATCATGGTGAAGATCAAGCTGGAGCTGGTGGGGTTGCGTGAACATGCGGAGAAGATGCCGGCGGAACTGTCCGGCGGAATGAAAAAGCGGGCCGGCCTGGCGCGGGCCATCGCGCTGGACCCGAAGATTCTGTTTTATGATGAACCCTCGGCGGGGTTGGACCCGGTGACCAGCCACGAGATCGACAATCTGATCAAGGATTTGAACGACAAGCTGGGGGTGACCAGCGTGGTGGTGACGCACGAGATGGACTCGGCGTTTCGCATCGCCAGCCGGATGGTGCTGCTGGATGGGGGGAAATTCGTGGTGTCGGGGACGCCGCTGGAGATGCGGGAGTCGACCGATCCGCTGGTTCGGCAGTTCGTGCACGGGCTGACGGAGGGGCCGTTGACGGATCGACGGCGCGGCGGGGGATATGAGCGTGATTTGCTGGGAGAGAACATTTAAGGGTCTCGTTTTTCGCAGGTGAACCATGGCACAGGAACGCAACGCCCTCAAAGCGGGTATCTTCATCGTGACGACGATCATCCTGGCGATCGGGGTGATCGTGGGCATTCAGGGCCTGGAGAAATTCACGCAGCCGACGGTGTTGCGAACGGTTCGCTTTGAATTGAGCGACGACCTTGGGGGGTTGCGCGTGGGGGATGATGTGCGGGTGGGAGGGTTCAAGGTGGGGGTGGTGCGAAGCATTGAGCTGTTGGCGGATGTGAACGATCCGCATCAGCAGCCGAAGATCGTGGTGTCGTTCTCGATGCCGGTCAAATACGCGGTTCGGCGGGATGCGCAAATCGCCATCCAGGGGACGGTGACGGGGACGAGCTGGCTGAATTTCGACAGTCTGGGGAGCGGGGAGGCGCTGGCGGCCGGCCAGCCGCTGACCGGGCGGCCGGGCACGATGACTCAACTGGTGTCGGCGCTGCGCGAGATCACGCCGCAGGTTCAGGGCATGGTGGCGGACGTGCGCACGCGAACGGTTCCTCTACTGAACGATACGCTGTCGCGATATGGCAAGACGGCGGATGAGGCCGGTGGATTGCTGGCGGATTTCCGCGGTCGGATGCCGGCGATGATCGAAAAGTACAACGCCGTGGCCGACCGGACGGCCGAGATGATGGTGCAGGTGCGCGACCTGATCGGCGACACCAAGGGGGATTTCCGCGGCACGATGGCGAATCTCAACGCTTCCACGGGGGACATCAAGTCGAAGCTGCCGGGTCTGCTGGAACAGGTGGATGGCGTCTTAAGCCGACTGACCAAAACGGTGGATGAGGTGAACAAGACGATGGTGGATGTGCAGGCGACCGTCACGAGCACGCGCGAGCTGGCATCGTCCGCGCGGAACATCGTGGTGGGCAATCGCGGCAAATTCGACGGGATGATCGCATCGCTGAAAACCACAGGCGACAATTTGAAGGCGGCCAGCGCGGAGATCCGTCGCAGCCCCTGGCGGCTGTTGTACAAGCCAGCGCCGGGTGAGATGGCGAATTTGAACCTGTTCGATGCCGCCCGGCAGTTTTCCGATGGGGCCAACGCGCTCAACGACGCCACGCTGGCGCTGCGGGATGCGTTGAACAACCCGCAGGCCGGCAAGGATGAGATTCAAAAGTTGATGGAGAAGGTGGATCAGAGTTTTTCGCATTTTCAGGAGGTGGAAAGTAAACTGTGGAAGAGCGTGGAGAAGTAGCCGTTACGCCTGGAGCAATCAACCATGATGTTCGCCGCCGTGCAGTCGTTTGATTTTACCCCAAAGCCGGGGTTGATTTTGCAGGGACATTTGAGCGACGTGAAGTCCAGCGAGGTTCTGCTGCCGCTGGAAGGGCGGGTGCTGGCGTTGCGGCGGGGGGATGAACCGCCGGTGGTGGTGGCGACGTTGGATGTGATTGGCGTTTCGCTGGAATTCAACGACCGGGTGCGGGAGGAGGCTCGACGACGAAGCGGATCGCCCGGTCTCCAGTTGTTGATCGCGACCAGCCACACGCACGGCGCGCCGGCGACGTTGCCCGCCATTGGCATGACGCCGGATGCGGATTATGTCGGGACGTTGGAATCGCGGCTGTTGGAAGCGATCGTTCGCGCCGTCAAGGGGTGCGATGTGCCGGTGCGGTTCGCGGTCGGCTCATCCGAGACGTATTTTCACACCAATCGCCGGCCGATTCCGGGGGCAGGGGGCGGCTGCGTCAATCGCGGCGGGGTGTTCGATCCGCGCGTGCGGACGCTGCGGCTGGATCGGGCGGATGGATCGACGCTGGCGTCATTGTTTTGTTTTTCGTGCCATCCAACCAGCATCGCCGGGTCCACCGGCAAAATCTCATCGGACTATCCGGGGGCGGCCCGACGGGTCATCGAGGAAAAAACAGGCGCACCGGCGCTGTTCATGCCCGGCTGCTTTGGCAACATCCGGCCGGCTTACATTCAAGGGGAGGGTTTTCGCAATGCCACCGTCGAGGAATTGATGCACAGCGGCGAGTTGTTGGCCGGCGCGGTGGAACGCGCCACGCTGGGACAAACCGCCATGCAAGCCGATCGTCTGTCATTCCATGCGGCCGATTTGAAGTTGGAATATATGCAAAGCGACCCGGATGCGATCTGGAAGGAGTTGAGCAATTCGTTGCCGAATTTCGCCCTGCCGGCATATCAGCGATGGCATGACCGTGTGAAGGGGCAATTGCAGGCGGGTGGATATGCCCCGGCGATGTCGAGGATGCAGGCGGTGGCCATCGGGCCGGTGTTGCTGATGACGATTCCCGGTGAGTCGGTGCAGGAGATTGGATATGCCATCGAACGCGCGGCCGAAGATCGCGGGATCAACGGGGTGTGGGCGTTGGGTTATTGCACCGACATGACCGGTTATCTGGTCACGCAGCGGCACAAGGCCGAGGGGGGATATGAACCCAATGCGTATCCCCATTTCGATGCGCCCGCTCCGTTTGTCAACGAGGAGGAGGCGATCCAGCGGACGGCCGAAAAACTGCTGGAATCGTTCGCTCAGACGCTGCGAACGGCCTGAAGGACCCCATCCCGGAATGGTTCGGCCACGTGCAATCGTCGGAACGTGAGCTGGCGATTGAGGGCGGCCGACAGGGGGGAAATCGCGCCAAAGGGGATCAACCGGCCGGCGGGATCGCCCACGAGGATGTCATCTTCCGCCGAATCGGCCGGCCGGCGGGTTTCGTAGGGGGTGTCGGCGGGCTGGTCGAAAAACAAATCGTAGGCCGCATCGCCGCCGGCTTTGGTGACGGCATCGGCGGCTTTTTCCAGGGCCGATTCGATTCGTTGGGGGTCTTCGATGGCCGTCAAATCGACGGTTTTGTACAGCCGCCGATGGAGCAACCCCCGGCACAAACCCGCCAGCACGACATCGGAGGAATCCTTCCAGATTTTGAAGCAGTGCAGGATGGAAACATCATCCAGTTCCGTGAATTCCTCGACGCTCAGACGCTGGCTCAGCAGCGCGCGATGAACGACGTGTTCTCTCGCGGGCCATTCCAGGCGGTCCTGCACCGCAAGTCGTTTGGCCCGTTGCAGGGCGAGTTTCACCATTCCCTCGGCGCTGCGCACCACCTTGTGAAAGTAGACGTTGCGGTACATGTGATAGCGCGACTGGAGATAGGCTTCGACGGCGCTGACCCCTTTCCACCTCACGGCCAGGCGGTTGGTCGGCCCATCGACCATCAAGGCGTGCAGCAGCCATTGGAGATCAAACCCGCCGTAGCGGCTGCCGGTCATCAGGTTGTCGCGGAGGAGATAATCAAAACGATCGGCGTCGAGCTGGCCGCAAAGGATGTCGCTGTAAAACGACCGCTCCGGCCGGCCGTTCATCAAATCCGCCACCCTGGCCGGCAGCATCGCATCGCGCTGGCGAAGCAGTTGATGCACCTGACTGGAAGGGTCTTGGATGATCTGGGTCGTCAGTTGTTCGTGGGACAGCCCGCTGACGCGCTCAAAGACGTGGCTGAAAGGGCCGTGGCCCAGGTCGTGCAGCAAGGAGCCGACCAGGCAGAGGGTTTGGGATTCGGGGTCGATGGGGGTGAAATGCCGAAGCTGGCCGAGAATCAGCCGGGCCGTCTGCATCACGCCCAGGCTGTGACTGTAACGTGAATGATCCGCCCCGGGATACGCCAGGCTCGCCATGCCAAGCTGGCGGATTCGTCGAAGGCGTTGAAATTCCTCGGTGTTCAACAGGCCAAACAGCAGCGACTCGGTCGGATCGTCAAGGCGGAACGCGATGACGTCGTGGACCGGGTCGCGGATGATTTTTTCGGTGGTCATGGTCATCCTCCGGCGGGTTGTCGCAGCATTTCATCGGAGATCACGTTGCCATCCTCCATGCCGACCAGCCGGTTGGCGCGGTGGGCCAGGGTCTGGTCGTGGGTGACCATCACGATGGATTGGCCGGCGGCCGCCAGTTGATTGAAGATGTCGGCCACCAGGTCGCTGTTGCGCTTGTCGAGGTTGCCGGTGGGCTCGTCGGCCAGCAGCACATCCGGCTCGTTGGCCAGGGCGCGGGCGATGGCGACGCGCTGCTGTTCGCCGCCGCTGAGACGATTGGCCCGACGGCGGAGTTTGTCGGCCAGGCCGAGTTGTTTGAGCAGCGCCGCCGAGCGGTCCATCGCCTCATCCCGCGGCCATTTCGCCAGTTTGAGCATGGGCAGCGCGACGTTCTCCTGCGCGGTGAATTCCTTGAGCAGGTAATGAAACTGGAAGACGAAGCCGACTTTCCGGTTGCGCAGCATGGCCAGTTCGGCGTCGTTGAGCAGCCAGGTGTCCTGGTTGTCGATGAAGATGCGGCTGGAGGGGGTGTACGGCTCGCCTTGCAGGTTGTCGCGGGTGGGGCGGTCCAGGCCGCCCAGAAGATACAAAAGCGTGCTTTTGCCCGATCCGCTGGCCCCGACGATGGAGAGATATTCGTTGCGGGCGATTGCCAGGTCCACGCCTTTGAGGATCACGTTGGCCGTTTCGCCCGAACCGAGGATGCGATGGACGTTTTGGGCGCGCAGCAGCGCATCGCCGGTGCGCGGTTTGGGCGTTTCGATCTGGGTCATCAGGCTAGTGAGCGCCACGGATCACCTCGACCGGATCATATCGCGCCGCCCGCCGGGCGGGATATACCGCCGCCAGCAGCACCACCAGCATCGACGCCACGAAGGCCGTGACGTACGAGCTGAGATGTTCGCTCATCAGCAGCCCCTCGACTTTCACCAGCCCTTCCATCTGGATCGGCAGCCGGCGAAGGCCCTCGATCGCCAGTTTTCCCAGCCCCACGCCGAGCAACGATCCGATCAGGCCGATCACCAGCCCCTGAAAGACGTAAATCAGGGTGATGTCGTTGCGCGACAGGCCGAAACTTTTCAGGATCGCGATGTCGTTGACCCGCTCCAGCACCGCCATGATGAGGATGTTCAGCACCCCGAACGCCGCCACCACCAGCAGCGCGCCGGTGATGAAATAGGTGATGATGGTCTGGATGCGGAAGATTTTCAGGAAATTGGCGTTGCTCTCCTGCCAGCTTTCGGTGCGATAGCCGCAGATCGCCTCGATCTGGGCCGCGTACGCCTCGGCCCGGGTGTAATCGTCGGTGCGCAGCACGATCTCGTTGACGATGTTTTTGCGGTCCAGCAGCGTCTGGGCGTCGTTCAGGAGCATGTAGGCCCGCGCATAGTCCACCGGCGTGACACCGGTGGCGAAGATGCCGACGACTTTGGCGCTGGCATGGCCGCCGGTGCTGCTGGAGAGGGTGACGCTGTCGCCGATCTTGGCGCCGAGAATGTCGCTGACGCCGCGTCCGATGATCAGGCCGTCGGCGGTGGTTTTCAGGCGGGAGAAATCCCCCTCGATCATCTTGTCGCCGATGGTGGTGACGGCCACCTGTTGCGAAGGCTCCACGCCCATGATCGACAGGTTCAGCGTCTTGGTTCCATAGGTGGCGATGGCGTCGCCGGTGACCATCGGCGCCACGCCGGTGATGCCGCGCATCCGGCGCAACGTCGCCAGCAGACCGCTGGGGTTTTTGATCTTCTCCACCTTGTCGCGCGGTTTGACCCCCTCGACCACCAGCAGGGCGTTGGGGTCGGCGTACACCCGCTGCAAAATCCGCGTCTCGCGTTCGCGCGGCTCATCGTGAATGGTGATGTGGCCGGTCGATTCCACCGTTTCGATGATGAACTTGTCGGTGAACCCATCCATCATCGCCGACATCGTGATGAACATCATCACGCTGATCGTGACGCCCGCGATGCACACCAGCGACTGGCGCTTGTGCGAAAGAAAATAGCGGATGGAGATGAACCAGCGCATGGTTGATGTCAGTGCGTCCGACGGGGTGATTTCCCGCAAGGATCAGTTAAATCCCTTGAAGCCATCCTTTTCCTCGTGTTTGTTCAATCCCGCCGCCACGGCCGGGTCGATCCGCTCCAATCGCACGCGCTGGCCCTCCTTCATGGTTCCGATGGGGCTGATGACCACGTCCGCACCCTCCGGCAGCCCCGAAATCACCTCGATACGTTCGATGCTGCGCAACCCGATCCGCGCCTCGAGGCGTTTGAGCTGTTGATCCCTGATCGTCCACAACGCCCCATCCTGCCACGCCTGCGCCGGGACGATCACCGCCCGGGCCTTCTCCCCCATGATGAACGCCAGTTCGCCGGTCATCCCCGGCGAAAACCGATCATCCGGCCGGCTCATCTTCACGTCGATCTCGAAGGTTCTGCGCTGCAGGTCGGCCTGGTCGTAAATCCGGTCCACGGTCCCTTCAAACGACTCGCCGGGGAACGAATAAAGGGTCATCCGCACCACCTGCCCCGGATGGACCTTGTTCTTGTCCTCCTCATCCACCGCCGCCCGCATCACCAGGTTTTTTGCCGACACATCCGCCACCAGCATCAAACGATCGTTGACCGCCACGCGCGTCCCCAGCGAGGTGGGACGGTCCAACACCACCCCATCGACCGGACTGCGCAAAACCTGCTGATCCAGGTTCCATTGCGCGATTCTCAGGGCGGCCTGCGCCACTTCCAAATCCTTTTGCAATTCCAGTTTTTTGCTTGCCCGCTGCGCCTTGAGCGACTCCACCTCCGCCCACATGCGTTTGAGCCGGTCGATCGCCTGATCCAGATCATTGGTGGATGCGGCGTTGCGCTCGATCAGGTCGGAGATTCGCTTTTCCTCGCGCCCGGCGATCGCCAGCAGCTCCTGAAACGCGGCGATCTTCGCATCCAGCTCGCGCAGCGCGGGAGAGGTCTTCTCATCGGCCATCGCCTCCTTTTCGGTCACGGTCGCCTTCGCCTGATCGAACTTGAATTGCAGTTCCGGGTCTGACACGCGGGCCAGTTCATCCCCCGCTTTGACGGGCGACCCCTTGTCCACCTTCAATTCGGTGATGATGCCGGCCGTGTTGCTCTTGATCGGGTAGTCGCGCTGGGGCGAGATCGTGCCGGTGGCGTAAAATGCCTGCACCACCGGCCCTTCCACCGCGCGGGTCACCGTCACCGTCGGCCTGGCCAGCCGCATCACGCCCCATTGCACCCCAAAGACGATCCCCCCCAACAGGACCATCATCCCCACCCAACGCCAGAGCGTCCGCATCGGTCGATTCATATTCCGGGCCATTATATGCGACCGGCCGCTCGATTTCCCCTGCATGGCGGTTATGATGGAACACCGGAACAGCAATGGTCGATTTCCCACCTTCATGAACGCCACCCCTCACCCGCCCGCGCTGGCCCAGCGCCGGCGTCTGCTACTGGTTCTGCTGATCACCGGCCTGATGGACATCGGCGCCACGCTGCTGCTCAGTGGCATCTTTTTTTACACCGAACACGAATTCGGGTGGGGGCCGCTGAAGAACCTCCTGCTGGCCAGCGCCCAGGGGGTGATGTACATCGGGGGCGCATTGCTGGCCCACCCACTGACCCTCCGCGGTCGAAGGTGGGGGCCGATGGGAGTCCTGGCGGGATTGCAGGGGGCAATGACGTTGTTCGCGCTGATCATCATGCCGGTGGCGTCGTCGCCGGCGGCGATGGTGGCGCTGCTGCTGGTTTACACTCTCATCAGCGCGGCCGTCTGGCCGATCCTCGAAAGCCTGGTGACCCGCGGCGCCGATCCCCATCAGATGTCCCGGCGGGTCTCCATTTACAATCTGGTCTGGTCGGGCGGGGCGGCGGTGACGGTGGCACTGACCGGCACGATCCTTCACCTGCATCCATTGGGCTTGTTCCTGGTCGCCGCCTTGTCGCACACCATGGCGGGGGCGCTGGCCTACAGGTCGATGCGTGATGTCGCATCCTCTCCAACGACCGGGCAATCGTTTCACCCGGACCCCGAACCGCAGTTGCAGCGCATCCGCCAACTGGCGTTGTGGCTCGCCCGTGTCTCGCTGCCGGCCGTCTTTGTCCTCGGTTACAGCCTGTTGGCGATGCTCCCCTCGTTGCCTGTTCTGGAGGGGATGACCACCGCGAACAAAACCCTCATCGCCAGCATCTGGATGGCGGCCAGATTCCTGGCGTTCGTGCTGGCCGGTATGACCACCGCATGGCATACCCGTCCCCGCCTGTTGCTGGCGGCATCGGCCATCATGCTGCTGTCCTTCTGGGGCATCACGCTGCGGCCATCGGACCTGCTGAATATGCCGGGATTGGCCACCGGCGGGATCGACCTGGCTTCCATGATCATCTGGCAGGTCGCCCTGGGGTTGTCGATGGGAATGATCTACTCCGGCAGTCTCTATTTCGGGATGGTTCTCAGCGATGGCAGCACCGAACATGGCGGCTACCACGAGGCGCTGATCGGCCTCGGTGCGGCCATCGGCCCGGGCGTCGGGGCCTTGACCCAATCCATCTGGCCCGGGCAGATCGCCTATGGTGTCGCCGGCGTCAGCGCGGTGATGATGGTGACGCTGGTGGTGGGGATCGTGGTGCAGTTTCGGTTCAGACGAACCTGATGGCGCGATGAATCCCCATCCATTACCGCGGCACATTCCCCGGGACCGTCCACCGGCCGCCGCGGCTGGATTCGTACAACGCTTCAAAGACGACATTGCGATAGGCGGCTTCCTTCACCGGCACCAACGCGGCCGGCTTTCCTTCAAGCGCGTCAAAAAATACATCAATTCCCGCATTGATCGGTTCGGGAAGCCGCGTCCAGGGTTCGGTCCCGTTCGCGCCGGGAACCTTGTTGCTCTGGAAATAAAGCTGGTCGTTGAGGATCGCGGCGTGACCTTCGGTCCCGCTGATCAGCAGGCTGAGGGGGTTGGCCAGGTCAACCCATCCGGCCGACAGGGTGGCGATGGTCCCATCCGTCAATTTTAATATGCCTTCGCCCAGTTCATCGCAATCGCCGTATCGGCCGGTGCCGACATTGACCGTGGCGATGCAGCTTTGCACGGGTGTCTCGTTCATCAGCCAGAGCAGGAGGTCCAGGGAGTGTGTCCCCAGATCGCCGTACGCCCCGCAGCCGGCTTGTTTGGGATCGGCCATCCAGCGCCAGTCCGTGTCAAACCAACCTGCCAGTGCCCCGCGGTGGCACACGCTGCCTCGCAATCGGTGGATTTTGCCGAAATGTCCCGCCGAAATCTGATCACGCAAAAAACGCATCGCCGGCGTCCCCCGCATGAAATAGCCGGTATGAAACATCACCTTCGCATCCTGGATCGCTCCGGCCATCCGCCCGGCGTCGGCCGATCCCATCCCCAGTGGTTTTTCGACAAACAGGTGCTTGCGGGCGGCCGCCGCGGGCAACACCAGCTCTTCGTGGCGGTTGGTTTCCGAGCAGATGATGACGCCTCGAACCGAATCATCCGTCCAGATTTCATCCGCCCTGGAGGCGACTTTCGCCCCCAACTCGCCGGCGCATCGTGCCGCCCGGTCCAAATCGTGGTCCCAGACCCATTTAACCGAAATTTCCGCCCGACCCTTGATCGTTTTGATAAACGCCGGGGTATGAATGTGTGCTCCGCCCGCCAATGCCAGTTGAATCATGGGCGAATTGTAGGCGGCAAGATGACAAGGTGAAAGCCTGTGGCGCCTATCGCAGATTCATGATCCCAAACTGCAGCAGCACGCCCAGCATGAAGACGAAAATATCAATGATCCCGATCACCATGGCCGCCTGGGCCACGCCATGGCCCGTGAAATCTCCCGAGCGGGCCATGTTCGCCTTGGCCTTCACCGCCAGGTAGACCGAGATCGGCCCCAGCACGATCCCGAAGCAGAAAAATCCCAGGATCGAAACCACCAGCGCGGTCGTCGCCCGCCCCTGTGAGTTGGGGGTGGCGGTCTCATACGGCAGGGGCGATCCGGACAGCAATGTTTCGGCCGGTGTGGCCATCGGAACAATGGGAGCGTTCGCCGGGAGAAGTTCCGCCATCGCAGCGGCCGGCTGCCAGGTGTCCATCCCCTGCCGCCAGACCAGGTCGGCCGGTTGCAGGTTCCCGGTTGAAAGCAGACCCCGAAGCGTCTGGAGGTCAATTGGCCCCAGTTGCCGGCCATCGAGTGCGTAATACCATACCTGTTCGCCCATCTGCCTGCCTCTACGCGGTTACGGTTTGGCGTTCGATTTCGCGATACAGCGTATCGCGTTCCACGGGCCGGCCGCCGGTTTCGCGGATCAGCCGTTGAATGTCGCGAACGTGAAATTCCTGGTGCACGCCGTGCCCCTGGCGTTTGGTGATGTCATACCAGACCACCGTGCCATCGAGGTCGTCGCATCCCCAACTGAGCGCCAGCTGCGCCAGCCCGATTCCCTGCATGATCCAGAACGCCTTGATGTGCGGGATGTTGTGGACCATCAGCCGGGTGATCGCCAGCGTCTTCAAATCCGTCAGGCCGGTTGGCCCCGGCAGGTGTCCCAGTTCCGAACGTTCGGGGATGAACGACAGCGGGATCACGCAGTTGAAACAGGCCCGGCCGGTCTGGTTTTCACCGATGGGCGGAGCGGACAGCGAATCCTCGTGGTCGATCCCCATCGCCGCCAGCGACTGGGCTTGCAGTTTTCGCAGCTTGATCAAATGTCCCACGCGCTCGGCCGGGTTTTCAACGTGGCCGTACAGCATCGTCGCGTTGGAAAAAATCCCCAGTTCGTGGGCGGTGCGATGCACCTCGAACCATTTGTCCTCGCGAACCTTCCCCTTGAAGACCTCATCGTGCACGCGGTCGTCGAAAATTTCCGCCCCGCCGCCGGGCAACGAACCCAGTCCCGCCTCGCGGAGGGCCTGCAACACCTCCCGAATGCTCAGCCGCGCCACGCGCGACAAATGGACGATCTCGATGGCCGTGAAGGCCTTGATGTGAAGCGCGGGGCATTGCTGGCGAATCCCGCGCATCATCTCCAGGTAATAATCAAACTTCAGCCAGGGGTGCAAACCGCCGACGATGTGGACCTCGGTCGCCCCGGCCAGGGCTGCTTTTTGGGCGATGTGGACCACCTGATCCACCGGCATCTCGTAGGCGCCCTCCTCGCCGCGTTTTCGATAAAAAGAGCAGAATTTACAGCTTAAGGCGCAGACGTTGGTGTAATTGATGTGCCGGTTGCGGTTGTAATACGTCTTGTCCTGGTGCATCCGCCGGCGAACCGCATCGGCCATTTGGCCGATGGCGTGGATGTCGCGCGAGGCATACAACGCCACGCCATCCTCCTGCGACAGCGGCACACCGGCCGACACTTTTTCGGCCGCCGGCCACAGTGTCCGATCCCAAATCTCGCCCAAATCCAGCATCGCAGTCAGTATAGAGGCCAATGGGGCGATGTTCTACCTGATCAAAGGATTTGAAAGCCGGAGAATGTCCATTCTTATCGTCTGCGGCGGTGTCGGCGGGTGATGGGGATTTTGCTTCCCAGCGTGCGTGGCGGCGTCGGCAGGGTCACGGGCGTGCTGGAGGCCGTCCCGCTGGGGTTGTAAGGGCGTTCATAACGGCTGGGGGCCGGCGGGGCGGCCGGGGCGTTGGAGCCGGGCAGGGGCTTTTCCTCGGTCCAGTCATCGGGGGTGGGTCGAGGCTCGAATCCTTCCACCACGCCCAGTGGAATCACCATGTTGATCAGCGATTCCACCTTGGTCAGCTCATCCCCCTGGTCGCGCTGGACGAAGGTGAACGCCTTGCCGGTGGCCCCCATGCGGGCGGTCCGGCCGACGCGGTGGACGTAGACTTCGGGGTCTTCGGGGATGTCATAATTGACGATGTGGCTGATGTCCGCCACGTCGATGCCGCGGCTGGCCAGGTCGGTGGCGACCAGGACGTCGAATTTGCCGCCGCGAAACCCTTTCATCACGCGGTCGCGTTTGTTCTGCGCCAGGTTGCCGTGAATCTCGCGGCATTCGATCTGGTCGGCGTGCAGTTTTTTGGCCAGCTTCTGCGCCCCGTGTTTGGTCCGGCAGAAGACGATCGCCAGGTCCGGGTTTTCCTTTTCCAGCAGCATCTTCAACAGCCGGTATTTGTCCCATGGTTGAACCGACAGGTAATACTGCTCCACCTTTTCCACGGTCGGTTTGTCATTGGCCCCCGGCGCGATCAGTTTTTCAACCGGCTCGGTCATGTACTGGCGGGCGAGTTTTTCGATTTCAGGTGAAAGGGTCGCCGAGACGAAAATCGTCTGCGGGCCGCCGTTGGAGGAGGATTCCCCATCGGATGATTCATCCGGCACGTTGGCCGGCGCGGCATCGCGATGCAGGTTCTTCACGCGCGACAGGATGTTGCGGATGTCGTCGCGAAAACCGATGTCCAGCATCCGGTCCACCTCGTCCAGCACGATGAAGCGGATGTTTTCCAGGGAGACGATGCGCCGGTCCAGCAGGTCGATCACGCGGCCGGGCGTGCCGACGATGATCTCCGGGCCGTGCCGGAGGAATTTCATCTGGGCGGTGATTTTCTGGCCGCCGTACACCGCCACCGAACGGATGGGGGTGTGCTGGCCGATCCGTTTGATCTCCTCATCCACCTGCACCGCCAGCTCGCGGGTGGGCACGAGGATCAGCGCCTGGGTTGCAAGGCCCTTTTGCGCCCGCTGAAGGATCGGAATGCCGAAGGCGGCCGTCTTGCCGGTTCCGGTGCGGGCCTGTCCCAGCAGGTCCACGCCGCTCAAGGCGCGGGGAATCAACAGCGCCTGGATTTCAGAGGGGGTCTCAAAACGGGCGTCCGCCAGGCCGCGCAGGATCGAAGGACGAACCCCCAACGCCGCAAAAGCCTCGGGAACGGGGGGATGATCGGTCTTGTCGCTCAAAGGGTGTTATCCAATGAAAAAATTATCCCCCGGTGATGCACTTTCTGATTTTATTGCCAGTTTGAAGGATTCTCAAGCTCGATGGACACAAGTGTTCATGATTTGCGGCGGATGGGATTTGCCCGATGTTTCGCTTGGGAATCTTCGTTCCGAAGGCTATAACGACCCGGATGACAAAGCGGCGGATGATGGTGGCGATCCTGATGGGCTGGATGTTGGCCGGCGGCGCGGCATCGGCCGAGCAGGGGGTCGAGGTCGTTCAGTCGGTCGTTCAATTGCAGCGGCGGTCGTTTGATCCAAAGCAACCGCCCGCGGACATGCCCCCCATGAAACCGGGCGAGGCGGCATTGACCGAATTTAATTACGGTTGTTCCGCCGAGGTCAGTTACATCCGCAACCAGGGGGATGGCGCGGACCGCGTGACCATCCAGAGCGTGCAAATGAACATCAGCCTTTCAATCACCATCTGGCTGCCCAAAAAAACCACTCAAAAGCTGAACAACCATGAAGAAGGGCACAAGCAGATCGGCCAGACGATCTACAACAATTCCGCACAACAGGCCGCCCGGCAGGCCGCCGAACCGCTGGTCGGCAAAGTGATTGACGTCGCCGGCATGAGCGATGAAGCGATCCAGCGGGTTGTCAACGATCATGTTCAGCAGGCCTGCGACCGCTATATGAAATCCGCCCCGGCCCATGCCGGCCGGGTTGGCGAAGCGTACGATCGCATCACCGATCACGGGCGCAACCGAATCGACGAACAAACCGCCATCAAACGTGCCTTTGAACAGGCCGAATAAGGCCGGTTGTCTCTTATTTGATCAACCCGAACCCGAACTGCTCACGATTGAAATAGACCGCCCCCTCAAACCATCCGCGCACCGCCTCGCGGCAGCGCAACAGCGTGCAGTCGATGCGAAGCATCCGCCCATCGGGGGCCGGCAATTCCAGGATTCCCCCATATCCCAGCGGCAAGCGGTGCTGAGTCACAAAACCCATGCCCCGACGGCTGACATCGCGTGTAAACAGCGCGCGGGATTCCAGCGGTTTGTCCACAAACAGCCGCAATGCCGCCTTGACGCGGTATCTCTTGCGTGCCGTGGCCCGCAGGTCGTGCCGGCTCGACTGGCCGGCCTCCAACGCCGAAAGGATGAATTCCAATTCGGCCGGCCACTCTGGTTCCACATCAACGTGGGCACATCCCATCGCATCCACCAAGACCATTGAACATACTCCTGGGGCCGCCGCCGCCCCCGGTCGGGGGGCAGTGCGACGGCCCGTGGCGAATAGAAGTTATGAAGCGGACCTAAACCTACGATTCACAACATCCCAAATGCAAACGGACCCGACAAAAACATCCGGTCCGTCCGATAATCCTGCCCCGGATGCGACAAAAAAAGAGGGGATGAACATTTCTGTCCATCCCCTGGAGGGCACACTGACCCATTGGATATTCAGGTCTTGTCAGACTCGTCGGCCGGGGCGTTCTTGCCTTTGTCGCCATGGCGGAGCCGGCGTTCTTTGCGCATCTCTTTTAATTTTTCCTTCTGTTCGGGCGTCAGGATGGAAATAATCTGTTCCCGTGCATTTTCAATGATCTTGCGGCCTTTTTCCTGCATCGCCTGACGATCGCCGGCAGATTCCTCGTGCAGGGCTTTTAATTTGTCCCTAGTCTCATCCAGCACCGTCTTGACCTTTTGTTTCTGGTCGTCGGTCAGGTTCAACTGGTCCAACGCATGGCGAAGCCGTTCGAGCATGGGGGGCGGGCCTTGGCGGTCACCTTTTGCGCCCTTCTCTCCGCGCTGCTTCATCATTTCCTGGCGTTTTTGTTTGAGCGTTTCCTTCTGTTGATCGGTCAATACCGCCTCAATCTTTTGATTCAAAGCCTTCATAAATTCGCGGCCTTCTTTCATGCGGTCGCGCGGCTTCACATCATCCTTTTTCCACTTCTCCTGCAACGCCTCAAAATCGCTCTTGGCCTGCGTAAAAATGGCGTCCACCTTGGTTTTCTGATCCGCTGACAGGTCCAGACTGTTGATCGTTTCGTGCATCCGATCCAGCATCATGCCCGGATTGTGATGACCCATCCGATCCTTTCGGCCTTCGCGATGTCGATGGTGCGGCTTGGACGACTGATCCGGCTGCGTGGCGGGCGCTTCGGCCCAAACCGCCACCGGCGCCGCCAATGCAACTGCCAGCACGGCCGGCAACAATTTCCTGGGATTACGAATGAATTCCAACATGTTTGCTCCTTGGTTAATGGGTTTCATTCACCCAATACAACGAGCCGGGGGGGAGATTATTGTTCAGGGATTGCGTTGATTGGCGGCAACATCCCGTACAGACGGAAAACACACGCCCCAAGCGGCCCAAAGGCCGGGCGGCACGTCCGATAATCACAAACCCGCATTATTGGCCATTGACGCGGGGGCAGCGCCCGCATAGAAGGGACAATTGTTATAGATCGGCGGTGGGCCGGTTTCGGCTTGAATTTTTCTCCGCCGGCTATGTGGGCATCAGCTATAGTCGCCATGGACCCTCGCCACTGACAGGTGACTCTTGCTGGAAAATGGCAAACCAACCAACGCTCTGCAACGACTGGCCCGGCGGCTTTTGCTGGGGCTGTGCGCGGCATTGGCCATCGGCATCGCCGGCGAGGCGTTCATCCAACTGGTTGATCGCCACGCCGGGATTTCATGGGCGAGCCAACCGGCCAATTCTCCTACGGATGAGTCCGCTTTGACCCCTGAACACATGGAATCCATCGTTCAGGAAACCGAACATAAAAACCTCTCGGCCGCATCCATGTTGCCCATGGCGGCGGTTGATTCGGCCGATTCTCCCCGCCGGCACATCATCTGGATGGAAGTGACCGCCTATTGCCCCTGCACCAAATGCTGTGGCGAACAGGCCGCCGGCATCACCGCCAGCGGCAAAACGGTCAGCCACAACGATGGCCGATTTGTCGCCGCCGACACGCGATTGCTTCCATTTGGAACCGAACTGAGCATTCCCGGTTATCACAGCGGCCAGATCGTCCCCGTGCTTGATCGCGGCGGCGCCATCAAAGGCAACCGTCTGGATGTCTATTTTCCCACCCATCAGGAGGCCCTCAAATGGGGCCGCCAACGCCTGCCCGTGACGGTGATCGAGCAATGAATTTGATTTTGTGAAGACCGGAAGGGAAGCCGGGTCGGCAGGTTTGTCACGGTTCACGAGTACCAGAACACGATCAACGCCAGTCCCGCCAGGATCAACACCACCATCCTCATCACCTTGATCCAACTGATCGGGCGTTCTCCCTGAACCTCGCCGGTGCGGGCGTTGACCAGAAAACGGTAGACTTTGTTCTGAAAACGATACGCGCTGATCCACACCGGCAGCAGGAGATGCTTGTAGCGGATGTCGTGATATTGCGTGTTCATCGAGTCGATCCGTTGTTCATCGCCGCCGATGTCCTGGCGGACGGCCTGGGCGATGACCGGCTGCATCATCTGTTGGGCGGATTCAAATCCATCCTGCAGATTGATTTCATAACTCTGGCAGACAAACCCGCTCAGATATTCATCCTCATAGGGGCAAAGTTGATTCAGATCCCACGGTTCCAGCCGATCCAACTGCTTGCGCGGCAGCGAATTGCTCGCCATCACCATCAGGTCATCAAACGGTTCGGTCACAAGCCCGCTGACCGGCGACCATCGGATCTTGCGCACCTGCCGGGTTTGCGTGACGTTGCGGCCGTTGATGCGGGTGGTGTAGGTTTCGGTCACCCAGTAATAGTCGCCGCGCTGGCCGGTGTATTGCGTGTCGGTGATGCAATCATAGGTCCAGCAGGGCAGATACACCCCGTCCAGTCCGGCCGCGTCCGTATGTTTTTTGAGTTTGGTTGGCAAAAACCACAAGCCGCGGATCCAATTGGAAAATCGTTCATTGGCATCCGACAGGGTGATGCGAAACGGGAGCAGACTTTGCGGTTTGATCAGTTTTTTTGAAGCGCCCGTGGCGACGATGCCCGACCCGCAGAAGGGGCATTTGGCGGCGGTGACGTTGGGTTTCAGCGTGGATTCCGCGCCGCAGACGTCGCAATGAACCGCCAGCACTTCGACCGTCGGCTGGTCAACGGACAGTTGCGCCAGTTCCGACAGATAATCCTGCTCCTGGACCTGCTCGCCGCTCGCGGGGATCGTGTTGGCCGTCCCGCAATACGGGCATTGCAGCGAATCGGTCCCCGGGGCGAAGACCAAGTCCGCCCCGCATTGGGTGCAGGGGAATTGGCGCTGCTTTGGCGGCAGCGAAGGAGGGGTGCGGGCGGGAGAGGTCATGAATTTTTGGGAATAGGCGGCGGGGCGATGGCGAACAGCGATCCCAGTTCGGCCACCTCGCCGGCGGCCGTCCATTGCGACATGCCCTGTTTCCAGACCAGGGTCTGGCGGTTCAGCCGGCCGGCGGCGGCGTTCTCACGCAATTTGCCCAGATCGAACGGGCCGGCCTGCTGGCCATCCAGCACGATGAAATAGGCCGCTGCCGATGGAACCGGCGGCGGGCCGGCGGCCGGCGGAGTCTGCGGGTTGGCCGGGTTCATCGCCTGTCCGAACTGCTGGGCCATCATGTAACCGGCGCCCAACCCCACGCCGGCGCCGGCGATGCCGCCAGGGTTTTTCGCCGCGTCGCCAATGGCGTTGGCCGATTGATACTGCGCATATTGCTGCATGTTGCCGATGACCCCCATGCTGGTG
Organism: Phycisphaerales bacterium; assembly: GCA_020853095.1. Taxonomy (GTDB): domain Bacteria; phylum Planctomycetota; class Phycisphaerae; order Tepidisphaerales; family Tepidisphaeraceae; genus JADYZN01. Next base: position 46,864 of record JADYZN010000035.1, on the reverse strand, counting down.
CGCTTGTCCATGGCCGCCTCGACCTCGGCCGGCAGCGAGATGTTTTCGACCAGGAATTTGTTCAATTCCAGGCCGAAGGAGGCGAAGTCCGGCGCGATCCTCGGAGCGACGTATTTGGCCAGCTCATCGTAATTGCTCGCCAGGTCCAGCGCGGGGATTTTGCTCTCTCCCAGCACGTCCGTGAAGCGCGACACCACCATGTCGCGAAGCTGTTCGCCGAATTCATCAATCGTGAACCGGCTGTCTGTGCCGACGATTTCCTTCAAAAATGCGGCCGGGTCGTTGACGCGAATCGCGTACGATCCGAACGCCCGCAGCCGCACCGGCCCGAATTCCGAATCGCGAAGCATGATCGGGTTTTTGGTTCCCCATTTGCGGTCGGTGAAAACCCGCGTCGAGACGAAATAAACCTCGGCCTTGAATGGGCTGCTGAAACCGTACTTCCACCCTTTGAGCGTGGCCAGGATCGGCAGGTTCTGCGTCTGGAGCGTGTACGTCCCCGGTTGAAAAACGTCCGCCAGCTTTCCCTCGTTGACGAACGCCGCCGCCTGTCCTTCGCGGACGACCAGCTTGGCGCCATATTTGATTTCGTTTTCGTAACGAGGAAACCGGTACACCATCGTGTCGCGCGACTCGTCCAGCCACTCGATGATGTCAATCAGTTCGCCGCGAAGCTTGTCCCACAGGCCCATTGGGTTCTCCTGGTTAATCTGCCGTTGATCCAGTGTACAATAATATTCTACAGACACCGAATCGTTTGTCAGGATAGGATCAACCGATAAAAGGCTCCCATGCCCAACAACCTGTTTTTCGCTCAAACCGCCTCATCCGGTCCCAGCGCCTCGGCCATATTTTATTTTACCCTGCTTTTCATCTTTTTGACCGCCATCATCACCACGGTGGCCACCAAGTGGGCGCGCGACAAATGCCTCAAATTCTTCAATCGCTACCATGTCACCCTCGAACGCGCCCGCGGCCAGACGATCTGGGGCCGGTTGAAGGTCTTTCCCACCGGCATCGAGATCGTCTACGACCATCCCTACGTCGACTCGCGCGGGCGGAAAAAGACCAGCTCCCTGATCTACCAGCAGGAATTGGACGGCCAGCTTCTGAGTTTGCTGCGTTATCACGATGAGCTGGATGAAAATACGCGTAAGGATCGGGAACGACAGATTCGACGCAGTTTCAATCCCGGCCCATTCCGGCGGCTCTGGCGGGCGCTGCGAAATTTCATCAACACCCTGCGCGATGCGTTTAATGCCGCCATCGGAGCGGTGGTGGGGCAATATCAGAAAATGAACCCCACCAGCTCGGTGCTGGCCAGCCAGGGTGGTTCGGTGACGACCATCGGCCAGACGCTGATCGGCAAGCTGGCCAATGCCTACGAACCGCTGCTGGAACAGTACATCGGCCAACCGGTCATCCTGGACGTGGCCGACCCGATCAACCCGAACAACGCCACGGTCGAATACACCGGATACCTGGCCGACTACACGCAGCAATTCATCGCGCTGTTCAACGTGGAGCACCCGACGGCCGAAAACCTGCACGTCAAATTGCCGGACGTGGAGTATGCGGACCCGTTGCCGCCGTTGCCGCCGCCCCCTCCGCCGGGAGCGCCCGCGCCTCTGTTGCCGCCGCCGGTCAAAACAGAGAACGACATCGCCGTGCGGGTGGATGGGTATCGTTTTAAGATTCAGAATCTCCGGCACGAGCCGGTGGTCGTGCGCCAACTGGATCGCGAAGGATATGAACCGCTGGACATCGGCATGGTCATACCATCCAGAGGAACGCTGGACCTGCCCGCTCGCGATGCCCGATCCGGCACGCTCTGGATCGAAATCATCCGGTGTCTGGACATCGTCGCCCCGCGCAAATTTGCCGCCATCCGCCACGCCGGCGAGATGGTCGCCAAAAAGGGATTGGTGGATGAATTGAACCTCAAACAGCTCCCGCTCGTACCGAAGATTTTCCGATCGCGGGATGATGAGCAGGATGAATAACTTGCCATCGGCTCATCAGCCGATAACCTGCTGGTGAGATGAGGTTGTTCGTAAGTTGAGGTTTTTCAAGGATGAGACACCTGTGCGCCGTCGTTGGATTGATCGGGTTGCTGCTGGGGGGTGCTTCGTGGTCGCAGGCCGGGCTGGAATCGGACATCCGCGACATTCTGGCGGATAAATACCTGCAAAAAGTCGAGGCCGGCATCGAGGTCATTCAGCTCGAATCCGGCGCGGCCGACCCCCATATCCTGTATCGTCATCAGAGCGAAATACCATATATACCGGCCAGCAATCTGAAACTGGCGACCACGTCGGCCGCGTTGCACAAGCTGGGGCCGGACTTCAAGTTTCGTACTTTGCTGGTGTTGCATGAGGGTGATCTGATTCTGGTTGGCGATGGAGACCCGGCGTTGGGGGATTATGAATTGTTGCGAAAGTCCGGCTGGGATGTGGACACGGTTTTCAAAAATTGGGCGGAGCTGCTTAAAGGGCGGGGGATAACGTCGATCCGCAACGTGATCGTGGATGACAGTGTTTTCGATGAGGTGTTCATTCATCCCAACTGGCCGGCCGACCAGATCAATGAGCATTACATGGCCGAGGTGGGCGGGGTGAATCTGAACGCCAATTTGCTGAATTTTCAGGTCAAGATCACCTCTGTCGGGCAGGTGGTGCAATACATCACCAACCCGCCCACCCATTACGCGACCATCCGCAACATCTGCGTCAGCGGCCGGCAGAATGCCATCTGGTTTTCGCGGATGCCGCAAAGCAATGAAATCACCCTGCGGGGAGAGGCCAGCCGCAGCACGGATGTGCCGGTGTCGGTGACGATGCACGACCCGCCGATGTACGCCGCCACCGTGTTGAGCGAGACGATCCGGAATGCGGGCATCGCCGTGACCGGCACGGTTCAGCGTGACCGGACGATCCGCACGACCCTGGCGGTATTGCAGGGGGAACAGAAAAACGACTGGGTGTTGTCGGCGGTGCATGAGACGGGCCTGTCCACCGTGCTGGCGAGGACCAACAAGGACAGCATGAACATGTATGCCGAGTGCCTGTGCAAGCGGCTGGGGTTCGCGACGCGCGGCGAAGGGACCTGGGCGAACGGCACGGCCGCGGTGGGGGAGTTCTTAAAATCGCTGGGGATCGGCGAATCGGAGTTCAAGCTGGATGATGGGTGCGGGTTGTCCAAGGAAAACCGCATCAGCGCCAACGCGCTGACGCGGGTGTTGGCGCATAATTTTCAGGGGGACTACTGGCCGGTCTTTTTGAACAGCCTGGCGGTGGCGGGGGTGGATGGGACGTTGAACGACCGTTTCACCGGCACGGACCTGCGCGGGCGGGTCTTCGCCAAAAGCGGCTACGTCGCGGGGGTCAGTTCATTGAGCGGCTATCTGAAAACCAACGATGGCCGCTGGTACGCCTTCAGCATACTCTTCAACGGCATCCCGCGCGGCACCAATTCCACGGCCAAGGTATTGCAGGAACGGATCGTGCGGGCGATTGATGCCACAACGGCCACGGCGTCGCGCTGATCGCGGGCGAACGGTTTCACATTCCCTGTGTTCGCGGATTGACAAAAAGGTTGTCGTGTCCAGGCACGATCAGGTCGGCGATTTCGTATGCTTCGCGCAAGGATTCCTGGGCGGCATGGAGGTCAAAGCAGTCGGGGAGAACCTGTCCGGCCAGGAAATGGTCCTGCGTGGGCACGGCGTCGCCGGCAATCAGGATGGTGAGGGTGGGCTGGCTGACCAGCAGGCCGCAATTGCCGGGGGTGTAACCCAGAAGGGGGAACAGGTCGACCTGTTCGGCCAGCCGGTCATCGGCACTGTGGAGCGATTGCAAAATCGACAATTCCTGCCGCAGGATGCGGGTTTCATCGCCGGCGTCGGAGGCCTGTTCGATCAGGTTTTGCAGGTGGCGATGCTGGGCTTCCTGTTCGATTTCGTGGATCAGAACCTTCGCCTTGGGGAACAAGTCCAGGCCGGCGCGGTGGGCGGGGCGGAAATTGGTTAAAAAGACCGTGTCGATCCGGTCGGCGGTCAGGCCGGTGCGTTCGTACAATCGGGCGGCCAGTATTTGTGCCGGCAGGCCGGGATCGACCAGGATGTGCCGTTTGCCGCTGCGGATCAGGATCGTGGTCGCGTGCGGGGTGCGCACGGCCTGGGATTCGTTCCACAGACGGTTGCGGCTGAGGGTTCCGATGCTGATGATGTCCACTCGCGCTGATGCCATGCCACCGAGCGTAGCGCCGGCGAAACAAAAGGCAACTGTTCATGCGTATTGGCCGTTGGGGTTTGTTGATGGTGCTGTTGGTGGCGGGAGGGTGCGCCACAAGCCGGCCGGCGAAAGATTGGATCGGACCGGCAGCGCCGACGGTGGTGGAAGTCTCACCGTGGTCGTTCGATGGCCTGCGGGGGAGACAATATCGAACCGAACATTATCTGCTGTTCAGCACGCTGGATAACCCGGATCGCATGGGTCAAATCGCGCAGGCGATGGAAGGGGCTTATCAGCAGTATTTGTTGTTGGCGCCGATCGTCGCGCGCAAAAACGATCCGATGCGGTGTTACTGGTTTGCCGACCGCGACCAATGGGCGGCATTTACCCGTGAACATGCCGGGGATGAGTCGGCGATTTATTTGCAGATTCTTCGCGGCGGATATTCGATGCGTGATGAGTACGTGGCGTATGACCTGGGGGACAGTCAGACGTACGCGGTGGCGGCGCATGAGGGTTGGCACCAGTTTCTGGCGCGGAATTTTCGCGGCCGGCTGCCTCCTTTTCTGGAAGAGGGGCTGGCCTGTTTGTTTGAGAATATTCGCTGGAATGACGATTTGCCGCGATGGAACCGGCAAACCAACCTGACCCGTCTGCGGGGATTGCGAAATGCGATGGCGCGCGGGCAGCTTTGGCCATTGGAGGAACTGATTCGCACCCATGCGGGGCTGGTGGTGGATCAGCCGTCGGCGCGGATCGAGGCGTTTTATGCGCAAAGCTGGGCGTTTGCTCGATTTATGTGCGACTATCAGGATGGGCGCTATCGCAGGCGGCTGCAACGGTTGCTGATGGATGTCGCCACGGGGACGGTTTTTGACCCCACCGGAACCCATCACCAGGCCGGCGGCGAGTGGGATTCGGCCGGTGTGAAACCGATGCTGGAGTATTACCTAGGCCAGCGCCTGCCGATGATCGAGGAGGAATTTCAGCAGTTCATCCGGCAGATTGCGTTGGAGGTCACCGAGTCGTGAGGGTCGAAAATGTCAAATTACCTCTTGGCGAATTCACAAGAATGCGATAAGAATAGGTTCATGTCGGTCTCTCACCCACAAATCGAGACGCATCGCCGATGCTGCCTGGTCAGCGGCCGGGTGCAGGGGGTGGGGTTTCGGTGTGCGGTGCAGAACATCGCGATGCAGTATGCGGTGCAGGGGTTTGTGCGAAATCTTCCCGATGGCCGGGTGGAAATCGTGATGGAGGGGCCGGATCGGGAGATGGATCAGATTCTCGATTCGCTGCATGAAAAAATGGATGGGTTTATCCGCGACGTCAAGATCGACCAGCAGCCCGCCACAGGGGAATTTCAGCGGTTTTTCATTCGACATTAAGCTGCGCTAATTCAGTTTGAGGAGAGCCATGGGTCATTCGCACGGGGTCCGGTCTCCGCACGGTGCTCATGCGCATCATGGCCGGCACGGCTCGGAAAATTCCGGCCACGACAAGCACGCGGGGCACAGCGTTGCGATGTTCCGCAACAAGTTCTGGCTGACGCTGCTGCTGACGATTCCCACGATGATCTGGAGTCCGATGATCCAGCAGTGGTTCGGGTATGAAGCGCCGGGCTTTGCCGGATCACAGTACATCGCGGCGGTTTTCGGCATTTTGGTGTATTGCTATGGCGGCTGGCCGTTTCTGCGGGGAGCGTGGCTGGAGCTGCGCGAAAGGCAGCCGGGGATGATGACTCTGATCGCGCTGGCGATCACGGTGGCGCTGGTTTACAGCCTGTTGGTCACCTTGGGCATGGTTGGGGGGATGGATCTCTGGTGGGAGCTGGCCACGCTGGTGGCGATCATGCTGCTGGGCCACTGGGTCGAGATGCGCTCGATCAGGCAGGCGCAGGGCGCACTGCAAGAGCTGGCGAAGCTGCTACCGGATTTGGCGCTGCGACTGGACGACCGGGGGGAAGTCGCGCAAGTGCCGGTGGTGGAACTGAGGCGCGGCGATCGGTTGCTGATTCGTCCCGGCGCGGCGATCCCCGCCGACGGCGTCGTCAAAGAGGGCGCCAGCGCGGTAAACGAAGCAATGATCTCCGGTGAATCCCGGCCGGTGGACAAGGCCGGCGGCGATCGGGTGATTGCCGGCACGGTCAACGGGCAAGGCTCGCTGCGCATCGAGGTGACAGGGGTCGGCCAGGAGACCGCCCTGGCGGGAATCATGCGCCTGGTGGGCCAGGCGCAGGCGTCACGCTCGAATGCGCAGGCGCTGGCGGATCGGGCGGCGTTTTATCTGACGATCGTCGCCATCGCGGCCGCGGCGCTCACCTCCATCGCATGGCCGCTTCTGGGGCAAAGCTGGGCGTTTACGATGGAGCGCGTAGTGACGGTGCTTGTGATTGCCTGTCCGCACGCCCTGGGACTGGCCATTCCGCTGGTGATCGCGATCTCCACCACGCTGGGCGCGCGGCACGGCCTGCTGGTGCGCGACCGGCGCGGCCTCGAAGAGGCGCGCCTGCTGGATGTGGTTGTTTTTGATAAGACAGGAACACTGACGCTCGGCTCGCACCGGGTAGTCCACACCACCGCCGCCCAAGGAATGACCAGTGAGGAATCGCTGCGGCTGGCGGCGGCGGTGGAACGCGACGCCGAACATCCCATCGCGCAGGCGCTGCTGGCCAGCGCCGGGGAACGCGGCCTTGATGTTCCTGAAGCACATGATTTTCAGTCCATGCCCGGCCGGGGCGTCAGCGCGGTAGTGGAGGGAAAAACATACTCGGTCGGGGGACCGGCATTGTTGGCAATGTTACGTCTCGAACCGCCACCGCCACTGGAGCAGGTGGCGCGGGCGGCGGCGGACAACGGGCAGTCGGCGACTTACCTGACCGACGGCCGGAGCATTCTCGCGGTTTTCGCCATTGCCGACGCCGTCCGTCCCGAATCCCATCAGGCCATCCAGCGACTGCACGCCGGCGGGGTGAAAGTTGCGATGCTCACCGGAGATTCCAAGGCGGTCGCCGGCGCGGTCGCCGCAGCGCTGGGGATTGACAGCGTCTTTGCCGAGGTATTGCCCGAAGAAAAGGTGGCCAAGGTCCAGGAACTGCGATCGCAACGCCAGCGTGTGGCGATGGTGGGAGATGGCGTAAATGATGCGCCCGCGCTGTTGACGGCGGACGTGGGCTTCGCCATTGGCGCGGGGACGGATGTCGCCGTTGAGGCCGGCGACGTGGTGCTGGTGCGCAGCGACCCGCGCGGCGTGCCGGCGGTCATTGGATTGAGCAAAGCCGCCTATCGTAAAATGGTTCAGAACCTCTGGTGGGCGGCTGGATACAACATCCTCGCCATTCCCCTGGCGGCAGGCGTGCTGGCGCCGTGGGGGATCGTGCTGAATCCAGCGGTCGGTGCGGTGCTGATGTCGCTGAGCACGATTATCGTGGCGGTCAACGCGCAGCTTTTGCGGCGGGCGCCGATCTTTTCCGATTAATTTCCGCGATCCCAGCGATAGCCCATCGGTTCAAATGATTTGAAGCTTCCTTTTTGCGCGAATTTGGAGCTGATGGCCTGCAGTCGGCGGATGTAGGATTGGTATTCGGGTGAGCTGATGCGGGCGAAACCATCCGTGCCGACGACGATGTACCAGTTGGGGTTCAGTCCGCGCAGGCCTTTTTCGATCGTGGCACCGACGTTGTTCTGGATCAGCAGGGCGCGCACTTCGAGGGCGGTTTTTTCATCCGGATAACTTTGGACGACGACGTAATTGAGGCCGTTTTGACGTTTGCCATCCTGCACGACCACCGATGGAGGCGGGGTGGGGGCGGGCGACACGTCGGCGGGTGCGGGGTTATCGGCGGGAGCGTCGGTGGGCCGGGGGACGTCCAGCACCTGTGGCTGGGGGGGTTGATTGAGCGTTTCTTCGATGGAAGGGGATGCGTTGGCGACGGCCGGGCCGCCGCGGAGGCTTCGGCCAACCAGATAGGCCAGACACAGCGCGATCACCAGCGCGAAGGCGGTGATGGCGGCGGTGGTGTAGGTCAATTTCAATGAGATGGTCTGGCGGTCGGGATCCAGGGTGAACCCAGGCCGGCGATTGGATTCGCCGGGGGCCGGAGCGGACAAGAGGGAGGACGAATCCGACGGACCGGTCGCGGCGGGCGGAGTGGAGGAATGTCCCTGGGCATTGCGTTTGAACCACCAGCGGGGGGTGCGCAAGGCTCCGGTCATGCCCACCTGCTGGTCGGGCCTTTTGCCTCGGTTGATGACTTCAAATAACGCGGCAGCCTGTTTGCCTTTGGCCATCCTTGACCTCGCTTTGCTGAAATGCCAGTCATGGCGACCGTCTCCACGGCCGCGAATACCCTACGACTTTGGCACGGCCAAAGCAAGCGGATTAGACGATTGTCGCAAGCTTTTCCGTGATGCCCAGAAGGGGCTTGATGTATTCGGCCCCGAACAGGTGAACATGGTTGATCAGCGGATAGAGCTGATAGATGTGCTTGCGGAGGCGGTGATATTCGCCTGAGAGCTTGTGGGTTTGCTGGTAGGCGCGCAAAAAGGCCGGGGTGATGGTCTGGAACAGCTCCATATAGGCGATTTCGGCCTCGGCGTGGGCGTATTTGCAGTTGGGGTCGAGGATGGCGCTGATCCACCAGCGGCCCTGGTCATCGGGGGCGGCCAGCAGGTTGGTGGACCACAGGTCCCAATGGACCAGTCGCGGCCGGTCGGTGTTGGGCAGGTGTTGGTCCAGCTTGTCGTGCAGGCGTGAGATCTGCTTGCGGCACTTGACCGGCAGCAGGGGCGATTTTTCGATGTCGCGCCAGATCGGGTCGTAGATGTCGAAATAAAAGGCCGACCAAGTGTCGAATTGCGGGGTGTCTTCGGGGCCGATGCGCCGGTAATGCCCGGAGGTGCGCTCGTGCATCTGCAGCACCATCTCGGCCAGGTGCATTTGCAGGTGGTCGAACTGCTCGGCCGAACAGCGCTGGCGGGCCTGGGTCAGATCGACGCCGTCGATAAATTCCATCAGCAGGTAGCTGAAGGGGGCATCCAGCGATCCGAGCCGGCATTCATAGACGCGGGGCGTGGGCAGCCCGACGTCCCGCAACACGTTCAACTGCCAGGCTTCGGTCTGGTAGGCCCGCGAGACGCGATGGGGGGAGATTTTAAGGACCGCCCTGGCGCCATCCTGCATCTTCAGGGCGAGGGTGACGTTGATGCTGCCCCCCACCAGCGGTTTGACTTCCGCCAGCTCCGCCGCCGTGCCCGCCCAGTCCTGCACGACCCGGCGGAGCACCTGCCACGAAATGTCTATCTCGTGTGGTGGCATGGGCCGGGCGCATTTTCGCAGGTTTGGACAAAGTACACAATGAATTATTTGTTGTTGTTGTTGCGCCCTTTATCCGCCTGACGGCGGACTTCCTCAGCGCGGGCCTGGAGGCTGGCCAGCCATCCGGCGAGGCCGCCTTTTTTGGTTTCGGGGGCGGGTTCATCGCGGCGGCGGTTCTTGGCCGCACGGGTCGGTTTGGCGTCAACGAGAATGCGCTGGGCCTTTTCCTGTTCCTCCCGCTGGTTGATGTGGTCGCGGATCCGCTTGCTCTCATAAATGCCCAGCGCCATGCTGGTGACGTAATAGAGATTCAAACCGCTGGGCAGGCTGTAGAACATCAGCGGAAAGAGCATCGACATCCACTGCATCATCTTCTGTTGCTGTTGTTGTTCGGGGGAGGCCGCCATCGGCTTGGGCATGTATTTCTGGTTGAAATAGGTGACCACCGCCATCAGGAGCGGCAGGACGTTGATCGCCCGCAGGTGCCAGCCGAAGATCAGCGGGATCGGGTTGGAAAAGCGGATCAGTTCATCGGGCCGGGCCAGGTCGTGAATCCACGTCCAGCCCCAGAGGAACTCGGCGTGGCGCAGCTCAAAGGTTCCTTGCAGCGCCTGCCAGAGGGCGATCCAGATCGGCATCTGAAGAAACATGGGCAGACAGCCGAAAATCGGCGTGAAGCCCTGTTCCTTGTAGACCTGCATCATCGCCTTGTTCAGCTCATCCTTGTTGTCGGCGTATTTCTTTTTGAGCCGCTCCATCTCCGGCCCCATTTTCCCCATTTTCTGCATGGAGATGGTGGAGCGTTTGGTGATCGGATGCAGGATGACGCGCACCAGCACCACCAGGGCGATGATCGCCAATCCCCAGTCGCGCAGGACGAAATGGAACGCGCGCAGCAGCCCGACCAGAATTCCGATCAGCCAGCCGAAGGTGCACCAGTTGGAGCAGCCGCTGTTGAGCGTGTTGAGTGTCAGGTCGTACGACCGGGGCATGGATTTGTAATAGCCGGTCTCCAGAACCTGACGGGATTTGGGGCCGAAATAGACCTTCAGCGGGATGGACTGGGTCTCCTGGGGTTTGAGGGTCATCGCGCTGGTGGTGAAGGAGAGGGCCACCTGCCGATCGTCGGCCGGCGCATCGGGATTCAGGGCATAAGCCTGCACGGAGGCCAGATAGCCGGCGTGTTGCTGGCCCGGATCGAGCGGCACCGGCATCACCAGTGCGTTGAAATAGACGCTGCTGGCGCCGGCCCAGATCATGGGCTGATGGTCCTTGTTGGTCAGGATCTGATAGGAAGGGGTCTCTTTTTCAAATTGATGCGGCGTCCAGTGGTCGATGCGGATGTATCCTTCGCCCATGTAGCCGGCGACGATCTGGCGGTCGTCGGAGCTTTCCAGCTCGCGCACCGGCGGGACCGGCCCGTTGAACGCCAGGGTGGCCTGCACCGGCTCGGTGGAGAGGTTTTGAAGCGAATCGGTCACGAGCAGTTCGTATCCGAGATCGCCATCCTTGGTTTTGGGTTGAACCTGATACCGCTTGAGGATGCGGACCGGGCCGTTGGCGGTCTGGACATCGACAAAGAGCGTCAGATCGGAATTGCCGGGCTGGCCTTGAACCTGCCAGGGGGCGTTGGACAGGTCCACGGTCTGGTTGTCCAGCACGATGCTGCGAGTGGCCAGCGGGATGAGGGTTGAATGCCCTTCGCCGATGGGGTGTTCATAGGAATAACGCTGCGCGTTTTTCACTTCCTTGCTGAACTCGTTGAGGACCACGGCGCGAACGCCCGCGCCGCGGGCATCGACCACGACGGCCATGCGGAAGTTGGGGTCGTTGGCCTGCTCGGAACCCAGTTGCCAGGTCTGTTCGGTGCCGGTGGAGGTCAGTTGCAACGATGGGGCCGAATGGGTGGATGGTGTGGTGGTTCCCGGCGCGTGGGTTGACGCGAGGGTCGTGGCGGGGCCGCTGGACGGCGGGGGGACAACCTCGGCCGGTTGCGTGGCGGCGGTGGTCTGTTCGCCGGGCCGGCGCCAGTTGTTCTTTTTATACAGGTGATCCAGCAGCATCTGCCAGCCGATCACCACGGCCATCCCGACCACCATCAGGGTGATCAGACGTTTGGTGTTCATTCAAATCCTTCTATTTTTCCCTTCTCCGGGTGGGAGAGGGACCAAGGGGTTTATTATCTTCCATCCAGCAGCCGGGTTCCGAGGAAATTATCGAGGTCTTCGATCGCTTCCACTTTTCTCACGGTCGTGTCCACGTCGTACGGCAGGCGGATGAATTCGATGGCCGAGTCGCTCAAGACGACAAAACTGGCCCTGGGGTCCCGGTCGCGGGGCTGGCCGACGCTGCCCACGTTGATAATGGCCTTTTCATCCGTTAATTCGAACTTGTAGTCCAGCTCATCGGGGCTGTAAAAATCCGGCCCTTCCAGAAAGACCCCCGGCACGTGGGTATGGCCCACGAAGCAGAGCCGCTCGAAACGCTCGAAGATGCTGACGAATTTGCCGGGATTGGTGTAGATGTCATCGGGGAAGATGTATTCGTTGATCGGCCGGCGGGGGCTGGCGTGGACGGCGACGAATTCATTGGTTTTCAGCCGCACCGGCAGGTTGCCCAGGAATTTCCAGCGGTTGGCCCTGCGGACGGGGTCGGGGTCGTTTTCAAAGCATTGGCGCGTCCAGAAACAGGCCTGTTCGGCGCCGCTGTTGAAATTGTACGGTTCATAAAAGACCGCGAAGTCGTGATTGCCCATCAGCGAGGTCTGGCTGCGGGCCAGGACCAGGTCCAGGCATTCCATGGGATTGGGTCCGTAACCGACCGTGTCTCCCAGGCAGATGAGCTGGTCGATGCCGCGGCGGTCGATCTCTTCGAGCACCACGGTGAGCGCTTCGAGGTTGCCGTGAATGTCGCTGACGATTGCAAGCATGGATTTCCAGAGGTCTTATGAAACGCCGGATCGTAAAGGTAAGCCTCAAAAGCGTCAATTGAGCGAGGATGACCTTGCCCGGCGGGGGGGCGGGGCGTACAGTTGCCGCCGGTTTTTTTGGCAAGAATCCACTATGAGCGATCCAATCGGCATTTGTGTCCTTGGTCACGGCGTCGTCGGCGGCGGCGTGAGGCGGATTTTACGCGAACAGGGGGGGATGATTCTTGAACGGACGGGACTGACATTTGATCTGCGGCACGTGGTGGTTCGCGACCTGTCCAAACACGCTCAACATGCCGATCTGCCATTGACCACCGACGCCGAGAAGGCGATTGCCGACCCGGCCGTCAAGGTTGTCGTTGAACTGATGGGCGGCACCGGACGGGCGGGCGAACTGGTGGAAAAGGCGTTGCGGGCCGGCAAAGCGGTGGTGACGGCCAACAAATCGCTGCTGGCCGCTCGTGGGCGGGAATTGTTCGCGCTGGCCCGCCGGAACAAGACGTGCATCGCTTTTGAAGCCTCCTGCGGCGGGGGGATTCCGATCATCCAGTCGATGATGCAGGGATTGGTGGCCAACCGGATCGACGACCTGGTGGGGATCGTCAACGGCACGTGCAACTTCATCCTGACAAAGATGACCAAGAACGGCTGGGGGTATGATCAGGCGCTGGCCGAGGCGCAGCGGGCGGGTTTCGCCGAGGCCGACCCGACGATGGATGTTTCGGGGAGGGATGCGGCCCAGAAGCTGTCGTTGCTGTCGGGGTTGGCGTTTGACGTGTCGGTTCGCGAGTCGGACATTCACGTTGAGGGGATCGACACGTTGCAGGAAATCGACATCCGGTTCGCGCGCGAACTGGGTTACGTCATCAAATTGCTGGCGATCGCATCGCGCTCGGGCCAGAACCAGCAGGGGAATCTTTCGCTGCGGGTTCATCCGACGCTGGTGCACAAGAACGACGTGCTGGCGGAGGTGTCGGGTTCGTTTAACGCGATCAGCGTGTATGGAAGCGCGCTGGGACACGCGTTGTTTTATGGCCGCGGGGCCGGCCAGATGCCGACGGCATCGGCGGTGGTGGCGGATTTGGTGTCGGTGGGGATGGGGATCGCACAGCGGTTGTTTGATCAAGTGCGGATTTTTGCCGAGGGCGTGCCGGCGGCCCGGATGCTTGATTTTGAGCAGTTGCAATCGCGGTATTATCTGAGGCTGACGGCGCGGGATGAACCGGGGGTGATCGCGCGCGTGACGCGAATTCTGGGCGAACATGGGATTTCCCTCTCGGCGATTTTGCAGCATGAAACCAACGATACAAACCTGGTTCCGGTGGTGATCACGACCCACCTGGCGCGCGAAGGGGCGGTGCGGTCGGCGCTGGAGGAGATCGATCGTCTTGGGGTGGTGCAGCCGCCGACGATGCGGTTGCGGATCATCGACCCGCCGAAGGAATTCGGGACGGGAAACTAGGCTCTGTCTAAAAACCTCGCGGCCTCGCGAGGTTTTTAGACAGAGCCTAATCGGATGGCGAGCCGGGTTCGCCGGACAGATGAGGTGGAATCATGCGAACGGCGATCATCATCGTGGACCACGGGTCGCGGATGGCGGAATCCAATCGCCTGCTGGAACAGGTGGCCGAGGCCTTTGGGCGGCGATTTGCGGACCAATACGCCATTGTCGAGCCGGCCCACATGGAACTGGCCGAGCCATCGATTGCCACGGCCTATCACCGCTGTGTCGAACGGGGCGGCCAGCGCATCGTGGTCTGCCCTTTTTTCCTGGGGCCGGGCAAACATTGGACCGGCGACATTCCGCATCTGACGGCCGATGCCTGTTCCAAACATCCCGGGACGCGCTATCATGTCACCCCGCCGCTGGGAATGGATGACCTGATCCTGGAGCTGTTGCAAAAAAGAGTGCAGGGGTGCGCCGGCAGCGACTTTTCATGTGACATCTGCCAGGGAACACCGCGCAGCGGATAAGGCCGGGGCGTTGATCAGGACAAACCGCGTCAGAACGGTTTGGGTCCGATGAGGATCACCGAGAACGCTTCAAAGCGTGCATGCGGGTCTTGCCAGGCATCGGCCGGAAGGCCCAGTTTTTCGCTGCAAAGCCGCGACAGCAGTTGCTGGCGATTCCAGCCGGTCTCCCGTGCCACCTGTGGCAGAAAACAACCCCGGCGCTGATCCAGGGTCATGTAAATGCCCTCGTTAAAGAGGTCGAAGGCTTCGGGTCCATCAATTGATCGAAGCGGGCCGAGGATGCTGATTTCGATCACCAGGCCGGGCAATTCATCGGCCGTGATTGGATGATCCATAAACCGGGGGTCGGCCAGCACCGACCGCGCCATCGACCCAACCGTGTCAACCAGTGGCCGGTCGGCGGTCATTTTCCCGACACACCCCCGCAACGCCCCTGTCCGAAGCGTATGCAACGACACAAAACACCCCGCCGGCCGCCGTAAAACATCATAAACCGGCCCAACATGCCCTACACACACCCCGGCCGCATCCATCACCCCCAACGCGCCGCGAACTTCCCGCCGGGCAAGTTCCAACAACTGCTCGCACACCTCGGCCGGAAGCTCATTCATGGCTCCATTTTACCCGAAAACGCCTCTGTTTTACCTGTAAAAAGCCCAAATAGGCCGATGATTTCGATCCATCGCTTGACAGTCCAGACCCCCCTGATAAAGTGACCCTGCGGCCGTGTGTTCTCGGTCCGCCCATTCGGCAGTAGCTCAATGGTAGAGCAGCCGGCTGTTAACCGGCTGGTTGTAGGTTCGAGTCCTACCTGCCGAGCTTGATTGAAAACGGCGAACTACTCCGCCGAGAGCAGTTAACGGAAAGCCCCGGAGCGAAAGCCGCCGGGGCTTTTCTGTAACCCGTTGAAGTCAAAGGGTTATGGTCAATCGCTCCGGACAAACCGATTCTCTGTTTCGCACCGTCTGCGCGACGTGGCGAGAGGAAACGTACACGTTCCGCTTCGCAACCCACGAGCAACGGGCCAAACTCTCGGACTCTCTGGTAAACTGCTCTCGTCCAGTTAACAGTCCCGTTCGTCTCGGACCCTTCCGCCATTTCGAACTCGCGGCGGGTAAGTAAGAGAAGGACGAAGAGCACCAACCCAGCCAGACATCGCGCCGGTCGCCAAGCGAAGGCCGTTGTGGGCGCATCCGCAAGGAGCCCGCAATGGAAGAACCGTTCGCCAACCCGGCCGCGATGACCCCGCACCAGCGCCGCCGGGAGATCGCCGCCATCCTCGCCCGGGGCGTGCTTCGCCTCCGCCATGCGGCCCACTCATGCCCAGGTTCGCGTTTCTCTCGCACTTCCGAAAGTCCCGCGAAACAGAGGCAAAACGGACTTGATGAGGGGGCCGGAACAAGCCCTCATGTGCTCGCTCGGTAGCCACGGGCGAAGCATGAAAGGAGCTCGAAAACATGAGTGTGAACATCGCCAAAGAGGTTGCCGCCCTGGACCGGTTGACGGTCAAGGACCTGCGGGTCAAGCATGTCGATGTCTTCGGCGAGGCCACGCGCAGCGGCAACAAGGACTGGCTGCGCAAGCGGATCGCCTGGCGCATCCAGGCCAACGCCAGCGGCGATCTGTCTGAGCGGGCCAGGCGGCGTGCCGACGAACTGGCCAACGACGCCGACCTGCGAACCACCGCTCCGAAGGACAACCCAGTCGCCATCACCACTACGGCGTCGGTCGCCTTCGACCACGATTCACGGCTGCCGATGCCGGGCGCGATCCTGCGACGGCCGTACAAGGGCCGCGAGGTCGTCGTTCGCGTCCTGCCACGGGGCTTCGAATACGAAGGCGAGGTCTACCGCACGCTCTCGGCCGTCGCCAGGGCCGTAACGAGCACGCACTGGAACGGATACCACTTCTTTAACCTCAAGCCCGGAAAAGCTGGCAAGAACGGAGGCGTCGATGAGTAGGACCACCGCCAACACGCCCATCACATTCAGGTGCGCGGTCTACACCCGCAAGAGCACCGAGGATGGCCTGGAGCAAGAGTTCAACAGCCTCGACGCCCAGCGGGATGCGGGCGAGGCGTATATCGCCAGCCAGAAGTCCGAAGGTTGGGTCTGTCTACCCGACCACTACGATGACGGCGGCTTCACCGGCGGCAACATGGACCGCCCGGCGCTCCAACGCCTGCTGGCCGATATCGAGGCGGGCAAGATTGACTGCATCGTCGTCTACAAGGTGGATCGGCTCAGCCGCTCGCTGATCGACTTCTCGAAGATCATGGACGTGCTCGAACGGCACAAGGTGTCGTTCGTCTCGGTGACGCAGCAGTTCAACACCAGCACGTCGATGGGCAGGCTCATGCTCAACGTGCTGCTCTCGTTCGCGCAGTTTGAGCGGGAAATGATCTCCGAGCGCACCCGCGACAAGATCGCGGCCACGCGGCGCAAGGGTAAATGGACCGGCGGATTTCCGATGTTGGGTTACGACGTGGACGTTCGGGGTGGACGATTACTGGTCAACGAGGAAGAGGCGGCCCGCGTGCGAGAGATCTTCGAGCTGTATCTCGACCGCCAGTCGCTCATCACCACGGCGTCGGAACTAAACCAGCGAGGCTGGACCACCAAGCGATGGACCACGAAGAAGGGTCGCGGGATGGGCGGCAAGCCCTGGGGCAAGAACAGCCTCTTCAAGATGCTGATCAACCGCCTCTACCTGGGCAAGATCACCTATAAGGACGAGGTCCACGAGGGTGAGCATCCGGCCATCGTCGATGAGGAGATCTTCGAGCGGACCCAGCGGATGCTCAAACGCAACGGCCGCACGGGCGGGGCGCATGTGAAGAACCGCCACGGGGCATTGCTCAAGGGGCTGGTGCGATGCGTGACCTGCAACTGCGGCATGGTCCCAACGCACACCGTCAAGAACGCCACCAAGGTCTATCGCTACTATTGCTGCCACAACGCCCAACAACGCGGCTGGCACGTCTGCCCCACGCCGTCAGTGCCCGCGCCGGAACTGGAACGGTTCGTCATCGAGCAGGTCAAGGTCATCGGCAAAGACACCGACCTGCTGGCCGAGACGCTGGCCGAAAGCCGCCGCCAGCGTGAGGAGGCCATCGGCAAGCTGGAGGTCGAGAAACGCTCACTGGAACGCGAGCTGCAACGCCACAACAACGATCTCCGCAAGCTCGCCGGAAAGGACGGTCTGGCGACCGACCGCATGGCCGACATCCAAGACCGCATTCACACCACCGAGCAGCGCGCCACCGAGGTGCGCGAGCAGATCATCGCCTTGTCCCGCGAACTGGTGGACGCCCGCGAGGTTGGCGAGGCATGTTCCCTGTTCGACCCGGTATGGGAGACGCTCAGCGCTCGCGAGCAGGCCCGCATCCTGCACCTGCTGATCCAACGGGTGGACTATGACGGCCCGAACGGCAAGGTCGCCATCACCTTCCACCCCACGGGCATCACGACACTGGCTGACGAACTGAACCGACAGGAGGTAATCGCATGAAGGGTTTGACGATCCAGTGTGACATACGTTTCGCGCGAGGCCGGCGCACCCGCAAGGTCATCGAGGAAGGCCCGCCGCCGGAGCCGAATACCACGCCCGAAGGCACGATCCCACGCATCTCGCGTCTGATGGCCCTGGCGATTCGGTTCGACCGGCTGATCAAGGCAGGTGAGATCACCGACCAGGCGGACCTGGCAAGGCTCGGCCACGTGAGCCGCGCCCGGGTTACGCAGATCATGAACCTGCTGCAACTCGCGCCGGACATTCAGGAGGACATTCTGTTCCTGCCTCGCACCCTAAAAGGGCGTGACCCGATCCGTGAGATCATGGTCAGGCCGATTGCGGCCCAGGCCGACTGGCGGAATCAGCGAAGGCTCTGGAAGTGTCTGACGTTCGATCAGGGGGTGTCGGCAGCCAACGGTCCCCCCCTTCCCCCTCCGCTCGCCTACGCCGGTCCCTGCGTGAACTGCCAATTGGCGATGGCGATGGGTGAATGGGCCATGTAGCCGTAGGTCATGTCCTTTCCGCTGCTGCCATCGACCGTTGGTGCTGTGCCCCAGTGGGGCGGGTTGGTTGATGCATCGCTGAAGTGGTCGGTCAGATCATTGGTCGATGTCGGGGTTCGCGTCAGCCATTTCCAGTAGGTGTTTTCAGCGGCGGCGTGATCATTCTGGTTGTCGTAAGTTTCCCTCGATGGGTCGTTGTTGGGATACCGTTGGAAGTACAGCCAGTGGTCGCAACTGACCGGCACGATTGGGTTGATCAGCAGCATGGTTTTATAACTGACTCGACCAGTCGATGCGACCCAGACTACGTCGGGGCCTGATCTCGACCACGACGTGCGCTTGGCTGCGTAAATTCGGTTGAGCCATTCGGCGGCTTCAGGCCATGCTCCATCGGCGGCGGATCGTGCCGCTGACGCCGACGATTTTGGCGTGCCGCTGCCGGCGGAGTTTCCGTCTGCCGAGTCATTCCAAAGGCTTGTTGGGGTGTATGACCTGACCAGAAGGTTTAGCGCATCGCGCAGCTCGGTGAAGCACCAGTGGCCGATGTAATCGCCCGCCTGGGCGTTGCCGTAGGCGGTGACTGTATCGCCCGACGTGGAAGCATCGGCCACCCATGCTCCGCCGCTGCGAAGGTATACCTTCCAGTCGGCCAGGCAGCGGGCGAGGTCACCATCGGTGGCTGCCCGCCCGTCCGTGTAGGTGGTGTGGACCATCGTGGCAAACCGCTGTTCGTATTTGCGCGTCCACCCCTCGTGCCCATTGACGGCCGTCAGCAGCGTAGCCGGCTGCCATGTGATCTGGTCGTTGGCGTACGCCGTCGGCCAGTCACCCGGCGCGACGGACGCCACGTCCAGGTCCGGCAGAATGTACCTGATGCACACGCCCGATGTGATGGGGTACATAATACTTGGAACCTGCGCAACGGTGGCCTGCCACCGCCTTACAATCCCCTGCACCACATGGCCGGGGAGCGTATCGGTTTGCGAGAAGACAGGGACGGCGGGGGGAGGTGTGCTCACTGCGGGCTGCGCGTTGGCCTGTTGTCGTTCCCAGACCGCCTGCTCGAACATCGCAAGAAAGGCGTTGTCCTGCCAGACCAGCCCCTCGCCGAACGTGTCATTCCATGCCGGGGTTGCCATGGGTTAAATTGCCTCCACATACCCCCAGAAGGGCTGATTGAAGGCATCCAGTTGCAATACCTTGCCTTCGCCGGTCCCGGCTGGCAGGCCTTTATCCTCCTGCAACGAGGGGAGCAGGAGGTGGGTGCTGTAGCCCGTCCAGTCGATCGCCGTCAGGAATGCCATGCGGTCCCCCGCGTGGATGATCGGCCTGGGCGATGCGCCTCCCGGCGAGATGATGATGGCGGTGATATTCGGTTCTCCGGTCGCTGTGGAACTGGTGGCCGACACGCAGGGGGTCAGCGTAATGGTGTCGCCGCTGGACCAGTCCGCTGTCGCCTTGCCGTATCGCACCATCACCTCGGATCGCCTTGCCCCGATCTGGACAACCGCCCATTGTTCGCCGGTCCCTGTTGCCCGCCAGAGGATTCGGGATGAACCATCCTGCCTGGCCTTGAGGCTGGTCATGATGCCATTGTTGATGTCGGCGTGGCGCAGGTCGGTCTCATCGGCCGTCGCGGCGACTTTGACAGTACAGATGGCCGGTGCGGCGTATGCATGGCCGATTCTTCCTGCTGCCAGCGGCCCGGCCAGCACGACAAACCTCGCCTGGTGGTTAAAGTCGGTCGGGGAGACGCCTTTGAAGATGACCTGCCGTAAAAACGACTCCTGGTTGTCGGTCGGGGAGACAACCACGCCATTGATCCCCAGCACATCAAAACGGCCGCGAACGCCCCCGGAGTCGTTTCGGACCAGGACCCTGTTCGCAGGCAGGGCCATGTTCAGCGGGCCTTGATCCAGTGCGGCCATTCGCCGGCGGTGTTCCATCGCAGCATCGACGAAGGCGTTGTACTCACTGGCGGGGATTGACAGGGGTTGGCCGGATAAAACCTTCTTCATCGCTTTGCTCCTAGATTCCCAGCGTCGAGAAGTCGCCCAGGTCGTAAACCTTCTCCACATAGACGGCCAGAGGTTGCTTGACCAGCGAGTTGCTTGGCGAGTCAACAACATCCTGATACCGGACCCACAGATACTCCCACCCCTTCTTGTCGATGCCGGTGATTCCGCCGATGGTCAGGCCCATCCGGTTCGCCGACCCGGCGAAGCGGTAGGTGATCTCCCACAGGTCGTCCGCACCCGTGCCCCGTCGAGTGCCCGATGCCCCCAGGAACAGGCATTCCCCGGCGGCCAGACCGCGAAAGGAGGCATTGTTGACCTTGCCGGTCAGGGCGAAGATCGCCCCCTTGTAGGCATCATCCACGTCGGCCGGGGCGATGTAGTGCGTCTCTGAGAAGTTGTAGACCGGCACGGTGATGTCCACACCCTCGACGCTGTCGGCCGTGACACCGATCGCCCCCTTGAAGTCCGGGGCGGTTCCGGAGGCGATGTATTTGTTGATGGTGGCGAGGGATTGGGTGATGTGCTGGGTGCCGCCCCCGGTGTCGAAGTTGAAGGTGCTGTCCCCGGCCTCCGGTGGGCTTTGATACTCCAGGGGCGCGTAGGTGACTCTCCCCTCCCACAGACACACCGGCTCGTTGGCGGTGTCAATGTATAGCGGCTCCACCTCCACCGGCTGACGATACAGGCCGTTGAATGTGGCTGGCGCGGTGGACTGCAACGAGGCGATCGCGTCGGATGAGCCGGCGGTCCCCTGGATGAGGTAAGTCAGCTCGGCTGATTCTCCCGCCACGGATCGTCTGGAGTCGGGTTTTTCGGCGCAGGTGGTGGCCATGATCGGTTCTTTTACTCAAACGTCAGTGTTTTGGACGGGGTGTTGTCGGCAATGCGTCGAACGAACCTGACGGTCTGCTCGGTTGCGGTTGCGGTCCGTTCGGCGGCATCTCCGTTGGAGGCCATCCCCCAGAGCGCCTGCGCGTTGAACGTTCCGCGCACTTCCACCTTGGCGGCCTCGTCTCGGATCATCCGGCCGATGTCGTCCAGCCCGGCCAACGCATCCCTGGCCCGCCTGGCCAGGTCGTTGGCATCAGGAGCATCCGGACCATCCCGCAGGCTTGCTCGACCCTGTTTTGCCTCGTCCACCGCCTGCTTCCATTGCCGTCGGGCTTCGTCCAGGCTCGCTTGAGATGCGTCGATCCGTCGTTGCGACTCGGCGTCCATCCTCCCCATTGCATCGAGGGAGGACTGACCGATGGCCGCCAGATTCCTCTGGTGCTCCTGGTCCAGAGATTTCAGCGTTTCGTCGCGGCTGGATGCGATCTCCCGAAGGTTCTGATCCTTTTCTCTGCCGCGGTCCTGAACCCGCCGCTCGATGTCTACATCCAGTTGTTTTTTTACCGCGTCGGCATCGATGGAGTCATCCACCATCGCCCACAGGTCCACCAGCCGTTTGGAGACCCAGTTGATCGTTTTGTCCCAGGTGTTCATGATGCCCGTGGACAGCTTCTCCCACAGCCCCAGGATGCCATAATGCAATCGGGTCATCCCCTCGGTGACGGAGGCGACTCCGATCTCCCACGCGCTGTGCACTCCATACCAAAGGCCGTAAACAGCGGCCATCGTCCCGCTTTTCAGGCTCTCCCACATCCCCAACAGGGTGTGGATGCCCTTCTGCCAGGCCACATCCAGCGAAAGCCACAGGATTTTCGCGGCAAGGGCGATGTCGCCAGCCGCCAGGGCGTCGGCGATGCCCCCGAAGGAATCGCTGGCGAAGTCCGACAGCGCTTTGAACTTTCCCCCCAACCAGTCCAGCGCCTTGCCCCCGGCATCGGTGGCGTAAAGGATAATCCCGCCCAGCGCGACAACCGCCGTGATGGCCGCACCAATCGGCGTGAAGATCGCGGTAATCGCGGTGATCAATGCTCCAAACGCAGCGCCGGCCACGGATAGCGCGCTGGCCAGCCCGCCGATGGCCACGCCGATCGTCGAGATGGACAGCCCAAGCCCGACAATCGCGCCGCCAACCGCCACCAGGACGGCGGCGATCTTGAGTGTTGCGACGATGAGTGCTTTGTTCTGTCCGATCCATCCATTGATGGCCAGGGCGACGCGGATGACCGTTCCCGCCACCGCCTTGAGTGTGGGGGCCAGTGCCGAGCCGATGAGGAAGGTGGACATCTTCAGCACCTTCCACAGATCATCCAGCGCATCCCCGAAGGCGTCGGCGGCGGCCGCATCCATCGTGCCGATGATCAAACCCAGCCGCTCGGCCTGTTTGCGGTATTCCGCCAGCGCTTGCGATCCACCCTTGATCATGGGCAGCAACTGCGTTCCGGATCGCCCAAAGACCTCCATCGCCAGGGCGGCCTTGCGGGTGGGATCGGCGATTTTGTCCAGCCGGTCCGCCAGAAGCGCAAACTGTGCCTCGGGGGAGAGGTTTTTCAGGTCATCCACCGTCAGCCCAAGATCGGCCAGCGCATCGGTGGCGGTTTTCATCCCCCCGGCGGCATCGTGGATCGTCCGCTGCATCCGTCGAAGGGCGCTCTCCAGCGACTCCATCCCCGCGCCACTCAGGTCGGCGGCGTACCCCAGGGCGCTGAGCGCCTCGACCGACACGCCGGTGCGGTCGGAGGCATCCTGGAGATTGCTCCCCATGTCGGCGAAGACTTTGGCCGCCCCGGCCAGGGGGGCCAGCATGATCGATCCCAGGCCGACCAGTTTCAGGCCCATGTCGCGGATGGAGTTGCCGAAGGCTTTGATCTTCTTTTCGGCCGAGCGCAGGCCGCGCACCAGCTTTGAATCGTCGGCGAACAGTTCAACGAAGGCTCTTCCGGCCCGGATGGCGGAGGATTCAGCCATTGGAGGCCTCCGGTGTTGCGGCGGCGCGAGTCAACTTCAGGTTGTCGCGAAGGGCGAACCAACCGCCGATGGCCACGACCGCTCCGACCGCCAAGGCGATCACCCACCAAGGGGCCTGATCCAGCAGCGAGGCATAGGCGATCAGAAGACCGCCGGAGAGCGCAATCATGATGCTGACGCCCAGGGGAATCACCCGGCCAAAGGAGAATGGGAGCCACCTCAGGGCTACTCCCGCCACGCCAAGCAGCAGCAGTGCCGACCCGATGTAGACCATTCCTCCCATCGCCCGGTCCACCGGGGTGGAGGGGGGCGGCCCCGTCCGGCTGGCCGGAATGCTCGCTGTCAGTGCGGGGGTGACGATTGTTGCTTCACTGGCGGGGTTGGTCGGCTGCGTCAGACTGGACGCCTGTTCGTGCAATTTGAATGTGGCTGGCAGGATCAGCCCGACGGTCTGGCCGTCGAGGCTGATCGTGTGAATGGCGTAGGATTGGTAACTCAGATCGCCCTGTTGATGGACGATTGTGCCGCCCTGATCTGGCGGGGGCACTGTGGCGCACGAGACAGCCATGGCCATCAACGATAAAAGCAGCCCGATTTTCGCAGATTGAATCATTGTCTCGATCCTCCACTCGCAACGACGATATTCCCCTCCTCATGCACATCCAGCACACCCTTGCCGATCCGCACCACCGGGGTGATCCCCTCCAGGTTGCCTGTCGGCCGTCGTTGGCGGTTGTCCAGGATGCTCAGGTCGCGGCTTTTTCGGTCAGGGTAGAGAGGATCGACGCCTGCGACCTCGATGGCGCTCAGGTCAGCCTTCCCCCGATCCACGGTGTTTTGCTCGATTCTCGCATGTTCCGTGCCATGGCTGACCACGATGGCGTTGCCTCCCTCGATGGTGTTTTTCTCCACCACGGCAAACCGGGTGACGCCACCCTTGTCGGACAGGCCATCCGGCCCGCCCAGCGGCCCGATGCCGATGCCACCCAAACGACAATGGTTGTGCGCGATCCAGACGTGCCGGCCCCGCTGGGCGACGATGCACCCTTTGGAAAAGTCGTCTTTGTCGATCTGCCTGCGATCCAGATTCGTGAAGTCGTTTTGCGCGATCAGAACCCTGTCGTAATACCCCATCCGCACCACATGCTCGCGCGTGACATTGGCCACCGTGTTGCCCACGATGACTGCATCATTGCAACTGACCCATGCGAAATACCCGCTGACACCATCGGCCAGCGGAGCCGAGCAGCCCTGGATTAATAGCCCGCTGGCGGACTTGCTCTCCGATTTGATAAACGACTCCAGCCGCAAGGCGATGCAGTCGATGACCGCAAGGGATGCCTTCTGCTGATAGACGCCAACGGCACGGGTTGCTCCCTGGTCGATTGCCGAGTCGAACGTCAGCCTCCGCAGCAGCAGGTCATCGCATTCATCGGGCAGACTGATGACACTCGCGTTGGGTTGTCGGCCCGTGTAGGTCAGCTTCGTACCGCTGCCTGCCATCCCCTCGATCGTCGCGTTGCTGATCTTCGGCCAGAAGGTCGATGGCAACTCAATTACAGGAGCCGTCAATACGTTGCGGCAGTCGCTCCTGGCGTCGTGCAATCGGATGATCCTGTTCACAACAGCCGGGATGATAAGCACCTGCTGTGTGACGACACGCCCGTTGACACTCAATGACAGGGTATACGTCCCCGGCAAATCGTAGACGTGTGCGGCATTGAAGCCGCTGAGATCGTTAAACGCCGCCGTCCCGTCGCCAAAGTTCCATCGAATATCAGAGTGCTGGTCAATCCCCGGCGTGTCCATCGCGTGAACGTAGATCGGCAATCCCGCCATGCGGGTCGTGTGGCTGATCGTAATGACCGGCGGACTGCCTGCCGGTGGTGCCGAGGGCTGAGTCGCGTCTTTCAGCTTTTTGGACAATTCGGCAATCGTCTGCCGTGCAATCGCCACCTGGTGGTTCGCCTCGGCGAGTGCCTCCTCACGCTCGGCGTCGTGTGCGGCGTATTCCCGCACGGCCGACCGGGTCGTCTCGACAGATTCAAGAAGTTGGTTGATCGTGGTCATGGGTCTGTTGCCTTTCGTTGCCCTTCCAGTGCCTCTCGAATGATCGCCAGCGACCGCTTGTCGGCGACCTGACGCCGATCCTGTCTCGCATACGGGTCGAAGTCGGCCGGCTTGAAGGGCCTGCCTCGTTTGGGGTCGCGGTGGGCGTTGGCGATCAGGGCGCAGATCAAAGAGGTGTGCGACCAGCGCTCACGCCCCAATCCCTCGGCCATCCACATCAACTGCCGAAGCGTCAATGACCGAGGGTCGATGCCGATAGCCCCGGCGATGCGCCAGACATCGCCCCACGGATCGTCGCGTCGATGTCCAGGGCGTCGATTCGCATCTCCATCGCCATCACGGCCGCCTCGATCAGGGCCATCTGCTTGGCGATGGCCCTGGCCCGGTCGGTGCGGCCGCGGGACTGGAAAAAATCGATCAGCTCATCGTAGAAGGCCTTTTGTGCCGCCAGGAGGGTCCGGCCGTCAAAGGAGGTCCGCACGTCGTCGGCTGTGACCTTGTGGGTCTGGAACTGCCCCTCCAGCAGGGCGCAGATCACCTCTCCCAGGAGCAGTTCATCAGTGCCCAGTCGGGTCAGCAGCGGCACTTCGCCCGCCTCGGGCTGAAGCAGGTCGATGTCCAGCTTCCCCTTGACCGTCATGGCCGTCCCCAGCGTCAGGGCAATGGTCCAGGTCCGTCCAGCCGCATCCGTGAAGGTCTTCATGGCTTTGATCCTTGGTCTTTGTTTGACTTCATTGGGCCCGACAGCGGTTCAGCAGCCTCCTGGACGAGGCTGACAAGTTGCTGGCCAAGGCGGCCGGCGAACTGGGCGTCGCCATTCAAAAACTGTAGGCATCCATCATCAGGCCACCTCCACCCAGGAGTCGAACTTGGCCAGCTTGGCTGTCACGCTGACCGTCACGCCCTCCTCCAGCGGCTCGCTGCGGCTGAAGTTGGTGATGGAGAAGTTGCCCAGCGGCCCCTCGCTGCCGGTGGTCGCCTTTTCACCCGTCAGGATCGCCAGGCGGAGCGTGCCGGCAGAGAGGAACGCCGTTTTAATCGCGTCGAACCCTGCATCCCCCGGCTTCCAGAGCATCTCGAACTCGGCGGTGCATTCCCGAAGTGTTGGGGCGGTGGCCCGCCATCCGGAGTTGGCACGGGTGGTGACATCCGCCTCACCGGCTTCCATGGTCAATGTCACATCCCTGACGTTGGACATCTCGGTCAACGTGGACAGGGCGGCATCAGCCGCCCCCTGATAAATCTTGGCATTCATGCCCAGTAGAAAGTCCGCCATGGTGGTCTCCTATCGAATGCTGCCACGCCACAGGGTGGGCAGGTTGGTCTTTTCCTTCTCGAAGGCCGGTCCCATAAAGGGGCGGGCCTGATAATGCGCGGTTCTGGTCCTGCCCCGCCTGCTGATCACCGATCGGCCCCCATATTCCAGCAGGGAGGGGGCATCACCCCGCCCTTTTTTGTTCAGCCGGGCCGGTCCGATCACCACGCTTCGGGCGGATGGGTCGTACCCGAAGAAGATGAACTTCTTCAGCAGCCCCGTATGACTGCTGGGGGGCGATCCGGGTGGGGCGGGGTTGTGGCGTTTGCGGATACTCCCCTTGGCCGTCCGCCGGACAAAGGCACCGAACCGGCTGAACACCCGCCGCGTGGCGGCATCGATCTTTGTGACCACCGCCTGGCGGTCGAAAAACAATTGTTTGAGTTCAAATCCGATCATCCGATGGTCCTGTAG
Source organism: Phycisphaerales bacterium (assembly GCA_020853095.1). Lineage (GTDB taxonomy): Bacteria > Planctomycetota > Phycisphaerae > Tepidisphaerales > Tepidisphaeraceae > JADYZN01. The sequence continues at coordinate 19,727 of JADYZN010000035.1, read as the reverse complement.
GTCACCGTCAACACGCCGATAAAGGCGCGTTGATCGGCCAGATGATCCGGTGCATAGACCGGGTCATTTTTCATTCGCACCCACACCGCATCCGGGACGCCCGACAACGTGCGTCGTCGCAGGTAGTCGGCGATCTGGGTCGCCACCTTGCACAACGTGGTCACTTCGGCGTCCAGGTCCGTACCGAGTTTTTTTTGTACGCCGATGTCGACCTGCCAGTCGAACTGACTGGTTGAGCGGGTTGAGCCAACGATCTCCACGCCCCTGGGGACCACCGTGACCTTCAGGTCTGCCAGATCACTCAGTGTGTATTCCGGCAGCGCCCTCCGCACGGCCGTGAAGGCCGGTGAAAACGTCCCCGGTGGGGCGGCATTGAGTTCCCCGACAACAGCATCGGCAATGTCGATTACCGTCCACACGACTACCTCATGACGAATGCGGCCACGTCGGAGACCGCCACTGCGACGCCAGCGCCGATGATCAGCCAGGCGAGTCGGCTTTGAATGACTGCGCTGCGCTCCAGTCGATCCAGCCGGATTTTGATCCCCGGCTGCCCGTTGCCCCGAATGGCCTGGTCGATTTGTTCCAGTCGATTTGCGATCTCATCCAATTGGTCCTGAAAACCACTCAAACATCCGCTCCGATCTCTTTGGTGTGGATTCGACAGGTCTGACGGAAGGGGTCGCTGTATCGCCAGCAGCCGCCGGACCCCAGGTTCATCACCTCGTATCGTCTTCCATCGGCCACGATCCAGTCGCCAGGCCGAGGATGACCAAACGGTGATGCCACATCATCCGCCAGGATCAGAAAATCCGCCGCCATCGCACCGGTACGAAGGCCTGACTCGTTTTCGAGTTCGTACTCGGTGCGGCCGAAGGTCGCCAGAACAACCTTGGCATCCGGCGGCCGATGGTATTCGACTTCACTGGCGGCATGCTCCGTTCGCATGCGTTCCAGCCAGTTTGATCCTGTTCGCAGCAGGTCGGCCATATGACTACATGCTGAGTCGAACCTTGACGGTGGGATCTTCACCGGCGGCGCTGGCGATCGCCTTGCCCATCAGCACCAGACCCGGACCCATGGTATTGTCTGCATTTTTAGCCGCTGTATCCCAATAAACGGAGTCGCCAACAGAGAAAGCAACGCCGGTAAATTTTGGTATGAGAAAAACCCCCGTCACCGCCAGCGCGCCCAGTGTGCCGATGGGGATGTCCCGTTTTGCCACGCCCACCAGGTTGCCCTGCACCACCACATCGCCCGCTGCAAACGACGCAGCAGGTGGCGTGTAGTCGATGCTGTCACCATCTTGAATGAACTTTGCCGTTGCCATCAGTCTCTCCTTGTTGGTCTGAAAGGTTCACGCTGCCCGGAGAAGGGACGAGGCTTACGCCTCGCCCTTCATCTTCACGCCGCCCCGGTAATCCTGGAGGGCGACGCCGAAGTCGAAGTACCCTCGAAACTGGATGCCCAGGACGTTGAAGTCCGCCTCGGCCCGCTCCACGGTGGGCTGCTGCTTGCCGTTGAGGAATGCGACCTCGATCACCGGCAGGTCCGACGGCTCGGCCAGCACATACCAGGCCTTCGTGCTCGACCCGGACATGGCCGCGTTGCCGAGGTAGGTGCTGGTGACGACGCCGAACTTGCCCGCATGCGGGTTGTCGTTGGGCTTGGGCTTGTTGGCGGTGGTGGTCTCGTTGACCTTCAGGCTGCTCATCAGCAGTTCGGCCTGGACCTTCAGGGCCGGGGGCACCAGCAGCGTGCGCGGCTCGATGGCCAGTGGGTTGCCGTCGGGGTCGACCTGATCGAGGAACATCAGTTCCGCCGCCGTCAGGCCGTCAATGGACAGCGCCGTGTCCGCGCCCGCCTGGTAGTTTTTGCGGCCGACGGTGAAAAAGGCGGCGTTGTCGAGGAACGCGCCCCAGAAGACCTTGTTGAGCTTCAGCGCGCCGCCGCGGCCGATGCGACGCGGGACGGCGGTCAGCGCGTCCATGTCGTCGTTGATCAGGTCGGTGCGGGTCAGGCCGAACATCCGCCCGTAGGTCTTGGCCTGATTGGTGAAGCTTTCCTCGCCGACCTCGGCGTGTTTCAGTTCCCCGTCGGGGCCGACCTCCTGGTACTCAAAGCCACCGGTCAGCCGGAAGCTGGTGACGGCCTTGAAGTCCTTCACGCTGCGCGTGGCGGCGATCCGCTGCCAGGCCTGCTCGACCGACTCGAAGCCGTCCAGCAGGAACTTGTTGGCCACGTTGGACAGGATGCCCGGCAGCGTGAAAGTGCTGAATGCCGCGCGGAGCACCGCCTCGGGGTCGTCAATGAAGAACCGCGCATCGCAGCCGTTGGTCCAGGCCGCCTCCAGCAGAAGCTGGTGCAGGCCCAGCCGGTTGCGGTAGCGCTTCTCTGCCGCCTCGACGATCTGCTCGCCGTGCGTCTTGATGAGGGCATCGCCGCGAACGCCGCCGGTCATCAGCGCGGCGGCCTCCAGCACCTTCGGGCCGTTGGCCGTGCCGCCGGTGTGCGCCGCCGGAGCGGCGGGCCGCGAGGCGCGCAGTACTTCCAGTTCGGTGCTCTTGACGTCCCAGCCCTCCTCGATGGCCCTGGCCTCGATGTCGGGGTGCTTGCCGTCGGTGACCTTGCGAATGGCGGCGATCCGCTTGCTCTCGGCGACCGCCTGGATGCGCATGTCCTTGACCGGGTCGCTGGCGGCTCCGGGAGCGGACGGGGCCTCCTTGCCCTCGTCCGCCCGCGCCTGGACTTCCGTGTCCTGCTGCTTGTCGGCGATGTCCATCGTTGCTTCCTTGCCGTTCATGGTCTGAGGCTCCTTGTCCTGGGCCGCGACGCGGGCTGTGGTGCCCGGATCGGCGGCGATGTCGACGAAACTGATCTCTTTAAGCACGGCCCGACGCACCACATGCACGGGGCCGGTGAACTGCTGCTTGTTGACGTTGACCGTGGCACCGGCGGGGATGAACTCCGCCTCCACCACCGCCGCGCCGATGCTGGCCTGCCAGGGGAAGCCGTTGACGCCGCTCTTGGCCACGTCACGCGCCCACGAGGTGTCGCGGCTGATCAGCCCCTCGGCGACGAGTTGTCCGGCCTCGACCAGCACCCGCTGCGTGTGGCCCACGCCCTGGCGGCGCTCGTGGTCGAGCCGGATCGGCAGGTTCTGCGACGGGATGTCCAGGCCAGCCAGATCGACCACGACCTGGTGCGGGAACCCGGCGATCCGCATCAGGCCGCCGGTGTAGGCGACCATGCGGAACTGCGGCAGAGCGCTATCGCCCTCGGCGGCTTGGATCGTCAGCAGCCCGCGCATGGTCACGAACTCAGGCTGCTTGTCGTTGGTCTTCGACATCCGTGTCATCCTCCTCTTGGGGTTGCGGTTCTGGCGTGGGTTGGACCTCGGCCTCGGTCAGGCCCAGTTCCTTCATCAACTGCTTCTCTTTGGCCCGCTGGCGCAGCTCGGTCTCCCAGTCCTTGCCCTGGCGGGCGTATTCACAGGCCAGCGTGGTGGTGTGATTCGCCAGACGCTGCGCCTGGGCGCTGGCTTCCTTGGCCGGATCGACGTGTTCAGTGCCATCCCAGAACCACTGGTGTTCCAACGTTTCGACACCTGCCAGGAACGAGAAATCCCCCAGCAGACGGGCTTCGGTCAGCCAGGCATTCAGCAGCGCATTGAGCACGACGTTGTTGCAGTCGGCCTGCTCGACACGGATGGATTTGAAGTAGGTCTGGTGGTCCAGGCGACCGGAGGCGTAGTTGTAGCCCGACGAGTTGCCCGCCGCGACGTTGAAGGGCATGTTCAGGCAACGGGCGATCTCGTTGAGCAGCTCGCGCTTGAACTCGCCATAGGTCGTGCCCGGCTGCTCGGCCTTGATCTGTCCGAGCTTCCAGCCATCCGGCAACACCGTCGCCATTCGCTTCTCAAGCTCGACGATGTCCATCGGCTCGACGGACGCCGCTTCGCCGTTGGCGGGCGCATCGGTGAAGAGCACCGCCGCGAAATCCGCCGCCGTCTCCGCCGCCCCCAGCACCGCCAGCGTGTAGCGCCGCAGTTGGGCGAACAATGGCAGCGCGGGCGTGATCTCCGGGATGCCCCGGTGTTGGCCGGGCCGATCGGCACGGAACCAGTGGACCATCGCCTCGGCGGGCACGAGGTCGTAACCATCCAACGCCAGTGTGAAACCACACTGACCCGGATGACGCCGCAGCACCAGGTAGCGCACCGGGTTGCCGAAGCGGTCGAACTGGATGCCGTCCACGGCATCGTCGATCAGGATGCGGGCGTCGGGGCTGGCCACGCGGTCGGCCTCGATCAGTTGCAAGTCCAGCTTGATCGGACAACGCAGCATCGGATTGGCCGTCAGCATGCCGAAGACCTCGCCGTCCACGGCCTTGGTCATCCGCATGAGCCGCAGTTTGGCGGGAAGATGGATTTCCGAAGCCCACTCGGCGAAGGCGGTCTCGATCAGGTCATTGGCCTCGGTGTCATCCGAGAGCAGTTGCAGCCGTGGGCCGGTGCCGACGCAGTCGTTGGCCAGCGTGAGCACGATCCCACGCGCGTAGCTGTTGTTGGCGACCTCGTAGCGGCTGCGATTGCGCAGCGTCTGTCGCACATCCGGCGATGCGGCCGCGTCGGCGGAAAGGCCGTCGGCGTTGGCCCAGTGCCGCGCGTTGTCGGCATTGGTGGCCGCCGCGTCGTACTTGGCCCGGATGACGCGGGCGAAGGAGCGGGCCTTTCGGGTTGTCCTATTGCCGAACGGCCACATCACGCTGCCCCCGGAGCAGAGAGTTTGACCAGCTTGACGCCTAGGCCTTTGCCTGAAGCCGCCTGTTTGCTGGCCAGGTGCTTGTCGGCCGCGATTTGGTCGGCCAGCGAGTGTTGCTCGATGCTGCCCGAATCGCCGGTCGCCTTCTTCGGCCCGGCGGCGTTGTCGCGGATCGTGTTGTCAAGGTTCTCGGCCATGTAAGTCTCCGATGGCGAGTGTGCACGCTCGCCATTAGTTACTTACCCGGTGGAATCAAGAACTGGCGGTGAATCAGAGGTGAATCAGCAGATCGTTACGCATGTAGAACATGAATGGCTTGTTTCGCCCGCACACCCCAAGAAGATGACGATCTGGGCTTGATTAAAAGCTCCGTACGGGCCAATCCAACAGGCCTTTTCAGCATACGCGATCAATTCACGAAGAATTTTAGTTGACGTGGAGTGCTTTTTGGGCTAATCTTATTGGCCCTTACAGTCGATAGTGTCAATCAGGAGACGAGCAGGGCTTAACGCCGTCGTTCCGCCCGGAAGCGATCCAGAAAAAGTTTTTCTGTCGACCCCTATCTCGTGGCGGCGAAGTCGGCCGACGATGCGGTGCTGGCCTGTCACACCGCCATCGAGGTGCATGGCAAGGCCCATTCCGTGTTCGAGCGGTACTTCTTCCAGAGCAACAAGCCGCTTCGCCCCACGACGTTCCGAACGTATCGATTCGAGTGCGTGCTTGTCCCGAAAGCTCTTCGGAGCAAGGGCAAACAGCATTGAGCGGATCAGAACCCATCCGCTCTTGCAGTGGAAAGCGGTCAACGTTCGTCAGCACAGGGGCCAGTAGTTCAGCCGCCGACGCGCTCATAGGTCGTCACACGCCGCCCACAATGGCGGCACGTGCGGCGGCGAAGCAAGCGACCACCCCAGGCACGCCGGGTGTAGAGCACGCGGAAGTGCATGCACCCACAGTCGGGGCATTCCAGGCCACGCTTTGGCAAAGCAGATTCTCGGATGTCGGTTGGCTTGACCATCTACCGCCTGCTCCTTTGCAGCTCAGACAGCCGCACACGCTGGCGAACCGGCGCGGCCTTGGCGTCCGTGCCCGGCAACACCGCGCCCTGGACCGAGGCCGCCACGGCGCAACCCACCAGACAGTCAAACCAGTGGTTGTCCGGCCCGCCCGCACGAACCTTCCATTCATCCACCACACGACCACGGGCCTCGGTCTTCACGCGGTATTCCGCCGTGAGATGCTCGGCCAGGAGTTGATGCTCGGCGGGCTTGCGTCCGAACAATGACAGACTGCCGGGATCGCCCATCGCCACGGCCAGCCGGGCGTGAACGAAGCTCTTCCAGTAATTGGTGTCGATCACGACGTGCCGCACCTGGCGTCGGCCCTGCACGTTCGGGATGCGCCAGTGGTGCCCGACGCGCTCGCCGGTCTTACGCTTGTACTCACTGAAGGGAATGCTCGACGCGCCCACATACCGCCCGTGGCTGGGCATGATCAATCCGGCGTGGGCGCTCTGGCGGCAGAACTGGTAGACCACATCGGTAGACTGACCCCAGTTGGCGTCGATCAAACACCGCTCAATCCGCATCTCGGCCCCGTCGTCACGTCGCCAGCGACGGGCCAGGTATTCGCCGGTGAGCTTCTCCAGCCCGGCGTAGATCGAACCCTCCAGTCCAGCGCCTGGCGCGACGCGAGCCAGCGTCTTCTGCACCTCGCGCAAGGCGAACACGGGGCGCTGCTGGTCGGGATACGTTCCGTAATCGACGACGTATCCGGTGAAGTCGTCCTCCCACGCGACGACAGTGTGGAAGAGCAATTTGCCCTGCACGTCGATGAACATCGTCAGATGGCTGGCACCGATCGGGATCACACTGCGGGGGTGCCCGTTGGTCTTGGCGGCAATCGCGTCGGCGGTGAGTTGATCCGAATCGCCCTCGTCCTGCGGCAGAGGCTCGTTCTGGTACTCCGCCCAGAACGCCCGTTCATCCTGCAACCGCAGGTTCATCGCGTGCTGGATCGCCGAGAGTTCATCCTCGTTGTGACGCTGCGGCCAGGCGATCACCGCTCCCGCATCCATCTCCTTGCGATGCTTGCGGTAGAACTCCGTGGCCTCGTGGCCATCGCCGTCGTTGCGGAAGCTGTCGGCCCGAATCTGGGCGTACTTGTCCCAGAGCTTCTCATTGGACGGGAACGCATAGACCAACTTCGTGCGTTCGCCTTGCCAGGCCGGGTGCTTGTCGCGGTCGAGAATCTGGTCGGCCATGTCTCCAGGGCGGATCACCGTGCAGGGCATGATGCCACTGATCTTCTGGCCCGGCCCGGCCAGGTTCAGAATCGCGCCGTTGAGTGTCTCCATCCTGGCGCGGACCTGCTGGTCGCTTCGCGCCGACTCGTCGGTCTGCGGATCGTCGAGCACCACCAGTGATGGACGCACCGCTCGGCCGTCGGCCCGCTTGAACTTCATGCCGCGAATCCGGCTCTCGATGCCCGCCACGCGGATGATCGCCCCCGACGCCTTGCTGCCGTCGATGGTCGGCAGCACGATCTCGTCGGCCGTCCAGACGATCCGCGTCGCCTTGCCGTTGCAGATCTGCCCCTTGGCCCGGTTGTGGATGCGCTCCAGGGCGTGGATCGGGAAGACTGCCTCGGGGTAATCGTCCAGCAGGTGATCGTTCGTCTCGAACTCGACCTTGATGCTTTCGAGCATGTTGCGGGCGTGCCCGGCGTCCGAGCCGATCAGGCAGACGAACTCCCGCGCCCCGGTGAGCATGGCCCAGATGCAGGCAGTCTCGGCCAACGTGGTCTTGCCGCTGCCGCGCGGCATGGCCATCGCAAAGACGCCGCCGCGCAACACGGCGGTCTCGATCTTGGCAATCACCTTCAGGTGGTCGTCCGACCACGGCAGGCTGAAGGTCTGCGGGAAGTACGCCTCACAGAAGAACCGAAAGTCGGTCGCGCCCCGCGCCTTGCGTTGCGGATCGACCACCTCGGGGATGTCGCCGATGTCCCGGCCGATGGCCGACAGTTCCGCGTTGCGAGCGCGCGCGGCTTCCTTCATCGCCTCGTAGTCGAGGGGCTCCTTCTCCGGCTCGGGGTTGTGGCGCGACCAGACCAGCCACGCGGCATAACGCAGCAGGTCGACGTGCTTCTCGTCGCCGATGCGGTAGCCCGCCCGGTTGCGATGACGGCGCAGCTGCCGTTCGCTGAGCACCTCGCCCAGCGGCGTGGAGTTCAACATCCGCGTCAACATCGACGGCCGCAGTTGCCGAACGTCAATCGCCATGAGCCGCCTCCCGCGCCAGCCAGGCGGCGTAGTGGACCAGGTTCACCGTGCCGTCGACGTTGGTGGGCGCACCGGCCTCGATGTCGGCGCGCACCATCGCCTCGGTGATCCGCCGGTTCCCGGCGGCGGCGAGGATTTTCGCCGCCTGGACAGGCGTCAGGGCCGTAATTCTGGGCGTTTCTGCGGTCATATCTCTAGCCCCGTGGCCTGCTTACGAGAATCTGTAAGTTCTTTGCCCACAACGGGTTAATTGCCTTGATGTCCTGGCGAAAGCATGGCTGAATGTGGGTGTTGAAACGAACGTAAAGCCAATAGCCACAAGGAGATAGCCATGCGAACCAAGCGAATCGAACTCGAAGGACGAGCCGGGCACGTCGCCATCGAACGCCAACGCGGCAGCGCCACCATCCGCATCGACAGCATCGTCGCCGATCCCGGCAAAGGCGAGCAGGCCTGGAAGACCTGGGAGATCGACGCCAAGGGCACCGACGACACCGAACTGTTCTGGATCGCCACCGAGGTCCAGCGCCGCTGCGACGGGGTGGTCGGCACCAACAGCGACGTGGACGGCTACTTCCGCGAACTGCAGCGATTCCAAGACTAGGACTAAACGGAGGACGACATGAACACCCAAACCGAATCCACGAAACTGCGACTGACCAGGATCGACGCGATGATCATCGAGCATCGGCTGAGCGCCGGAAGCATCGCCGAGGTCATTAGTGAGACCTGGGGCGAGCAGCACGCCGCAGCCGCCGAAGAGGCAGAGGCCATGTTGTTGAAGCTCGTTATCCCGCTCATGAAGCGCGGCGGCGAGTTGGACCTGTACACGCGACTTGAAGCATGGTGCATTGCCGAGTGCGTGGAGGGAAGCACCTGGGATGGAGGCGGCGGATTTAACCGGCGCGAGCGAGACCGGATGTACCGCCAAGTCGACAGCCTGCGCGACCGCCTCAACGCCAACACGCAGTACGTTGAACTGCTCGGACGCGAAGTCCTGGAGCCGATGGGTTGTGAGCCTGAGGGCTACAGCCCCTTTGCACTCCCGATGCCCTGAACAATGGCCTCGGTGGTTTACGGGGCACACCGCCCCAACGGCCCGGCCAGCCGGAAGACGGCCAGAGGAGAACGTGTCATGACCAAGAGCAAGAAGACCACGACGACCAAGGCCAGCGCCAAGCCCGCCAAGGCCGTCAACCCCGGTGTGGAGCCGCTGGCAGAGGCGATGAAGCCCTCCAATGCAACCAAGGCGGTCAATGCGAAGAAGGCCCCGGCGGAACCGAAAGCCAAGAAGACCAGCGGGCTGGATGCCGCGGCGCAGGTGTTGGCGGACGCCGGCCAGCCGATGCGCTGCAAAGACATGGTCGAGACCATGCTGGCCGAGGGCATCTGGAAGACCGGCGGCAAGACCCCGGCCGCGACGATCTACGCCGCGATCCTGCGGGAGATTCAGACCAAGGGCTCCGAATCGCGGTTCAAGAAGACCGACCGGGGCCTGTTCACCATCAACGGAAAGTGAGGTGCCGCCATGCGCCGAAGCATCAGAGATCGCGACATCACCTTCCGTCACGAGGATGGGTGCCTCGTCCGCACCGTCGCGGGCGCGGACGGACGCACCTACACCCACCGCTGCTCGCTGGAGGTGTTCGAGAAGGTCGCCTGGGTTCTGGAAGAGACGCCCGCCGAAGGCAACGGCGTTGCCATCAATGAGATCGCCGCCGAGCACGACCTGCCGCACACCCAGGTGGACGTGACGCAGGCGTTCCTTCAGGAGCGCGGAATCATCGACCGCCGGCACCGGCGGAACTATCCAGCCAGCGACAGCGTCCACCTCGACGCGATGGTTGAATGGCACGCGCTCCGCGAAGAGCCCAAGCCCGCCTGACATCACTTTTCCTCCGCTTCACTCACCCCGGCCAACTCGGCTGGGGTTTTCTCCGGCATCTCCGTTCCGCCCGTGCCATCGGCCGCAATCCGCTGGGCCATCTTGCCGGTGAATTGCATCCAGCGGTTCGCGATGACGTCGCAGTACGCCTGGTCGAGTTCCATCAGGAACGCATGCCGCCCGGTCTGCTCGCAGCCGATCAGTGTCGAGCCGCTGCCCCCAAAGAGGTCCAGCACGTTCTGCCCTGGCAGCGACGAGTACTGGATGGATCGCACCGCGAGTTCCACGGGCTTCTCGGTCAGGTGAACCATCGACTGCGGGTTGACCTTCTTCACGTGCCACAGGTCGGTCGCGTTGTTCGGCCCGTAGTAGTTGTGGCCCGCGCCTTCCTTCCAGCCGTAGAAGCAGATCTCGAACGCGCCCATGAAGTCCTTGCGCGTCAGCACCGGATGTTGTTTGTCCCAGACAATGCCTTGGCTGAAGTACAGCCCCGAGGTGGCCAGCGGCGCGGGGTAGTTGCCGAGGTTGGCGTACCCGCCCCAGATGTAGAACGAGCCGCCCGGCTTGAGTACGCGCGAGGCGTTGCCGAACCACGCCAGCAGCATTTCATCGAATGCTTCGGTGGTGACGAAGTCGTTGGCCAGCGGCCGATCCTTGGCACGCATCTTCTTGCGGGCCTTCTTCGGATCGCTGACGCCGCGCGCCTGGTCGAAGACCTGGTGATGCAACTGCGCCTTCTTGTTGCTGAACGAACTGAGACCGGCGGCGATAGCCGTGTTGCTGCGCGGCTCGACCTTCACGTTGTACGGCGGGTCCATCGAAACCAGGTCGATCCCGTTGCCGCCCCCGGAAGCGAGCAGCCGGTCGAGGTCTTCCACGCTGCCGCTGTCGCCGCACATGAGGCGGTGGTCGCCCAGCACCCAGATGTCGCCGCGCTGCGTGATCGGATCATCCGGCGGCTCGGGCACCGAGTCCGGGTCGGTCAGGCCCTCGGCCACGTCGCCGTCGAGCAGGTGGGCGAGCTCGTCCTCGTCGAAGCCGAGCAGGCTCAGGTCGTACTCGGCCTGCTGCAGGTCCTTGAGTTCGATGGGCAGCAACTCGAAGTCCCATTCGGCCAGCGTCGCGGTCTGGTTGTCGGCGATGCGATACGCCTTGACCTTCTCCGGCGGCAGGTCGGTCGCCACATGGACCGGCACCTTGGCCAGGCCGAGCTCCTTCGCCGCCTTCCAGCGGGTGTGGCCGACGATGATGACGCCCTCGGCGTCCACCACGATGGGCTGGCGGAAGCCGAACTCCTTCAGGCTCGCCGCCACGGCGTCCACGGCGTCGTCGTTGACGCGCGGGTTGCCCGGATACGGTTTGATGGCCTCGATGGGCCGCAGTTCAACATCGAACGTCCTGGTCGTCATGGTTGCACCTCCGTGCGCGTTGTGGGTCGTGGAAAGAAAACGGACACGCAAAACAAACTCTGCCTATGCTCGTGATCGTTCCCGCCGCCATCTTCCGAGGCGCTGGCCTGGAAGTACCTAATCTGAAGATTCGAAGATTCACCCCCCGTCACGCATACACACACGCATACACGCGGGCGGGCGTCGCGCGAGGGGGTGGGGGTGAAAGAGAGAAACATGAAGAGAGAGTTGTTGTTTTTCCTTATATTCCTGCTGTTTTCGCGGTTCTGAAGTTTCACCCTTGGGGGGTGAATCTTGGGTGAACCTTGGGGAATCTTCAGCCGAGTTTGGGCGTTCATGATTCACCCCCAGGTGAAGTTTCACCCTGAAGATTCACCCCACCGGCCAAGCGGTATGACCGAATGGGCCAGCCCGGCTTGGCCGTCGTGGTGATCTCGATGTCGCCTTGCTGCACCAGCGTCTCCACCAGCATGCCGAAGCTCTTGGAGTCCATCTTCATGCGCTTGAGCAGCACGCTGTGGGGCAGTTCGTTTCCCGGAGCGCTGCGGAGTTTCTCGACCGCCTTGAGGCACTCAGCGTGGAACGGGTTCTCGGCCACATGGCCCGCCGCCATGAACAGCATCCGCCGGGTCTGGTGCATGACGAATGCCGACGCCCACTCGACGGCGGCCAGGCCGATGCGCGGCGACCGGTGGTTCTCGCTGATTGCGTAGAGCAGCGCCAGCTTGCGGGTTTGCTCGCTGACACGGCCCCAGACCGTCGTGCCGACCGGATCGCTCTTGGCTTCCGCATTGGTGTATTCGGCCTCGGCGGCCTTGCGCGTCTCGATCAACAGCCGCCTGGCCTCATCGGTGTGCTCGACGACGGCGGGCACGGGGTGGATGTCCAGCAGGTTGCCCCGGCGCTCGCCCGGCTGATAGTCCGCCCACCACTTGGCCGTCGCCAGCACTCGTGGCGGCGGCGGGTCGAGGCCCGGTTCCTGGCCCTCCGGTCGCGGCCCGGATTCGAGGATGATCATGCGGGCGAAGAAGCCGTTGGTGAGCATCCGCTCGCTGAGGGCCTCGTAGTAGTGGTTGGGGATCGCCGTGCCGTAGATGACCAGGCACGGCTGGTCGATGACGCCCGGCGATTCCTTGCCCGCCTTGCGGCGCATGGGGAAGACGCTGTTGGCCGACGAGTACATCGTCAGCATCGTGCCCATGATCGCTTCGTGCCGGGCGTCCTTGGCTTTGTTGATCGACTGGAGCATGCCGTCGATCTCGTCGGTCTGAAAGAGCATGCTTGGCGTCTGAAAGAGCGCGTCCTGCAGGCCCTCGCCACTGGCAAAGTGCAGCCCGAGGCAATCGGCCATGCCGACGGCGTGGAGCACGTCGTTGTTGACCTTGCGCGACTGGTCTTTGCCCGCGCTCGAGTGCGCCAACCCCAGCAGATAGATGTTGGTGCGGTTGTCACCGGGATCGCGGACCTTGCGGCCCGCAAGCACCGCTTGAAGTGCCAAGGCCCCGGCGAACGCCATCACCGGGTTGGGGTACGGCGCGATGGCCAGCGTGTGATCCATCACCTCGCTGATGAAGCCGGGCACGCGCAGCATCTCTGGCGGCATCGGGCCTGGGTCGGGAATCTCTGGGGCACGGGCGGCCTGTCCGCCGCACAGGGCCATTGTCTGGCCGATATCGCCATTGTTCGGCGAACAAGCGCCGGGGGCGGCGGACATTCGCACAATGGCCGAGATGTCCGCCCCGTGGGCATTGTTCGCCAGAGAATCGCCACCGTAACCAGACAGCCGCAGAGAACCGGCGGCCTGTGCCCAATCGCCGCCGTGGTTCAGCAGCGTGTAGACCGAGAACGGCGAATAGGCCCGATTCGGCTCGAACGGGGCGGCATTGGCGCTGAAGACGTAAAAGACGCCGTCCTTGAGCGAGGCCGACCAGCCCGAAGCCTTGCCGGGCCGTAGCCAGTACTCATTCTCGCCAGACTTCGCCAACGACCAGCCGTGCTGTGCGAGCACGGCCCGCACATCTCCGCGCCTGTTGAAATCATCGCCCGGCCTGTCGGCATTATGTGACGCACAGGCGGATTGTGCGGCCGATGATGGACCTCTCTGGCCGACAACGCCATTGTGCGGCGGACAATCGACCACCGGCGGCAGATATTCGTTCAGTTCCCACGCTGTCCGCAGCAGAAGGTCCCTCTGAGCCTCGGTCAGCACGGGCAGGTCGCACAGGTCGCCCTGGACCACCGCATAACCGGGCGTTGGCGTACACAGGAACAGACCACCTTCACCACGGGTTTCGATAAGCGTGACGATCTTGTCGGCGTCGCGACGCTGGGCCAGCTTCATGTTGCCGCAGACCCCGCCCTCGTACCGGTAGATGACGTGGTAGCCGCCGGACTGGGTCTTTTCGATCACCAGCTTCGCCAGCAGGTCGGGCGGAATACGCGCCGCCCAGGTCTCGAAGAGTTCGCCCCCGGCGTCGAAGTCGATCATCTCGGCATGGCCGGAGACGACTCCGCAGATGATGCACAGCGCGTCCGGCCCATTGGCGAACCACGCGGACACCTCCGACTCGGTGGGCAGCCTTTTTCGATACCGCTTCCACTGGCCCACCGCCGGGCGCTTCTCCGCCCGACGCGCGGGCAGGGCGCACAGACCGGCGGCCAGGTAGTCCATCGCGGCGCTATGCAATGTGTCCTGCTCGCTGATCAAAAGGGAATCTCCTCATCCGGCGGGCCCATGTATTCCGATAGATCGCCGTCGTCGCGCTCGTCACTGCCGTCCAGGAGCGGCGGGATCGGGCCGAGTTGGTGCTTGGTGATGCGGTCGTATTTCTCGCCGGTCACTGACCGCACGGTGATGGAGCGCGTCTCGGCCACGCCGCCCGCCTCGCAGATGTCCACGGCCTGCTGGGATGAATCGGGGAACGGCTCGTGCGACCGTGCCTTCCACCAAGCCTCGGCCTTGCCCCTGGCGTAACCCGTGTGCTCGAAACAGACCCACTCGCTGCGGTGGTCGTTGAAGCCCACCCGGTAATCCACCCGCATGCTGCGCGGGTGGTCCTCGGGCGCGTCGCGCTTCACATGGACGCTGTAGTAAACATCCTGGACCTCGTACTCGGTCTCGGTGACTTCGCCGGAGAGGATTCCCGCTGTGGAAGCCTCTTGATCGTGTTGCTCACGTTTGGGCGGCGGGAACTCATAGCCGCACTCCGGGCAGAGGCTGTAGGCGGCGTGGATCACCGCCTGGCACTGCGGGCACTCCTTCGCTGGCGCTTCACTGCCCCCGGAGCTGCGGTCCTTGATCTCCAAGGCATCGACCGGCCCATGCCGCAGGATGTTGCCGCCAAAGTCCAGAACGAGGCAGTTCTCCTTCGACCGGTCCAGCCGGAAACCGCGACCGACCATCTGGTAGAACAACCCCGGCGAGTTTGTGGGCCGCAGCAGCGCGACGCAGTCGATGTTCGGCGCGTCAAAGCCGGTCGTCAGCACGTTCACATTGACCAGGTACTTGAGTACGCCCTCCTTGAATCGCTTGAGTGTCTCCGTACGCTCAAACGGCAAGGTCTCGCCACAGACGAACCCGCACTCGTGGCCCATCTCCCCAAGCACCTTCTGGACGTGCAGGGCGTGCTGAACCCCGGCGGCGAAGATCAGCACCGAGTGACGATCGGCGGTCTGATCGAGGATCTCCCGGCAGGCCGAACGCACCAGCGAGTCGTCGTCCATCAACGCCTCGACCTCGCCCGCGATGAACTCGCCGCCACGAATGTGCAGGTTGGTCGTGTCGACCTTGCGCTTGCCCGCCTTGGTCTTGAGCGGGCAGAGGTGGCCTTGGACAATCAACTCCCGCACGCCAACCTCGTAGCAGACGGGGTTGAGCAGATTCTCCTGGCCACAGATCATCCCCGTGGACATGCGGTACGGTGTGGCCGTCAGGCCCACCAGGCGCATGTTGGGATTCACGATGCATGCCTCGGACAGGAACGTGCGGTACATGCCCTCACCGTCCGGCGGCAGCATGTGGGCCTCGTCGATCAGGATCAGATCGAAGCGATCCAGTTCGGCCGCGCGGCGGTACACACTCTGAATCCCCGCCACGATGATGGGGTGCTCGGTGTCGCGGCTCTTCAGGCCCGCCGAGAAGACCCCGATGCGGTTCCACAGGTCGGGGGCCATCGCGTGCAGCTTGTCGGCGGCCTGCTCGAGCAGTTCCTTCACATGCGCCAGGATCAGCACGCGGCCATCCCACTGCTGCACCGCGTCCCGGCAGATCGTCGCCATGACCGGCGTCTTGCCCCCGGCGGTTGGGATGACCACGCACGGGTGATCACCCCGCTGCCGCAGGTGGTCATAGACAGCGGCGACCGCCTCGGTCTGGTAGGGCCGAAGCTGCATCACCATGTGACCACCGCCGTCAGTGTTGCCGCCGCCAGCCAGTAGACGTC
The DNA here is from genome assembly GCA_020853095.1 of Phycisphaerales bacterium. GTDB lineage: Bacteria > Planctomycetota > Phycisphaerae > Tepidisphaerales > Tepidisphaeraceae > JADYZN01. The sequence goes on along the minus strand of JADYZN010000035.1, from coordinate 3,948 downwards.
CTTGCGCCAATCGCCGCTGGGCATGTAAGCCGCTGCGGCGCAGATGTCGAGGATGATCAGGAGTGTGGGAAAGACTTTCTGCATGTTCAGTTCAGTTCCGGATTGAAGTTGTGCATTTCGCCCCCGCAGACCGGACAGCGCCGCAGGGGCAGATCCACGACATCCACCAGTAACCGGCCCTCGGGCACCACCTTGCGGCGGCGGGTGATCAGCAAGTCGATCTGGCTGTCGTCCTCGTAGACGCCCGCGTGCTCGAGGGCGTCAAGCACGGGTTTTTGCAAATTGTCCAGGTCGCGCCGTCGCCGATCGGGCGGGAAGGCGTCCATCGCCAAGGCGATGCGGCCGCCCGACGGCGGCTTGCGTGGGCCGCTGCCCCCGGCCAGGAGGGCGCAGACGTTCGTGCGGAACATCCGGCCCTCCCGGCTGATCAAGGTGCGACCCCGGAAGTTGCGCCAGTAGTGGTTCACGCTGGGTGGGTACGGAAGCGTCATCACCACGGCGACCTCCTTATCGCTTCCACGGCGGCGTGTTGCTGGTCACCGGGGCCTGCTGCGGCTGGCCCGTGCTGGCGGCCTTGGGTTCGTACCCCTTGATCTCGTTGGTGAGCTCGCCGGTGTCCTCTCGCTTCTTGAGCTTGACGGTGATCACCAGCGGCAGGTTGTGCAGCTCGACGCTGTCGCCCGGGGTCATCACGCCCACGGCCCGGCAGATAGCCGAGAGTTCCTGCCGCGCGATCTTCACCGCCGTGGCGTTGGGGTTGTTGAGGTTCAGCCGTGCCCAGACGACCCGGTTCTTGAACTCGCCCTCGATGATCGTGAACGTCATCTGCAGGTAGCTGCCGCCGCCGTTCTTGGTGGGCTTCATCTCCGACCCGGTGATGGCGGCGAGGTACTTGCCCGCGGGCAGGGGATCGAAACTTGCTGTCGGTTCGACTTCGCTGGCGTTGAATGTGCCGAGATTGGCCATGGGTCAGTTCTCCTTGTTGGGGTTGGTGTCCTGCTCCGCGCCCACGAGGCGCAGATTCGGACCTGCGGCGGGCGGCGGAGCCTGAGTCAAAGCCTGCATCAGGGCGGGCCACGAGAGGGGAAGCTCGGCGGGCAGGTCAAAGCGGTTCTTGGCCACACACGCCGGGCTGCCGACGGTGCGGAGGATGCGCTCGCCCCCATCCTTGCCGAGGCCGGCGGCGATGGTGCGGTCGCGGCCAAAGCCCCCGTCTTCGGTCTTGGTGATGATCTTGCGCGTGGCGAACAGCACCGCGTCGGCCCACTCGGTCAATAGCGCCGTCACATGCTTGTGCAGGCGCGGCGAGTACCGGTCGTAGGCGCTGAACTCAGGGTCCTCGAACTTCTCCACCTTCGCGTGGGCCAGGAGGATCACGCACATGCCGCGCTGGGTGCGGAGGGTGTTGAGGTCGGCCAGGAGCCTGCGCCAATGCGTGAGGGCGTGCGTGTAGCCTTTGGCGTAACCGCCATCGACCTTCTCGATGCTCGTGACGCCGTACTGCTCGCACAGCACATCCCAGACCAGGCGCTCCAACCAGTCGGCCGAGTCGATCACGGCCGTTTCGAAGTCGTGCTTCTCCTGGATCAGCGACCGCAGCGCCGACTCGACATCGGCCAGGCGGGTCGCCAGCGGAAAGCTGGCGCAGTCGATCTGGTCGAGGCCGTCTTCGGTGGGAATGAAGATCGGCGTGGGCGCTGCGGCGGCAGTGGTCGACTTGCCGATGCCCTCGGTTCCGTAGATCAGCAGGCGCGGCGGTGAGTGTTTGCGCCCGCGATGAATCTGTTGCATCATGGTCATGCGTGTTTCTCCGTGGCTTTAGTTGAGGTACTGGGGCGGAAGCCAGGTCATGGCCTGGCGGCCAGAGACGGTGCAGGCGCGGGACGGGCCGTTGCGGACCAGCTTGTCAGCCCGCAGTTCCGGCAGGCGTTTGTGAGCCTTGATGCCGATTCGGGCCTCGATCTCGCGGGCGGTCAGGCCCGGCTGGCGTTTCACGACCGCCAGGCACAGATCGCGGTGGCGCTTGGCGCACCCGCAGGCCCGTACGTGCCGCCCGGCCAGCGCCGAGGTCGGCGGGTCGCATCTGCGATAGTTGCGGATCATGTCATTGCTCCTGATTGAGGGTTCATGGGTCACACATCTCGTCACGCTGGATGAGCGTGTGAAAGCCAATGGCAGGTGCGGGAGTCGAACCCGCGTCTCGGGGCTTATGAGGCCCCGACAGCCCGGCCCTGCCAGAAGCGCCCGAGGGGTGGCCGCCGCTTGATGGGACTCGCCACAAGCCGCCCGGGCGCGAAAGACATGCTCATGCCACGTCCAGCACGCGAATCTCCTCATATCCGGTGGGCCACTCGTCATGCTGGCGGCAGACCAGCAGCCGCCGGATCGCGGCCTCGTTCTCGCGTTGCGCGATGGCCAGCGTGTCATCGCTGACGCGCCAGACTCCGCACCTGAAGGGTTCCTTCTTCTCGACGGCGACGAGATGGACGGGGACCATCTGGCCTTCGATCACCTGGGCCAGCACGGCGCGGTAGAACGCCATCTGCCGTTGATAGCCGTAGCGCCGCGCGTCGGCCTCGAACCAGGTCAAGTCATCGCAGGTCTTGAAGTCGACGATGCCTCGGTGAGGATGCACCCAGTCGATGCGAATCTGGCATGGCGTGCCGCAGTACTCCGCCCGCAGGACGCCCTCGGAGCGGCCGTACAGCAGCAAGTCCACGGCCTGGTCGTTCATGGCCACGCCAGACGCCATCTGCTCGATCAGGTTCACCTGTTCGTGCGAAAGCACTGGCTTGCCCTGCACCTCGGCCCACTCGGCAAAGGCCTTCGTGCCGGAGCCGAACGGCTTGCCGGTCTTGGGATTCACCGGCCCGCCCAGCGCGAACGCGGCGGCGTAAACGTCGCGGCCTTCGAGGATGCGGACGTGGGCGGCGCGACCGATCAGGTAACTGGCCGAATCGCAGTCGGCCAGCAGGCCGATGGCCTTCTTGTGATGCAGCCACGGGCACTTCATGAAATCCAGCAACTGGTGGCTGGAGAGGAAACGATCCGCCTTGGCGTGGTACTCCTCGGCGGGTTCGACTTCCAGGATGCTCAGGTCAATGTTCACGTCCATGTGTTCGCTCACGTTGGTGTCTCCAGTCTTCTCCGGACCAGCTCGCCCCTAGCCGCCTTCTGTTACTTACCCGGCGCAGGGGCGAACTGGCGGAGAACGTGATTACCGCAGGTAGTCGTCCATGCCCATGGCCGCGAAGACCTCACGCAGTTGCGTCAGGTGCTTCTCGCGGAAGGTGCGGCGTGGGATGCCCAGTTCGCGGGCGACCTGGGAGACGGACTTGGTCTGCAACATCTCGGCGACCTGCCGCAATTCCGGCGTCAGGCCGTCGAGCACCGAATCCATGTCGAGCTGGAGATGGGCACGTTCCTCGGCGGGGCGTGCGTACTTGCCCGTGCGGATGTCCTGATCGTCCTGGCTGATGGTGGTCAGACGCTGCACCGGCTCGTCTTCGCCGGTGTCGATCTCCTCGTTGAGCGAGCAGACCTCACGCCGATGGTCACGCATCTCCGCCTGGCGGTCGCGGAGCAGGTTGGAGATCTTCCGCTCGACCAGGCGGGCGACGAACGTGTTGTAGGTCGCCTTGGCCGGGTCGAACTGGGGCAAGCGTTCCAGCAGGTCCACGATCAGGTCCTGCTTGATGTCATCCACATCGTCCTGCGTGTAGCCCGCCTTGCCGACGAGCTGCCACGCCTTGTGATGGACGAGTTCGAGTGCGTAATCGGTCAGTTCACATCGCTTCTGATTGGTGTCCACTTGGGACCTCCCGTTGGCCGGGAGGCGTCGCGTGGGTGCCAGTCGAAGCGGCGACCACATGCAGTGGAGGCGTTGCAGGATTGCCGCTTCTGCGGCACCCACAACGCCTCCACTTCGTGGCCGGTTAGTTGTCAGGT
>JADYZN010000034.1 GCA_020853095.1 Phycisphaerales bacterium | reverse complement strand
CCCACGGGAATGCCGCCGGGCATCTGGACGGTTGAAAGCAGCGAATCCATCCCTTTGAGATAGGCGCTTTCCATCGGCACGCCCAGCACCGGGATGAGGGTGTGGGCGGCCAGCACGCCCGCCAGATGGGCCGCTCCGCCGGCGGCGGCGATGATGATTTCAATCCCCCGGCCGTGGGCCTGCGTGGCGAATTCCGCCGCCTGGATGGGGGTGCGATGGGCCGACAGCACTCGGCATTCGTTGGGAACGGCGAATTTGCCAAGCGTCTCCTGGGCGTGTTTCATCGTTTCCCAGTCCGATTTGCTGCCCATGATAATGGCCACGAGGGGGTGTTGCGGGTTGCTCATATTCCGTCTCTTGTACAGGATTGCAGGTCCGATGGGCAACCATGCAATCAAAGATTGGTTGAACAGGCGATTTTGACATAAATATAGGGATGTATGAAATATCGCAAACCGCCGCTGCACATTCAGCCGACGACGTTGTGGGATTATCCTTCGCAGGATTACGGAGAAACCTCGCAGGGCCTGCCGGGGTATAAAGGGGCGACCCCCAGTTACATCATCTGGAACCTGCTCAAGCGTTACACCGGGGAAAAAGACCTGGTGGTCGATCCATTCGCCGGCAGCGGAACCACCCTGGATGTGGCGCGCGACCTGAACCGGCGGGCGCTGGGATACGATGTCCACCCCACCCGCAAGGACATCTTCCGGGTCGATGCGCGCAAACTGCCGCCCGAATTGACCGGCAAGGTCGATTTTATTTTCATGGATCCGCCTTATTCCACCCACCTGGACTATGGCCCCGACCCGCGCGACATCGGCAAGCTCGACGCCGCCGGCGGCGAATATTACCGCGCCATGGAACAGGTTTTCGCCGAATGCTTCCGCGTGCTCAAACCTCAGTGCCACCTGGGGCTGTACGTCAGCGATTCATTCATCAAGGACAAGGGATTTTACCCCCTGGGTTTTGAACTGTTTGGCCGTCTGCGCGAACGTTTTGAACCCGTGGACATCATCAGCGTCGTCCGCCACAACAAAACCCTGCAAATGGGCAACTACCGCCGCGCCGCCGAGGAGGGAAACTTTTTCCTGCGCGGATTCAATTATTTGTTCATCGTGCGCAAGCGACAGGTGTAAACCACATGGTTCAATGGACAGCCTGGACGTTGTTGAAGAAGGCACAGGTGCAAGGCTTCGCCTCCATTGCCGATCGATGGATCGAGACTTATTATCTGATGAATCAGTGATGATAGCAGCAAAGACCATGCGGTTTGACCACACTGCGCCTGTGCGGATGAGTCGCACAGGTTGCAAGTCAGGCCGACGAATCAAATCCTGCACGTCATCCGGCTGGTCAGGCGGGATAAAATCGTCTTCGTGGATTTGGTAACGGACGGTGATATTCGCGACGAATAGAACTTATGCAATCACCACTTTTTCAACCCGACATGGATTATGGAGTACTGGACTCGTTCACTCCGGATGGGTCCGCCGTTCTTCTTGCGGGAGATTCAAGGGAAACACTTCAGACGTTGCCGGACGAATCGATCAAGCTGATCATAACCTCCCCTCCATATAACATTGGAAAATCATATGAAACGGCGACCCGGCTGGAGGATTATCTTGACAATCTGATCCCAATTGTCGATCAGCTTATTCGCGTGTTGTCGCACGACGGTTCGCTTTGTTGGCAGGTGGGTAATTGCGTCGAAAATTCTGAAATATTTCCGCTCGATATCTTTTACTATCCTCTGTTTAAGAAACGGGGTCTGAAACTCCGCAACAGGATCGTTTGGCACTTCGATCACGGCCTGCATGCCAGCAAACGATTTTCGGGACGGTACGAAGTCATGTTGTGGTTCACGAAAGGTGATGAATACACGTTCAACCTGGACAGTGTTCGGGTTCCGTCAAAATATCCTGGCAAGACGCACTTTAAGCCGGGAAAGAACTACGGAAAACCATCGGGGAATCCGCTTGGCAAAAACCCGTCGGACATTTGGAACATCGTTCAACGGGACTGGGAATCTTCGCTGTGGAATATTCCCAACGTCAAGGCGAATCATCCAGAAAAAACGCTTCACCCATGCCAGTTTCCGATTGAACTGGTCGAAAGATGCGTCTTGGCCCTGACCAATCCGGGCGACTGGGTACTTGATCCGTTTACAGGCGTTGGATCAGCGTTGCTTGCCGCGCTGCGTCATGATCGACGGGCGGTAGGATGCGAGAAAGATGCCGAGTACCTCAACATCGCCAAACAGCGCATTGCCGCCCTGCGCGATGGCACACTTGGATACCGGCCTCTGGGCAAGCCGGTACACCAACCATCCGGCCGCGAGAAGGTAAGCCAGATTCCGCTTGCATGGAGCACTTCAAAGCAGGAGACCAAATGAAAGTCGCCGGCATCTATTCGTTTAAGGGCGGGGAAAAGGCCATCACTCGCAAATATCCTGATCTGTTGTCGGAGGTAAACGAGGCGATCCAGCGCATCGACGCATCCCGCCATAAGACAAAAACCAGCAAAGAAAAGACCATGCGAGGTCGAAAACTATATAGCCCCAAGGCGCTGAACAAGGCGTTCAAAGAAGCGTTCGCAATACCGGATGGTTGGCAAACGATTCGAGTTCCGTGCACCTACTCCACAAAGCATTACGTCCAACACCATGACCCGAGAAGTCTCAATCGAGGCGCTTTTCGTGAGATGGATTTTGTCAAACAGAAGCTGGGCGTCGAGGTTCAATTCGGCAAATATGCCTTTATGGTCTACAACGTCTGTGCCAAAATGACCATTTTTCATAATCTGGGTTTCATTGACCTTGGCATCGAGATTGTGCCGGTGAAAGCCTTCGCTGACGAGATGAGTACGGGCGTCTCTTATTTTGAGCAGTTTGTTTGGGATTTGGAGAATCGCGGCGTCTCAAACATTGATATACCGGTGATGATATTGGGAATCGACTCCAATTGAAGGCGACAAGCCTGGAATGTCGATGAGAGACGATTGAAAGTGGTGTTGCCCAATTCAATTGTCGATCTCGTCGCAATCATGCCTGTCAACCCGCCCGCGAGATGTTTTCCAGCAATCCTTTGATCGACATCTGGAGTGCAGGGTGGACGACATCGGGGGCGATTTCGGACAGGGGTTTGAGGACGAAGGCGCGTTCGTGCATCAGGGGGTGGGGGATGATCAGTTCCTGCGAGGAGATGATCTGATCGCCATACAGCAGCAGGTCCAGGTCAATGCGGCGAGGTTCCCATTTGACCCGGCGGGTGCGGCCCAGTTCCTGTTCGATGGACAGCAATTCGTGCAGCAGGGCGTGCGATCCCAGTTCCGTCTCGATGCCGACCGCGCCGTTCAGATAGGCCGGCGCATCCGGCGGGCCGCCGACGGCGGGGTTTTCCATCAACGTGGACACTTTCAACATCCGCACCCCCCGCACCTGTGACAGGCGGGCCACCGCATCGCAGATGGACCGCGCCCGATCCCCCAGGTTCGATCCCACCGCCAGATAAGCCGCCACCATCCGCATCGGCCGCATTGTAGCGCCGATGTCCGGTTGGGCAACCGAATTTTTGATTATCGCGCCATCGCCGACGCCGTCGGTTGTTCGACGCTTGAAGGAATGTCCACCCGCGCGGCCGAGCGGGACTGGGTTGAGAGCAGCTCGATCGCCGGCACCACCAGGCCGAACAACAGCACCCCGAACACCGACAACCCCACCGCCAGCTTGATCGGCAACGTCCCCCGGCCGTCGCAGTCATCCGCCGGCTGGGCGGCCTGCGGCCATTGCGTCTGGGGTTCGCTTCGCAGAAACATCGTCGCCACGATCCGCAGATAATAGGCCGCCGACACCGCGGCGTTGATGACCGTGATCACCACCAGCGCGATCAATCCCTGGTTCAATGCCGCCCGGATGAGATACAACTTGCCGAAGAAACCCACCGTCAACGGCAGCCCGATCAAACTGAAACACGCCACCGCCATCGCCAACCCCAGGGCGACGTGTTTTCGCCCCTGTCCGGCGATGTCTTCAAAGGTCTCGGCCGACGTGGCCGGCGGCATCTTGCCGCCCGCTCCAACGCCGCCCATCCCCGCGATTCCCGGCCGCGCCGGCAGCAGCATCAGCACCCCGAACGCCGCCGCGTTCATGATCCCATAGCCGGCCAGATAAAACAGAACCGCCGACAACCCCTCATCCGACCCGGCGATCCGCGGACTGGTCAACGCCGCCAACCCCACCAGCATGTACCCCGAATGCGCGATCGAACTGTACGCCAGCACGCGCTTGATGTTGAATTGCAACAATCCCAGCACGTTGCCGACGCACATCGTCAGCACCGATAGCACGATCAAAATCTGCGTCACGAATTGCGGCACCACCCAACTGCCGCCGCCGACGACGAACAAAATTTTGATCATCGCCACAAAACCGCTGATCTTGGGCACGAACGACAGCAGCGCCGTCACCGGCGTCGCCGCCCCCTGATACACATCTCCCGCGTAAAAATGCAGCGGCACCACCGCCATCTTGAACGCGAACCCCATCATCAGCATCACCACCGCCAGCACCTGCCAGGGCGACAGGACCGGCGCCTGCCCAATGCCGCCGGCGCTGGCCGCGAAAACCTGGCCGATGCGATGCAGGTCCGTCAGTCCGGTTGTGCCATACAGATAACTGAAGCCGAACAGCATCAACGCCGCGGCCATCGCCCCCAGGAAGAAATATTTGACACCCGCTTCCTGCGCCACCGCCAGCGGCCGGGAGATCGCCACCATGATGTAGGTCGGGATGCTCGCCAGCTCGATGCCCAGGAACATCAGGATCATGTCGTTGGATGAGGCGACCAGAAACACGCCCATCAGCGACAGGAGCATCAGGCCGAAAAATTCGCCCGTGTCCTGCCCCACATCCATCGCCGAGTTGCCCGTGGCCTGCCGATTGCCCGGCCATGCCAGCAACGCCAGCAAGATCCCCACCCCGGCCACCAGAATTTTAATGTAATAGCCAAACTCGACGATCCGCACCGAATTCCACGGGTCGGACACCACCTGCCCGCCCATCAGCGACCCGCCCGCGCCGCTGGCCAGAAGACCGAAAAACACCCCCGCCAACGTCAGCACCGCCAGCACCGCCGTCAGCCGCCGCACCGCCGCCCGCCGCGACACGCCCAGCAGGAACAGCACGCACGCCGCCACCGTCAGCACCATCTCCGGCCACAATAACCGCACCAGCGAATCCATCATCGCAAATCCCGTCTAATCCCCCCGACACGGCCGCATTGTTTACAATCTCCCCGGAACTCCGGGAAAAGGTTTCCCTGGCCGCACACGGGGTGCGGACCCAACGTTTAAGGCCTCTGAACCATCGCCACTTCGGCCGGCGATTGCGCTGTCGGCCCGACAATCGGAGCCGTCACCGGCTGGCGGACCATCCGCACCGGCTCCAGCACGCTGTTCAACACCGGCGTCGGCAACACGCCCAGCAACACCACCGCGATCGCCAGCGGAACCAGCACGGTGATCTCCCGGCCATTCAAATCCCGGCTCAGCGGTTTGTGCCCTTCTTCCTCATGCACGTGAGGCACTTTCAAAGGCCCGAAAATCACCCGCGCCACCATGTGCAGCATGTAGATCGCCCCCAGGATGATCCCCACCGCCGCCGCGATGCCGTATCCGATCCCAAGATGTTCGGAGGTGAACGCACCCAGGATCGTCAAAAATTCGCTGACGTATCCGTTCAACCCCGGCAGCCCGATGCTGGAGAGCGTGAAGAACACGAAAAAGAAGGACATGATCGGCATCTGTTTGGCCAGACCCGACAACTGATGAATGTCCCGCGTGTGATATCGTTCGTAGATCATGCCGATCACCAGGAACATCGCCCCGGTGCTCAGGCCGTGGTTGACCATGTACAAGACCGATCCCTGCATCCCATAGTCGTTCAGCGCCACCAGTCCCAGCACGCAGAAGCCCAGGTGCGACACCGATGAATAGGCGACCAGTTTTTTGATGTCCTGCTGCACCCACGCCACCAGCGCGCCGTAGATCACGCCGATGATGCACAGCACCGCCAGCGCTTTGACCACGGTCGGGAACATCAGACCCGCCGGCCCGATCAATCCCATCGGAACCGCCAGCCGCAGCAAACCGTATGCCCCCAGTTTCAACAGCACGCCCGCCAGGATGACGCTGCCGGCCGTCGGCGCTTCGGTGTGCGCCAAGGGCAGCCAGGTGTGAACCGGAAACAGCGGAACCTTCACCGCCATCCCCGCCGCCAGCCCCATGAAGACCCAGAACCGGGCCGAATCGGTCAGGTCGTATTGCGCGTATTGCGTCACCGTGGCCAGGTCGAAACTTCCCGCCGCCAGCCCCAGGAAAATGACCACCGCGAGCGTGAAAACGCTGCCCGAAAAGGTGAACAGGAAGAATTTTCCGGCCGCGTATCGCCGCTCGGAACCGCCCCAGATGCCGATGATGAAAAACATCGGAATCAGCGTCAGTTCAAAACAGACGTAAAACAGCAGCAGGTCCCGCGCGACAAACACCCCCAGCATGAAAGCCAGCAACGCCTGCATCCACGCATAAAATTCCTTTTGCCGTTCCTTGATGTAGGTGAAACTGGCCAGGATCGACACCGGCATCAGCAGCACGGTCATCAGCACCAGCCACAAACTGATCGAATCCACCCCCAGGCTGAAGCTGAACTGGATCGCCTGAAGATGCAGCGGGCTGTCAAATCCGGGCGTAAAGGCGATCTGCACCGACCTGGCCAGCCGGTCGGACGTCGGCACGGCCGACAAATCCTGGTTCCAGTCGAACTGCGCCGCCATCCACACGCCCACCAGCGCCGTCGCCACGCTGACCAGCAGCGCCCACCATTTGGCGCTGCGCGCATTGGGCAACAACGCCCCGACGATCGCCCCCACGATCGGAACCGCCAGCAACAGGACAATCGAATAATGCATCGTGCGTCACTTAGAAAATCTTGAACACCAGCAGCAGCACCACCGCGATGCCGAACAGCATCGTCACGGCATATCCTTGCAGATAGCCCCGCTGGGTCGTCAGTTTCAACGCAAAGCCCGACAACTGGGGCACAAAGCCCACCAGCCAGACAATGCCATCCACCACGAACCGATCCACCATGAAAAACGCGCGGCCAAGCCCCCGTAGCCGATCCACGATCGCCGCCTGATAAATCTCATCCACCCAATACTTGGCTTCCAGCAGCCGCGTAACCCCCGGAAACCGTTCCGCCAGCCGTTCGCCGGCCGTGCGGTTTTTCAGGTGCAGCATGTACGCCAGCCAGATGCCCAGCAGCGCGATCGCCCCGCTGATGATCATCATGTACAGGTGCGCTGAATGCTCCCGCTCCACCACCTCGTGCGGGCGAAAATCGTGCATTCCCAGCATCGGCGGGCTGATCTCGGCCGAACCGTATTTCGCCATCGCCACCTGCGCGGTCTGTTGCAACGAGGGGCTTTGACCCAGGAAATGTCCCAGCGAATGGTTCCAGTAGAGCAAAAATCCCGACACAATCGCGCCGATCGCCAACACCGCCAGCGGGATCGTCATGCTCAGCGGCTCGTGGTTGTGATGGCCATGGTCGTGGCCGTGCGAATGATCGTGGCCATGACTGTGATCATGCCCGTGATCGTGTCCATGCGTCGTGCCGGCGTGATCGTCCGCATGATCGTGATCGCCATGCGCTGCCGGCCCGGCCGCCGGAATCACCTCCGGCCCTTCAAACACCCGGAAATAAAGCCGAAACGTGTAATAGGCCGTCAGGAAAGCCGTGAACAACATCCACACGCCCAGGATTTTGCTCTGCGCCCAGGAGGCGGCCACGATCTCATCCTTGGAGAAAAATCCGCTCATCAGCGGGAAACCCGCCAGCGCCGCGCAACCCACCAGCATGAATATCCGCGTCTTGGGCAACACCCGCCGCAGCCCGCTCATCTTCCGCATATCCAGCTCGCCCATCATCGCGTGCATCACCACGCCCGATGAGAGGAACAACAACGCCTTGAAGAAGGCGTGCGTGATCAGGTGAAACATCGCCGCCACCGGCGCCAGCACCCCCACGCCCACGAACATGAACCCAAGCTGGCTGATGGTCGAATAGGCGAAGACCTTTTTCAGGTCGAATTGCCGCACCGCGATCGTCGCGGCCAGCAGTGCCGTGAACGCCCCGATGGCCGCGACCGTCGCCATAGCCGCCGAGTTGCCGATGAACATCGTGCCGCAACGGGCGATCATGTAGATGCCGGCCGTCACCATCGTCGCGGCATGAATCAACGCCGACACAGGCGTGGGGCCTTCCATCGCGTCGGGCAACCACACATACAACGGAAACTGGGCCGATTTGCCGAACGCCCCGATCATCAGCCAGAACGGGATCCACTGTAAGGCGTGCTGTTGAAACGAGTTAAGATTACCCTGGGCCAGCTCGAAAACCCCCGAATGCGTCCCCGGACCATTGCCAAAATAACTGACCGACCCAAACGCCAGGAAGATCAGCATGATGCCGATCCCGAATCCGAAATCGCCGACGCGGTTGACGATAAACGCCTTTTTGGCCGCCTCACGCGCTGAGGGTTTTTCGTAGAAATAGCCAATCAGCAGGTACGAACACAGCCCCACCCCTTCCCACCCCAGGTAGAGCATGATGAAATTGTCGCCCATCACCAGGATCGTCATCGAGAAGATGAACAGCCCCAGGTAGGCGAAAAATCGGAAATACCCGCTTTCCCCCGCCATGTACCCCTTGGCGAAAACGGTGATGAAAAACCCGATGCCGCAGATCACGCACAGCATCGTCGCCGACAGCGGATCCAGGAAAAATCCCGCATCCGCCCTGAAATTGCCGGCCTGAATCCAGGTGTAAAGGTGCTTGTGAAACCAGATCCCCGCCGCGTGCGCCCCTTCTGCCGGATGAATCTGAGCCATCCCCACCAGCAGAATAATCGCCAGCACCGCGCTGGCCCCCACGCCCAGCCAGATCGGCCAGTGCGACTGTTGTTTCAGCCCTCGCGCGCCGAACAATCCCGCAATGGCCGCCCCGATCAGCGGCAGCAGCGGTATCAGATACGAATGCTCAACCACAAATTGCATGGAATTGCCCGTTGCTCAATTATCCCCGCAGCTCCCGCCACGCATCCGCATCCAGCGTGTTCTTCTGGCGGAACAGCAGCACCACCAACCCCAGCGCCAACGACGCCTCGGCGGCGGCAATCACCAACACGAAAACCGTAAACGCCTGACCCGCAAGATTTTGATGATACCGCCCAAACGCGATCAGATTGATCGCCACCCCCTGAAACATCAGTTCGGTACACAAAAACATCACAATCAAATTGCGACGGGTCATAAACCCGATCAGGCCGATCACAAAAAGAATCGCGCCCACCCCCAGATAGTGTTGTAACGCAAGCTCTGTCATAGGGTTACGTTTCCGGATAGGCCTTTTGTCGAGGGTTGTCGGTGCCGGTTACGGGGATGCTGTGCGGATTGTCATCCACCGGCGTGGCGGCGGCGATCACCACTTCCTCATCGCTTTCGACCACCACCGCATCCACCACCCGACGGCGGGCGATGATGATCGCGCCCACCATGCTCATGGTCAAAATCAGCCCGGCCAGTTCCAAATTGACCAGTTGGTTCGTAAATAGATATCTGCCAAGCTGTTGCGTCGGTCCTTCGGATGCCGCGATGACATTGGCCGGCGGCGGAGTGGGGACCGCGACGATTCGCTGGCCTTGATCAAAGATCAAAAAGAGGAGCACCCCCATCAACGTAAATCCCACCGCACAAGCCAATACCGGCTCGCGGCTGACGACATCGTACTCGGCCAGACCCGCCAACGGCTTGTCCGATGGAACTGCCTGGGCCGCCAGCATGATGACAAAGACGTAAGTGATCAGAATCGCCCCGGCATAGATGATCACCAGTGCCGCAGCCATGAATTCGGCATACATCAAGATGAACAGCCCCGCGCTGGCCATCACCGTCAGGACAAAATACAACGCCGAATAGACCGGTCGGGGATGGGTCACCACCCGAATCGCGCCGATGATCGCAAGAACCGAAAAAATCCAGAAATACAGCCCCATTCCGCCCCAAAGAGTCGATTGGGCGGCCTGTCGGACCAGGAGCGCGATCCCCAACAGCAGTACCACCAGCAGCAGCGCCCCGCCGATTTTGCGGATCGAGGCCTCTTTGCGCGAGGGCAACAGCAATACGGTGCCGATCCCGGCGGCAATGCACAATGCCAGAATCGTCAACGGCGCGGCCGATGAGGCGGCCCCAAGGACACTGAGCGGTAAAGCCAGCATGTTCAACCAAACTCCCGGAAAGTCCGCGGCTCACCGGAGCGGCGCATCACGTTCCCGGATAAAGAGCGCAAAGGATATGAAGGGCGGACACCCTTGGCAAGAGTGATTGTGAGAGTTGTTTCTGCAACTTTACGGTTGATCCTCCATGGGGAGGACATCCAAGGCCAATTCATCGGCCAGTTTCATCACCAGGCGGGATTGTTCGGAGCGGGAGATGGAAATCACCTCGACCAGCACCTGGTCGGCGCGGACCATCCGGCAGGCGACTTCAACCCGGCCATCGGCCAGATGGTGCTGGGTGATGGTCTTTCGGATGAATCGCCGGTCGTTGATCTGTTGGGGTGTGCCTGAACGGGCCGATTCAGGCCGGTAGATGTTCTGGGCACGCTGGTCCAGCTCATCAATCAGCTTCGCCCGGGCATCGGAATTGTGGCGAATGTCTTCGGGGATCGGACAGGCGAGCAGCAAGATATTGTTATCGGCAACATGCGGATCGTGGAACGTGGCGACGATCCCATCGGGGGCATCGTTCCATTGGGCGACCCATCCGGATGGAGGAATCACGCGCAGACGAGCCTTGGGCAACGACGCCGGTTCGGCGGGTTGGGTGGCCGGGGTTTGAGGGGATTGAATTTGAGCGTCCAGTGCCATCTCGCGGGCGGCTTCAAATGCCTCCGCGTTGGCTTGCGGTGAATCGGACCAGGTGGAGATCGACACCATCAGCAGGTTCAATCCCAGGGATCGATAGAGGTGCAGGCGGTCGATTTGTTTTCCTTCGGAAACAAAGCGGTCGTGTATGCGAAGAAACAACTCCGGGTCTTCTTCGATGCGTGGGGGTATCAGAGATTCATGGCCGTTGGATTTCAGATCGTCGCGGATTTTTTTGCCGATGGCCTGGGCCAGTTTAATGCGAATCGAATCGGTCAGAGCAATTTCCTGCGGCGTGTTGATGATCAGAATCGTCGCGGTCTGATCATCGCGGCGATAACTGGAGGCGTTGGGATTGTCCTGCGTGCCCTGGCGTTGCCAGCCGGGCGGCGGGGCGTAGGAAATCGTGCCGTGAGCGAGGAATTGGCGATCCGCCGGGGCCGTGGCGGGCCGGGTGGCGGATGTGGAAGCCAATGTGGCGAGCAGGCTCAGCAGGATACCGCAAAATTCGAGCATCTACGCTCCCTTGGCAGGTCAATTGATTAAACATTGTATTCCCGTATCGAGCCGATTGGGATACAAAATAGGAATGAATCATTGCGACGCCGAAATCAGCGACCTGGTGGTGGTGCTCAAGGGACAATACGCCGAGCGACAGGAAGAAGCCGAGCAGATGCTGCGTGGCGCGGGGATGCAGATCCGATCGTCCGATCAGGACAACGGAGTGGTTGAGGGGAGCATCGAATCCAAACACCTGCACGAGCTGAAAAAACTGCCATGCGTGGAATACGTCCGATCGGTTTTCACATACGTGGCCGACTATCCGCCGGGCGATCCGCGGGATCAGGACAAGGATTGCGCGCAAGCCACCGAGGATGGGTTTTGGAGTGAAATCTGATGCCGGTTATTGCGGCGGCTCCGTGGCGGCGGGGTCGTTCCAGCCTTCATAATAAAAGGAGGCCAGCGCCAGCCAGCCGGCGGTTTCGGCCGAGCGGGCGGCGGGCTGATCCCAGAAATCCAGCCTCACCCGTTCCTTGATCTCGCCCAGGACGTGGGCGCGGATCGCGGTGGTGAGGTATTGGACGAACTGGGCGTGGCGGTTGAATTCGCTGACCAGCACCAGCCGATTGACGCGTGTGAAATTGACGGCGTTGGCAAACCCCATCGCCAGCAGGTCGAGCATCCGTTTCATCGCGGTGTCCGTGCCGTTGAAACGGGCGGCACGCTCCGCCAGCGATCCCAGGGCGCGCGAGCTTCGCAATAAAAAGGGCGTGGAACAGATGCGTTCAAGGCAACCCATGTGCCCGCAAAAACAGATGTCGGTCTCGATCGGAAAGCGGTTATGCCCCAGTTCATTGGCCCCCACGACGCAGCCGCGGTTGGGCCGGCCATTGATAAGCAAAGCGGAACCCAACTGTCCATCCTCGAAATAGACCAGCAGGACATCCTCGTGCGGCTCGGCCTGATGGGCCAGCAACCACCGGGCGGCCAGGGCGTGCATGTCGTTTTCCAGAAGGATCGGCACCGTGCCGGCGGCCTTGTAGGCGGCTTGCAGGTTCAATGGGCCGCTGCCGGCGACGGCCGAACCGCTCAGCAACGCCCCGCGATTGGAATCGACAAACCCCGGAGAGCTGACGCCGATCGCCAGCGTGAGATCGCTGACGCTTTTTCGCAGCGATTCGCGCAGGGTGTTGATCATCTCGGCCGGCTCGGCGGGGGTTTTCAATCGGTTCTGGGATGAAAGCTGGCCCAGAAGATTGAGCTGGCCGGTTTCGATGTATCCGGGCCGGATGGCCAGCCCGACGACGTGGCGATGGTTGGGATCAATTTCAAGCGGAACCTGCGGCCGGCCGCGTCCGCTGATGGTGGATCGGCATTCGCGCAGGATGTGCTGCGCCAACAGCACGGCCACATCGCTGCCCACGGTGTTGGGGCGAACGCCGGTTGCCTCGTGTAAGTCGCGACGGGAAAGCTGCCCGGCACGCCAGATCGCGCGCAGCAGATTGCGTTGACGGGGTACCAGTTGCATCGGGTGATAATTTATCGGGATCGAACAAGGAAGTGAATAAAAAGAAGCGGTGAAATCAATCCCGATAAAAAAAGCCGTCCCGGGCAAGGACGGCTCTCGAATGGGGCAGATGAAGGATTTCTTCGGGTTGTGGGAGTGAGAAATCCTTCCATCGGGGGAAGAATGGGTTAATTGTCAATTGTCCGATCCGTCCAAAAGACGCGGCCGGACGGTTGGATTGATAACAAGCCAAATGCCATGACGACCCAACAAGGAAGGAATCGTCGCATTGGAATGAATATAAATCGTTATTATATAAATATTTACATGAAAATCTCTGGCACTGTATTTTTTTCGATTCGATGAACAAAGCCACGTCAATATGTCAGGTTTGTCGTATTTGAAGTACGACAGTTTGTGGAAAATATCGTATTGATCTTCGCAAGCATCCATGGAATGGCTACGATCCAAAGATTGAGATGAATAAAAAATCACCACGGAAAAATTCTCCCGCAAAGCACGGCGGCCAACAGAATCTTCAGGGACTTCGGCGAAATTACCGACGTGCCCAATTGCGGGAGGCCGACGTCGCGGCCGATCCGATGGAGCAGTTTGCGCGATGGTTCAAGCAGGCCCGGCGGGCCGGTGAAATCGAGCCGAACGCGATGGTTTTGTCCACGGCCGATGGCCGTGGGGCGCCGTCGGGGCGCGTGGTGTTATTAAAAGAGGCCGATGCGGGCGGGTTTGTTTTTTACACCAACTACACCAGCCGAAAAGGGAGACAGATCGAGGCCAATCCGCGGGCGTCGTTGACGTTTTTCTGGCCCGTTCTGGAGCGGCAATTGCGCATCGAGGGGCGTGTTCGCCGCATCGGCCGGGGCCAGAGCGAGGCGTATTTCCATACCCGGCCGCGCGAGTCGCAGATCGGCGCGTGGGCATCCGATCAAAGCCAGGTGATCGCTTCCCGGCAGGAATTGGAAAAGCGCGATGCCGAGCTGGCAAAGCGTTTTGGAGAAGGGCCGATCCCTCTGCCGGACTGTTGGGGCGGGTATCAACTGGTTCCCGGCCGGATCGAGTTCTGGCAGGGCCGGCCGGGGCGGTTGCACGATCGGCTGGAATACATCCGCCAAAAAGGGCACTGGGCTATACGCCGGCTGGCCCCATGAAATACGGCGAAATAAAGTTGCCTGAATTCAAGAACAATCGTAAAATAGGGGCGTAGATTGAATTGCGGGATCTTTGACAATTCAACCACCGGGGGCGACTGGTTTCGACCGGATGACAACGGTGGCGGTGGCATGCCCAGGACGCTCGATTGGCCTGGTTAATCATTCGAGCAAAATCATAACTGCCAATAACAGCGGTTTTGAGTATCGCATGGCTGCCTAATAATTAGGCAACCTCGGCACGATGTGGAGTCCGCGACACATCGGCTGAAAACAGCGGGCTGGTTCATCGGTTCGGTCATTGGCCGATGAATGAGAAACAGATGACTGGAAGCCGGCGAAGGGTGTCGTTTTTCGCCGTCGGCTTCGAGATTAAACAAACGACTACGCATGTAGAGGCCGCCTCTGAAGTGATCTCGGGACGGGGGTTCGATTCCCCCCGCCTCCAATCGATTTGCCGCGCTTGCTCATGGCAGGCCATGGGTGAGGTGTAAGGCAACCTCCTACAAACCCCGATACACTTCCCGCCGCTGGGCAATGATCACCACCAGCACGATCAATTGCCGATCCCGTATCTCGTAAATCACCCGATAATCCCCTACACGGATGCGCCACAAGCCCGACGCTCCCGACAGTTTCACCGAACCCGCCGTACGCGGATCGTCGGCCAGCGCCATGATTGCCGCATCCACACGCCGGGCGGTTTGGCGATCCTATCGGCGCTAATCCCGCTTGACCGATGCCCGGAATTGGATGGTGTATTTCATTCCAACCCCAGTTCCTTGCGAAGTTCGGCATACGGACGAGCCGATTCATTCTCCCGTCGTTTGGCCTCGGCGATATCCCCCTTGTCTTGCGCCGTCAACCGCCGTGTCTTTCTCGCCGGTCGGGCATCAGCCTTCGCCTTCAATTCACGGTAATCCTTTTCCGGCACGATCACGAATTTCCTACCCCCAACTCCACAGTCTGTATGGTCATGGTGTCACCTGTTGATTGCGTTGATTGCGATAATATCCTCCGCACCCCATCCGGCGAACGGACATTGCCGACAAAAGGAAGTCATGGGGAGCTTTTATCGCGGGTGATCCGTCGACGGTTTACCATCCGATCAATCGGCGAAGCCACGTTGTCCGGCCGGCGTTGACGTAGGCGGTGGTGGTCATGCCGGGTTGGATGGTCAGGTTGGAGGGTGGCGTCAGGGCGGCTTCGACGAGGTAGACGCCGTTGCCGGTTTGGCGGGGGGTGACGACCGGCGTGATGCGTGACACGACCGCGTCGAAATATCCATACCGCAGATGCGGATAGGCCGAGATCGCCACCTTGACCGGCTGGCCGACCTGCACGTATGGCAGCGATTCCTCGGCCAGGGTGAACTTGACGACCCATGCCCCCGGATCAAAGACCTGTCCCAACACGTGTTCGGGCTTGACGACTTCGCCCGGTTCAAAGCGGTTGAGCTGCACGATGCCGGCCAGTGGCGATCGCACCTCGCGCAGCTGCAACTGGGCCTCCTGCGCCGTCACGGCTTTGCGGGCGACCTCGACCTGCTCCTTCATCACCGCCACCTGGTTGTCCATCACCGTGTCGCGCGGCAGTTGCAACTCGGCCAATTCGCTTTTGGCCACTTCCACGTGCAGGCGGGCTTCCTCCACCTCGCGGGGGGAAAATCCGCCGCCGGACATGCGCTGATACATCAACTCGGCCAGTTGCAGATTCTTTTGCGCCCGCTCGATCTGTTCCTTGCGCTGGGCGCGATCCAACTGCTGGGCGGCCAGCAGTTGATCGAGCTGCGCCTGCTTGCTTTTCAGCTCCACGTCCGCCTGTTGATAATCCGCCTTCTGAACGGCGTTGTTGAGCTGGATGATGAGCTGTCCCTGCTCGACTTTCTGGCCCGTGCCGACCAGCCATTGCGCGATGGGGCCTTCAACGGATGGGCGCAGCTCGGCCTCGTGGTCGGTGGTCAGGTATCCCGATCCACCGGCCCATCGCGTGGTGGGCAGGATCGCGCACAGCGCAACCAGCAGAACCACCGACCCGGTCCCGATCAGCAGCATCCATCGAATGGGCCGGCGGCGGCGAATCATCCTCGGCGGCCGCGACTTGGCGGTCTTATCCGGAGCATCCTCTGCGGCACGAATCATGATCAAAACTCCATCGGTTCGGTTGCGGCCCCACATCCCATGCGGCGGCCGCTAGTTGACCAGCGCCGGGCCGGCCGACCGGGCGCGGGAGAGCTGTTCGCGATACAGATCGCCAAACGGCCCATCCGCCTGCGCCAATTCATCGGGCGGCCCGAATTGAACGACTTTCCCCTTGTCCAGCATCAACACCAGGTCGCACCCCAGCGCGATCGACACCCGGTGGGAGACCAGCACCACCGTGCGATCCCGCAACGCCTGTTCAAATCCGCGCACCAGCTTGGCCTCGGTGTCGGCGTCCAGCGCCGAGGTGCAATCGTCCAGCACCAGCACCTTTGGGTCGTACAGCAGCGCCCGCGCCAGGTTGACACGTTGCTTTTGTCCGCCCGACAAGGTCAATCCGCGCTCGTGGGTGATCGTTTCGTATCGGCTCGGCAGGCGTTCGATGAATTCGTGTATCTGCGCGTGCTGGGCGGCGGCGACGACGTTGTGCATCGACGCCTGCCCCGATCCATAGCGGATGTTGTCGGCGATGGTGCCGCGGAAGACGACCGGTTCCTGCGAGACGAACCCGATGTATTTACGCAAATCCGCCAGCGGAAATTCGCGGATGTCCAGCCCGTCAAATCGCACCGCTCCGCCGCTGGGGTCGTACAGCCGCGCCAGCACCTTGGCCAGCGTCGTCTTGCCGCTGCCGCTGGGGCCCATGATGCACAGCCGTTTGCCGGCCGGCAGGACAAAGCTCACCTCGCGCAGCGCCGCCGGGCGGGCGGGGTCGTAATGCAGCGTCACCTGGTCCAGCTTGATTTCGCACGGGCGCGGCGGCACGGGCGACGGCTCGGCGGCGTCGATCAACTGGTTGGGTTCATCCAATACCCGCATCACCTTGCCCGCGACCGCGCGCATGCGTTGAAACATGCTGGTCAGGTTCGTGATGGCCGCGATGGGCGTGAACAGGTTGGCCGCCGCCGTGAAGAACATCAGCACATCGCCCAGCGTCAGCCGGCCATCCCGCACCTGCAACGTGCCAAACCACAACAGGAGTGTGGTGCAGGTTCCGCTGATCAACCCGCAGACCACGGAAAATCCCGTCCCCAACACGGTGGCCGCCAGATAATTGCGGATGATCGGCCGCGTGCGCCGGAGAAAATCGACCGATTCGGTCGATTCGCGGACGAACGATTTGACGACCTGAAAATTCGCCAGCCGGTTGGCGATGTGGCCGTTGAGCGTTCCTTCGCGTTCCCGCAGATTTTCATGCACCGTCCCCAGCCGGTCGTGAAACCAGCGGTAGCTGATGGCGTATCCCGGCAAGGCCAGCAGAACCAGCATCGCGAGTTTCGAGTCGACGCTGAAGACGATGATCAATCCCGCCAGCAGGTTCATGAAGTAGGAGGGGACGTGGATGAACAGCGTTGACATGCCGCCTTCCAGCGTGGAGACATCCGAAAACAGGTGCGTCAACAGCCGGCCGGGGGAGTGATGATCGTGATAGCTCATCGGCAGCGAATGCAGCTTGTCGTGCAGGTTCTGCCGCAGACGAAACTGGAACCGCTGGTTCATCGTCACCATCGACCCCACGACGGCGTACCAGGACACGTGCCGGTAAATCTCAGTGCCCAGCATGATCAAGGCGACCCATCCCAGCAGGCGCAGTTTCTGCTCGGTGGTCTTGCCGGGCTTTTGTTCGATGGACCGTTCAAGAGACTGATGCGGCGTGTTGTCTTCCAGGGCGAACCGCTGGTGGGCGGAGGGTTGGGTCAGATCCGCCTGTTGCGCCGCCGACGGCTTGTTCTCGGTCAGTTGAACCTCGACCACGCCATCGGCCAGGATTTTGCCCGACCAGGCATAGGCGAAGACCCACAGGCCGCAGCTCATCGACAACACGATGGTCGCGATCACGCGGAACCGGAACGGATTCCAGTAATAACGCCGGAGCAATTTCCGCAGGGGCCGGCCGTGGATTTTATCGTGATCCACCGGCCTGATGCGCGGCTCGTTGACCAGTTTCCAGGCGTTGAGGGCGTGTTTCCACATCATGACGCCACCTTGACCTTCGGCCCCGGCGAACTTTGCGTGAGGAACAGGTGACGATAATAACTGTCGGTTCTGGCCATCAGTTGGTGGTGCGTGCCCATTTCCATGATCCGGCCGGCGTCCATCACCACGATCTGATCGGCGTTGACGATCGTGCTCAGGCGATGGGCGATGACAAAGCAGGTCCGGTTGGTCATCAGCCGTTTCATCGCCAGTTGAATGGCGGTTTCGCTTTGCGTGTCGAGGCTGCTGGTGGCCTCGTCGAGGATCAAAATGGCCGGGTCGGCCAGGATCGCCCGCGCCAGGCACATCCGCTGGCGTTCGCCCACCGACAACGTGATGCCATATTCGCCCAGTGGCGTGTCCAGGCCCTGCGGCAGGTTGTCCAGCAGCGGCCCCAGTTCGGCGGCGCGGGCGGCCTGTTCGATCTCCTGGCGGGTTGCCTCGGCCCGGCCATAGGCGATGTTGTGATAAATCGTCGTGTCGAAGACGATCGGATCCTGCGGCACCAGCGCCAGATGCCGGCGATACCAGCGCGTGTCCAGCGTCGAGATGTCGTGGCCGTCGATCTCCAGATGCCCCGCCTGCGGCTCGTAATAACGGTACAGCAGGTTGCCGATCGTGCTTTTGCCGCAGCCGGTGTGGCCGACCAGCGCGACGGTCTGCCCCGGCTGAACGTACAGATTCAGGTGTTTCAACACCGGCTTGCCCGGTTCATACTGGAAGCAGACGTTTTGGAACGCCACTTCGCCGCTCAGACGCGGCAGGCGTTTGCCGGGGCGGCCAATGGCATCCGGCTCGGCCAGCATCAGTTCAAAAATGCGGTCCATCGAGACCTTGGCCTGCTGAATCTGGTTGGACAGTTCCGCCAACTGGATCGCCGGTTGCAGCAATCGCCACATGTACGCCGCCAGGGCCGTGACCGCCCCATAGGTCAACGTCCCCATCACCGCCGCACGGGTTCCCAGCAGCAACACCGCCAGGTAGCACCCCCAGGCGACGCCCGAGGCGCACAGGCCGTATCCGAGGTTCAACATCCGATAACGATGAAAAATGCGTTCGGCGACGAAATTACGCCGGATGAAGGCCCGGCTTTCCTGACGTTCGTGGCCGAAGGTTTTGACCACGATGCTGCCGGTCAGCCGCTCCTGGGCACGGCTGGAAAGGTGGTCCATCTTATAACGGTATCGACGCTGCACCCGGCGGATGCGTTTGATGAAGAATTTGTAATTCAGGACGTACAATCCCGCCGCCACCAGCACCAGCGAGGTGATCGGGATGCTCAAATAGGCCATCAAACCCAGCGACAGCAGCGCGCAGACCAGTTGCACCACCAGCGACAGGGTCTGGTTGGTCATCAGGTTTTGAACCTGCTGCACATCCCCCCGCAGCCGCTCCATCAGCTTGCCGGTGGTGGCGTTCTGCATGTACCGGCAACTGAGTCGATGCACCCGTTCATACAGGTCCAGACGAATGTCAAAAACCAGTCGTTGGCCCAATAAGGTGACGGTGTAATCGCTGACGGCCTGGAACACGCCATTCAGCAGCGGCAGCGACAGAAGGATCAATGCGATGGGGAACAACAGGTCGTAACGGCCCTGGCCGACAACCTTGTCGATGATCAACGCAATCAACAACGGCGACATAAGCCCCACCAGCGTCACGCCAAGCATGGCAATGATCGCGATGATCAAACGTCGCTTGTGAGGGCGGAGGACCTGCCGGATGTACGCCAAGTAACCCACGGTACTTCGTGCCCTGGTCACCATCTGGCCAGGACAGCCTCGTACGAGCTACGCTTTTCGGGCGGACCACGAGGTGCCCCGCACCGCGAAAGCGTCCCAACATTATCGTCAATTCCACTCCAAATACGCAATGCGCTGACGACAGGTTGATAAGTGACTGAAAACACAACACTTACGATGAGTTCCGATAATATTTTCGCCTCCATGTAGAAAACGAGATGAAACTTGACATCGCGGGCGAGATGTTTATATTGAACAAAGTTAAACAATTATGAACATTGGATTGTGATGAATCTCAACGCCCGACAACTTCAAATCACCGAGCTGGTCCACAGCGATGGGGAGCTTTCGGTGGATCGGTTGGCCGAACGATTCGGCGTCAGCGGGATGACCATCCGGCGTGATTTGCAGGCTCTGGCGGAGGAGGGAAAAATCGTCCGCACCCACGGCGGGGCGGTGGCGACCCAGCAGGTGAGCTTTGAATTTCAGTTTCTCTCCCGCGTCAGGGAAAACGAACCCGCCAAGCACGCCATCGCGACGGCGGCGGCCGAACTGGTCCGCGAAGGCGAATCGGTCATGCTCGATTCGGGCACGACCACGCTGGCGCTGGCCCAACAGCTTCGACAACGCCAGTCGTTGACGGTCATCACGACCTCGCTGCCGATCGCCGCGGCCTTGCAGGATCGGGGACAGATTCAGGTGTTGCTGCTCGGCGGCTATCTGCGGCGGGGAACGCCCGACCTGGCCGGGGCGTTGACCGAATCCAATCTGGAAGGTCTTCGGGCGGACGTGGCGTTCGTGGGGGCCGATGGGATCGATCTCAAAGGCGTTGTTTACAATGAATCGCTTGAAATCGCGCGGATGCTGACGCGGATGGTTACGGCCGCGAAGAGGGTTTATGTGGTTGCGGATGCCTCCAAGCTGGGCCGCACGGCGCTGGCACGGTTCGGCGAGGCGCAGCGGTGGCAGGGGTTGATCACGGCCGGGGAAGCGGACAGGAACGTCTATCAATCGCTTCGCCGTGCCGGGGTTGCGGTGATGCGGGCCGATCAATCAAACGGTGTGGGTTAACAGGAGTTGGATCATGGGTGTTTATCACGCATGTTTTGAGCTGCACAGTGGTGCGGGTGTGCATTTTCATGAAGTGACCGCGAAGGTTCAGGAGGCGGTGGCGGCATCCAGGCTGCTCAACGGGCTGGTGGTGGTTTATTCGCAGCACACGACCTGCTCGGTGATGTTGCAGGAGGAATCGCATGATCAGACCTATCACGGGACCAAATTTCTTCTGCAGGATATGGTCAACCTGCTGGAGAAGGTGTCCCCGACCTGTCGGCACGAAGGTCAATATCTGCATCCAGGACCGCAGCACATCGACCATGCGACAAAAAACCTTGGCGAGGAGGCGTCGTGGAGCCTCAATACGGACGCTCACCTGCGCTCGGCGTTGATGGGGCGGTCGGAGACGATCCCGCTGGTGAACGGCAAAATGGAACTGGGGGAGTTCGGGCAGGTATATTTCATTGACTTTGACCAGGTGCGGAATCGGCGGCGGAACCTGCGCATCCAGATTGTTGGAGAATAGCAATGCATTCGCTGGCAACATTGCGTCCGCCGGTCTTTGAGCTGGGGCTTAAAGGATATTTGTGGGGCCGGGTCGCACTGGAGCTGGCGCGCGTGGCGGCCCGGATCGGCCGCGAACAGGGTGTGACGATCTTGTACACCGCCGGGCTGGTGGACGTGGCGGCCATCGCGGCGCAGATGCGCGACGAACTGCTGGTGCTGTCGCCGCAGGTGGATGCGGTGATGCCGGGTCGGGGCAGTACCAGCGGATGCATCCTGCCGGAAGCGCTGCGGGAGGCGGGCGTCGCAGGGGCGCTGTTGAATCATTCGGAGCGTCCGATGGGCCTGGGTCAGATCGCCCGGTCGATCCGTCGGTGTGACCAGAGCGGTCTGATCACGGTGGTTTGCGCGGATTCGCCGGATGAAGCGGCGGCACTGGCGCACCTGGGGCCGAACATCATCCTGGCGGAACCGCCGGACCTGATCGGCGGCAACCGGTCGGTGGCGCAGGTGCAGGCGGAATTCATCGCGCGATCGGTTGAATCGGTGCGCGGGGTCAACCCGGAAATCCTGGTGCTGAACAGCGCCGGCATCCGTACGCCGGACGATGCGGCGGCGGTCATTGAGGCCGGTGCGGATGGCACAGGATCGACCAGTGGCGTGCTGGCATCGGCGGATCCGGCGGATATGTTGGAACGAATGGTGCGTGCGGTTCGCCAGGCGTGGGACCGTCGCAAATGATTGTCAATGGTTTTTACAGGAGTATGGCGACGAAATAACTCGCCGTAAATTTGATGAGCACGACAATGAAAAAAAGCGATTGGGCGCATGTGGACCTCAAAAAAGTTCCGAAGATGGTGACGGCGGCACCGGGGCCAAAGAGCAAATCCCTGCACGACCGCTGCACGAAATATTTCAAGGGCCTCAGCGGACAGGTCAAGCTGTTCCCCGTGGCGTTTGAATCGGGTCACGGCTGCACGTTGACGGATGTGGATGGCAATCAGTACATCGACTTTTCGTCCGGCATTTACGTCACGACGCTGGGGCATTGTCACCCCAAGGTCAGCGAAGCGGTGGCCAAACACGCCGGCCAGTTGATGAACGCTCACGATTTCACCACGCCGATCAAGACCAAACTGGTCGAGAAGCTCGCCGAGGTGCTGCCGGGCGATTTGAACGGGTTCCAGTTTTACGACTGCGGCACGGCCGCGGTGGAGGCGGGGCAGCGGGTGTTGCGCGCCGGGACCGGCCGCAACGAGATGATCTCCGGCTTTTATGATTTTCACGGCAAAACCTACGGTGCGGTGTCGCTGGCGGAGATTCGCTCGCCGGTTTATGGCCGCGTGCGCGCCCCGGGCATGCACATGGTTCCGCGGCCCAATCCGTACCGGCCGATCTGGACCAAACCCGATGGCACGATCGACACCGACAAGTACATCGAGTTTTACGAGGAGTACATCCAGCGGGCGACCGTCCATGACGTGGCGGCATTTGTGTTGGAGCCGATCCAGGGGTGGGGCGGGTCGGTCATTCCGCCGGATGATTTCTTCCCCAAGCTCCGGAAATTCTGCGATGACCACAAGATTCTGCTGATGGCCGACGAGGTGCTGACAAGCTGGGCGCGCACCGGCAAATGGCTGTGCTGCGAACACTGGGGCATCGTGCCGGATGTCGTCTCCATCGGCAAAGGGTTCGGCAACGGCTTCCCGGTGACGGCGGTGGCGGTCCGCGAGCCGTTCAAGGAATCGTTCGAGAAGATCAGCGCCTCCAGCAGCTACGGCGGCAACCCGATGGCCTGCGCCGCGGCGCTGGCCAGCACCGAGGTCATCGAGCAGGAAAACCTCCTGGAGCGATCAACGCACCTCGGCGAGTTGGCGCTCAAACGCATGGAAAAGATGAAGCAGACCCACAAGATCGTCGGCGATGTCCGGGCCAAGGGCTGCCTGATGGGCATCGAGCTGGTCAAGGATCGCAAGACCAAGGAACCCTTCGACAAGGCCGGCGAGCTGGTCTACAAGAAGGCGTTCGCCAGGGGTCTGGCGTGGATTCCGGCCGGGCACATCCTGCGCATGAGCCCGCCGGTCATCATGGAAGATGAAGTCCTGCTCAAAGGTCTGGACATGATCGACGAAGCGATCGGCGAAACCGCCAAAGAGCTGGGATATTGATTGGAGTAGGGTGGGCCTTGGCCCACCGACTTGAACTGGTGGGCCAAGGCCCGCCCTACCGGTATTGAACATGAAAACCATCGGTTTTGGGATCATCGGCGGCGGGTTGATGGGGCGCGAGTTCGCCTCGGCGGTCGCCCGCTGGGCGCATCTGCTGGATTTTGACGGCCGCCCGCAAATCGTGGCGTTGTGCGATAAAAATCCGGCGCTCTATCCCTGGTACAAGGACAATTTCCCTTCCGTTGAGCAGATCACCGACGATTACAAGGCCATGCTGGCCAATCCCAAGGTGCATGCGGTGTACGTCGCCGTGCCGCACAATCTGCACGAGGAGATTTATTGCGCCGTCATCCGGGCCGGCAAACACCTGATGGGCGAAAAACCCTTCGGGATCGACAAAAAAGCCAACGACGCCATCAACCAGTGCATCGCCGAACACCCCAACGTGCTGGTTCGCAGCTCGTCGGAATTTCCCTTTTTCCCCGCCATGCAGCGCATCGGCGAGATGATCGAAGCCAACGCCTTCGGCCGGATCATCGAAGCACACGGCGGGTTTCTGCATTGCAGCGACCTGGACCCCAACAAGCCCATCAACTGGAAACGCATGATCCAGTTCAATGGCGAATACGGGTGCATGGGAGACCTGGGCCTGCACGTCTGCCATGTTCCCTTCCGGGCCGGCTGGACGCCCAAAACCGTGCGCGCGGTCCTGTCCAAAATCGTCTCCGAACGGCCGGATGGCAAAGGGGGCATGGCCCCCTGTCTGACCTGGGACAACGCCACGCTGCTGTGCGATGCGATCAATCCGGCCGACGGCAACGGCTTTCCCCTGACGTTGCGAACCCATCGCATCGCGCCGGGCCAGAAAAACACCTGGTACAGCGAAATCTGGGGCACGAAAAAGTCCGCCCGCTGGTCCTCGCTGAACCCCAAAATCCTGGAAGTCATGGATTACACCGGCGGCGACCAGACCTGGCAGCAGGTCCAAACCGGCTACGAATCGGCGTTCAAATCCATCACCGGCCCCAATTTCGAGTTCGGCTTTTCCGATTCGATCCAACAAATGTGGGCCGCGTTCATGTATGAATTGATCCACGGCAAACCCCTGAAAAAATTCGCTGGCTGTGTCACCCCGCAAGAGGCCGCCCTCAGCCATCGCCTCTTCACCGCGGCACTCAAAAGCCACAAGGAATCGACGACCGTGACGATATAACAACTCTCCGCCTTTCAATGGCGGCCAGGAGCCAAAAAAACGGAGATGTCCAGAATATTCTGGATGTCTCCGTTTTTTTTATTGGGTCCGACCGACCGTTGTTTGTCGTAACTAATTGTTGAATAAGTATTTATGAAAATAAATGGCCGTGGCAAAAAAAGATTGACCGTTCGGCAAACGGTGATATACTTTCACGGCATACAAAGCAGATAAATAGAACGACAAAGCATATAAAGACATGCGTTCCCAAAGCACTTCAACCGTTCTTTCCGAATTAAAGCTGGATTCATCCAGTTCCGAGCAGCTTCATTTGCAGCTTCAACGTCAGATCCGCGAGAAGATTCAGGCCCATCGGTTGTCGCCGGGCGAAAAACTCCCGACCAATCACCAGATATCGGCCTCATTGAGCATCAGTTACGAGACCGTGCAGCGGGCGATGAAGGCGTTGGCCGATCGCGGCCTGGTGGTGCGGCATAAAAGCAAGGGAACGTTCGTCCGCAAGGCGCTGATGCCGCGGGTGGTGGCGGTGTATTGCTCCGAATCGGTCTTTGATCCGCAGGCTTCCCCCTTCGCATCCCTCATGGCCCATCATCTCTCCTGCCAGTTGCACGAGGAAGCGCGGGAGATGCGCGTGTATTACGCGCCTGAACCCTGGGGGAACAAGACCAAGGGGTTTGCCGACCTGCGGCGGGATCTGGAGGAACGGCGGGTGGCGGGGGTCATCACGCTGTGCCGGATGCCGCGGGAGCTGGTCGATCTGGCCGAACAGGTGTCGATTCCGGTGGTGGGGGTGGTGACTCCCCACGCGGCCGCCAACGTGGTCTGGATCGATTATGAGGATTTCACCCATCGCTCGATGAGGAGAATGGTCAAAGAGGGTTGTCATCGGGTGGCGCTGGTTGGGTTCTCCACCGACGTTGAAGGCATTCATGTTGATGATCTGATCAAAATCGCCGGGGCGAATGGTTTGTCTCTGAGCGCTGCGGATGTGAAGGTCACCTGGCAGGACAACTGGGTCGAACGAGGATTGCAATTGGGGCGGGGATTGGATCTGTCGGCTTACGATGGGGCCATCATCGCGGACGACATCATCGCGATGGGATTCACCCGCGCCTTGTCCGGCCGGGGGGTGCGCGTGCCGGAGGATCTGCGGCTGATCACGATGTGGAACCGTGGAAGCCCCCTTTCGCTGGCACTGCCGGCGGTGCGCTATGAAGTGAATCTTGAGGAGATGGCACGGCAGGGTGTGTGGATGCTGGACCAGTTGATTGATGGCCGGCCGGTCGCTCGACCGCAGGTCTTGTTGAAGCTGGAAGAATCCACGGCGTCGGCGGCAAATCCTTTGGCATCGCATGAAGCGGTTTTTCGTTGATGTGTCAGGAGATGGATGCGTTCAAACCCGTCCGGGCGTTCCAGTGGGATTGAGAAAATGTTCAGGGGGAAGGTCATATTTCGAGAGGAGATGGATCATGTCCATGTTCAAGTCGTCAGTGGTTGCCGCGGCATCCGGCTTTTTGATGCTTTGGGGTTTGGCTCCGATGGCTAACGCCACCTACATCATCGGCCCCGACAGTTTTGACGTGCCGCCGTACACCAATAACGCGAACATCGTCGGGCAGCAGGGTTGGCAGGGAATATCCGCCAATGGCGGCACCGGCGCTCAGATCATCAACGACGGCACCGGCAGCGGCCGTGGAACATCGCTTTTTATTGATAACGCCGATGGCACAAGCCAGGTCTATCGGGCTATTTCCGCGCCGAACAACACCAGCACCACGCAAATCATGCGGGTGAAGTACGACATCTACGGGACACTTGATGATTATTACTACGCGACGCCTTGGGTCATGATCGGGGATAATTTCGGCACCGGCTACATAGCGGCCTTTGTTGAAGGGATGGCCTATAACGGTGGCGGGTTGGCTTCATATAAATTCCGACTCAACGGGGATGGCAACAACACCATCTCCGGCATCAGCAGCAAGCCAAATTTCTGGTACTCGTTCACCATCGACCTGTCCTTTGCCGACAAGACCTACGATGTCAGCGTGACCGATGGCACGTATACCGGCACGGCCAGCAACGTTCCGTTCTGGTATGACAGCGTCGGTTATCCGGTTCCGGGATTGAACGACATCACGTTTCGCACGACAAGCAGCGCCGGAAATTATGCCAACACCAGCGGATACATCGACAACTTCAGCGTCGAGATGATCGCCGTCCCCGAACCGGCATCGTTGTCGTTGCTTGGGCTGGGGTTGGGAGCGCTGGTGATGCGGCGCCGGCGATAAGAGAGATTGATTGTCCGCCCGCGGCCTGATGTTCGGGCCGCGGGCGGAGGCTTTTGTGTTCACGCATCGTATTGCAAGGAGCCTCATCATGAAGAAAAAAGCGTTTACGCTGGTCGAGCTGCTGGTGGTCATCGGCATCATAGCTCTTCTGATCAGTATCTTGCTGCCGGCGCTGAATCGCGCCCGCCAGTCGGCCTACAGTGTCGCCTGCCAGAGCAACATGAGACAGATCGGACAGGCCATGACGATGTATCAGAACGCCAACAAAGGTTCCTTTCCGATGTGGGACACCCACATCCTGGTGACGTGGTATCCCAACATCTTCCGCATCGCCTGGGCGCGGACGCTGTGGAACGGCAACTACCTGACCAACGCCAGGGTCTATCAATGCGCCGCCAAGCCCCCCAATGAAATCGATATGAATTCGTTTCCCAAGGATTATCAGAACGCCGGTTCCCCCACGTCGGATGTTGAGGAAGGGCCGTTCGTATACGTCGATTATGGTTACAACTATAAATATCTGGGGACCAGCCTCTGGGATGGATCGCTGAGCGGTGTACGCCGATATGAGCCGGCCAAGGCGTGGAAGGTGAAACAGCCGACCGAGACGATCGTGCTGGTCGATTCGCTGGCCAAATGGGTTCCCTGGCGGGGGTATTACATCGTGGAACCGGAAGCAATCAATGCGATCTATTACGGGCCGGATGTCCGCCATCCGGGTCCGAGCGTGAACGTGTTGTGGGCCGATGGACACGTCACGGCCGTCCGGTGTGACGACCCGAACAACCCCTTCACGGCCGGCGCGCTGACCGATGGGCTGATTGCGCCCAATCACTGGGATTTGAATTAAACGTTGAACAACAAAGGAGTCCGGTCATGAAGCATCGCCTGTGGTGTGGATGGATGGCGTTGACGGGGATGGTGTTGGCACATTGCATCGTGCCCGAGGCGCACGGAGCCGATGCGCCTGAGGAACGGATTCTCGGCATCGCGCAGGTCTCCGATCCGCCGCCGGCGATCAACGGCGACCTCGAACGGCTGGGAAAACTGGTCGGTTGGACCCGGATCGAAGCGCCGGCGAACGTCGTCTTCGGCGCCAACAAGTGGAAGAACGCAAGCGATCTGTCCGGCAGCGTGGTGGTCGGCTGGGATGTCAACAATCTCTACGTCGCCGCCCGCATCCGTGACAATGCGATCGTGCAAACTTTGTCCGGCGAGATGCTGTGGAAGGGGGATCACCTCATCCTGCTGCTGGATGTGCCGAGACAGGAGGGGACGCGCCAGAAGAAGAAGATCATCCAGATCGGCCTCAGTCCCGGCAACCTCATCACCGGCCCCGGCGTCATCGCGCCGGAGGTGTATCAGTGGACGCAGGTGCCGCATTTCCTGGCCGAAGCGAAAATCGCGGCCCGCCGAACCCCCAATGGATACCAGATCGAAACGGCCATTCCGTGGAGCGCCCTGGGCATTCCGGAGGCGCATCGCGGCATGAGGATCGGCTATGATGTGATGCTCAGCGATTCCGACAGCGCCGCCGACCCGGACCAGGACAAGGTCATGAGCCTTTTGACCAGCCCGTGGGATTTGCGCAATCCCGGCCGGCTGGTGGAAGGGGTGCTGGCGACGGCCGAAGGGAAGATTGACCGTTCGTTGATCAAATCCCCCTTTGAATTGATTCGCTCCGGCATTCGGATTCCGCAAAGCACCAAAATCAACGTCGACGCCGCCTCGGCCGACAAGGTGGCGGCCAGAGAGCTGGTCGTTCGCGCCCGCATCGATTTCCCGACCGTCGCCGGCGGCAACCCGATGCTGGCCATCCGCGTCAACGGCACGTTGATGACCTTTGACCGCGTGCGCAACCGCCTGATGCGGATGGACCTGGGCAACCGCCAGCAGGCGACGTTCCTCCAGGGCAACAGCGCGTGGTTTATCCTCTACGCCCCCAACTACGATCCGATACCTGAATTTTCCGATTACGCCACGCCGGGGGTGAATCCCTTCGAGCTGCGCTTCGACATCGGCGACGTCTGGAAACCCGCCGGCGGGAACGTCATCGAGCTGGAGAACATCTCGACGCTGGAGCATCCGCTGGTCGTCGAGGTCGGCATCAGCCAGCGCCTGTCCGCCAAAATGACCGAGCCGGAATTGAAACCCGCCCCCACCGGCGAGATACCGACGATCATCCCCTATACCAGCGCCAAACCGAATTACACGTCCCGCCAACTGCCTGGCGGCGCGATCGAAGTCCGCATGGCGAACCATCGCTGGATCATCGAATCGGACTATTCCACCCGCGCGCCCGGCTGGGCGAACCTCGGTGAAGGCACGCAAGCTGCCTCGCAATGGAAGACGTTGCGGCTTGAGGGCGCAAAATTGTCCGGCACAACCGGCGAATTTGAGCTGCATCGTGAGATCATCCGCCATGATGACCGAATTCAGGTTATCGACCGCATCACCAACACGACCGGGGATGACCTGCCGGTTCTGTTTCGCCATCAGACCCGCGTGAATCGATCCGATGGCACGCTTTATCTGGGCGGGCTGCCGATTCCACAACCGGTGCTAAGTTCCATGAACGGCGCGGTCCCCACGACGTTGATGATGATGAAGGACCACGGCATCGGCATGGTCGCCGAGGACGATGTGATGCGCGCCCAGTGCCTGAACTTCGCCGACAATGATCTGATCGGCATCCGCGATGACAACCTCGTCGTCGCGAAAGGCAAAACCATCGAGCTGGAATATTCCGTTTATCCCATTGATTCGCCCGACCGGTTCGAGTTCATCAACCGCATCCGCCGCAACTGGGATGTTAATTTCACCATTGACGGCAGTGAATCGATGATCAGTTCCTACGGCCAGGTGATGAACACCGAGATGACCGATGAGTTGTTGATCGCCAATCTCCGCAATCGCAGCGCCAAATATGCGATCAACACCATCTGGAACTTCAATTTTGACGGCCGGCCCACCGAATTGACGCCGGTGAACGTCGGCAAACAGAAGATGATCGACCGCGTCAAGGCGGTCTGTCCGGACGTGCAAAACGTGGTCTATTTCCACTGCTTTGCCGGTTATCAGGACCCGCGCGACTGGGCGCTGTTTCCGGACACCGCCCAGTGGGAAAAACAGACCTTCGCGGCGGACGTGATTCAGCGGCCCGATGGGAGCGCAGCCGATTATTCCAACCCTCAGATGCCGCTGTTTCTGCCGACCGAAGGATCGGCCTGGGGCAGCGCCATGGAAAAACTGCTGGACTATCGCGTCAAGGCGACCAGAGCGGATGGTTATTTCTGGGATGAACTTGAATACAGCGCCTACAAGTACGACTACAACCCCAACCACTGGGATGGCGTCTCCGGAGAGATCGACCTGACCACCCATCGGCTGTTGCGAAAATTCACCAACGTGACGCTGGCCAGCCAGCCCTGGCGGCTGCGCATGGCCCGGACGTTGCTGGAGCGCGGGTCGTTGCTGGGCAACGGCGCGCCGATGACGCGCAGTTTCGGCAAACTGCATTTCCCGCGTTTTGTCGAGACCGCCGCCATCACCAACCTGGCCTACTCACAGTTGTACACGCCGATCGCGCTGGGCGATCATCTGACCGAACGCAACCAGGTCGATTGCTACAGGAACATGGTGCGCGGGTTGGATTATGGCGCGGTCTATTACTGGTATCACACGGAAATCGACGTCACCCACCCGACGCTGACCAGTTTCATGTTCCCCATCACGCCGATCAACCTCGGCCATGGATACCTCATCGGCAAGGAGCGCATCCTGACCAACACCAGCGGGTATTTCGGTTGGGATGATCGCAGCGATTTTGATATCGTGGTTTTCGATGATCGGGGCAATCGGACCGAGCAGGTCAAGATCCCGAAAATCGAGCGGGATGGCAAACGGTTCGCCGAGGTTCGCATCCCCGAAGGGTACGCGGTGGCATTGATCCGTCGATAATGGAATGACTTTTAACTTTGTGATTGGAGCCGTTTTCAAATCATGGCCGATTCAGGGAACCTGTTGAGAGATCCGCGTTTTACGATGAACATCAACCCGCGCGGATGCGTGGACCGGATCGCGCCGGCGGGCGCGTTGGCGGCCGGGCAGGTCCGGCCGATCGGGGCGATCGCCGATGACAACGTGGGCAAAATTGATCTGCCGGCCGAGCATTTCGATCCACAGGCTCGGGGCGATTGCGTCATTGTTGACCGGCTGACCCACCAGAGCCACAGTTTCCGCCATCATGCGCCCTTTTCGCGTCCGTGGCGGGCGGTTCAGAATTGGTCGGCCCATGAGGATTATTGGGAATGGACGCTACAAATCGACGGTTTGGAAGGCCAGGAGCGGGAGTTGTGGGTCACGTTGTCGCTGCCTCATCCGATTTATCCCGGCGGGATGGGGTCGGGCCACAGCAAGTGGGACCTGTGGCTGCCGATCGCCCAGCAATCGCTTGGAGCGGATTACGGGCTGCGGAAAGTCCATTTCAGCCAGTGTCTGGATGAAAAGACGGATGTGCCGTTGCCGCTGATCTCGCTGTTTGACGCCAACGCCAGTGTGAATCTTGGGTTTTCCTGTCTCCTGCCGCCGGATCAGACGGGGTATGTCGATTTTGAGGTCGACCAGCGAAACTGGCTGACCCACATCACCTTCAAACATCTGGGGTTGCAAAACGGGAAATCGATCAACCTTCGGCTCTGGTGTTTCAGCCACGCCGGCGATTGGCGGCCGGCCATGGGTTGGGTGCGCAACCGTTTCCCCCAGCTTCTGGGTCCGGTGGAAGGACAGGAAAAGCTCGATGGGAACATGGCCTACACCATTCCCATCAACGAAAAGCGCATCGCCGACTGGTCGGACAAGATGCATCTGCGCTGGAACGAGCTGTTTTATTTTCGCAACTTCGGCGATTATTTTCCCGATGAGCCGTTCAACGCCAACCATTTCCAGACGCCGGCCAACCCCCACTGGACGGCCGATAACCTGACCTACGACGACATCAACCGCTACATCGACACCTGCCACCGGCACAACGTCAAGGTGATGCCCTATTTCAACATCTCCGAATGCGAATCGAACATTGCCCACAAGCGCTTTCCCGAATCGGTCGCCAAATTTTACGACAATCGGGAGATGGTCTGCTGGGTTTATTACGATGGCAAAAACCACAACGTGGTGATGAACGGGGACCCGCAGTATCCGTATTTCGACTTTGTGGTCACGCAATACGAAAAACTGCTCAAACGCTGCCCCGGCATCGACGGGCTGTTTTTCGATCAGGTCTGTTACGGCTGGATCGACACGGCCCATTTTGACGGCGTCACGTTCCTGAACAACAAACCCGCCTACAACCTGGGCAACATGTACCTGCGGGCGTTTGCGGAGATTCGCCGCCGACTGCCCCGCCCGCGCATCGTCGGCCTGGGCAACGGCATCATGCGCTGGCAGTTGATGGAATACATCGACGGCGCCATGTCCGAAGGGGACCCCGAAACGCTCGGGCGGTTTTCGCTGATCAGCCCCGAACGCCCGCTGGTCTGCCTGGCCGAAGGTGAAAACGCCTTTCAACACGCCCTGTTCCACGGCTCGTGGATGCATGTTTCCCCTTATTATCGTTACCCGACCACCGAGGAACTGCCGGAGGATGCGGTCAAATTGTTCGCGGCCTATCAGCCGCTGTTGAACCTGCTCGAAGGCCGAAAGATGGTCTACGACCCCAACCCCCTCAAGGTGGAGGCGCATTTCGACAACGCCTACAAGTCGTCGATGCTGAACCTCAATGAATCCATCCGCGCCAACATCTTCCGCACCGCCTGGGGCGACTACGCCGTCGTCGTGCTGGCGTTGCCCAAGGGGATGGTGCTGCCATCGCAATTTGTCCCGCTGACGATCGACGTCAAGGTCCCCGACGCCGCCAAATTAAATCACGCGGTGATCCTTGGCGTCGATTATGATGGGCACGTGATCCAAACGCCGGCGATGAGGGAAGACCGGTCCGTGCGGGTGAAAATCCCCCGTCACGGGGCCGCGTCGATGATCATCCTGACCGACAATCCCGAACGCCTGCGCTCGCAAGGGCAATGGAAGGCACTGGAATCAAAACCATGAAAATGAATCAATCGGCAACCACGGAAAAACGCCCCTCGGATTTCGGATTCTCCCCCTCGGCGGAGGCATCCGTCAACGTCGCGGCATTGCAACGCGCCCTCGACGGGGGCGGCCGGATCATCATCGACGTACCCGGCGTCTATGACCTCAACGCCACGATCCTGCTCGATTCGGACACCCACCTGCTGTGCGCGCCGGGCGTGGTCTTTCGCAAGGTCACGCCTTACTGCAACGTGCTGATCAACCGAGGAGCGCTGACCAAACAATACAACCGGAACATCACCATCGAAGGGTTGGAAATCTCCGTCAACGGTTATGAAGCCTTCCCGACACTGGTGTACGGCCTGCGCGCCCAGCTCGGATTTTTC
Organism: Phycisphaerales bacterium; assembly: GCA_020853095.1. GTDB lineage: Bacteria > Planctomycetota > Phycisphaerae > Tepidisphaerales > Tepidisphaeraceae > JADYZN01. The sequence goes on along the minus strand of JADYZN010000034.1, from coordinate 36,555 downwards.
TACGTCAAAAACCTCACCCTGCGAAATTTCACCTGCATCGACGGCAAAGAGAATCAGTACCTGATCTACATCGTCACCTGGTCCAACCTGCGGATCGAAAACGTCCGCCTCGCCGGCGACAAGGATGGGATCAAACTCAACAACGGCCACAACGCCCTGATCGAAAACCTCGACCTGACGACCTACGACGATGGAACCTCGTTGTGCGGGACTGACTACCCCTCCACCCTTCTGGAAGTCGGCGACGTGTACAACGTCACCTATCGCAACGTCATCGACCGCCAGTACAAAAACATCTTCGGGCGAACCTGCCTGATTTACACCGGCTCATGGGCCGAATATGCCGATGGCAATGAGTACGGCGCCGGCGATTTCTGCGTGCATCGCGGCCGGCTGTATCAGTCAAACAACGACGCCGGCTTTCTCGCCATCGGCAAACAGCCGCCGACCCATGATGCCGGCATCATCACCGGCGACGACAAAATCGCATGGCGATACATCCAGCCGTGCGATTTTTATCAAACCAACGTCTACAACGTGACCTTCGAGAATTGCACCTTCGAGAAGTCCGGCAACATCATCGCCAACTTCATCGTTCCGGAATGGTATTACCGCACGATCTATGGCGTCCACCGCAACTTCTATCCTGGAACCGAGCCGAATTCGACGACGTGGAACATCAGCGTCAACAACTGCAAAATCGCCGGCGTCAATCCGCAGGTGCTGGTCAATCTCATGGGCAACATGCGGGATGTCTCGATCAACGGCTGCACCTTCACCAACCCGCGCGGCACGCTGCTGAACATCGACCGCGACTCGGCCAACCGGGAATTGATCCTGTCGATCCACAACTGCTCGTTCCCGGCGGCGTCCGCCAGCCCGTTGTCCGAAGCCGACCTGCCCAACCATGAAAAATGCCCCATCCTTCGACAGGACATCGACGACGCCGGCAAGCTCATCGTCGTTCACAACGACAGCCGGGTCGTCTGCAGCGCCTCGGGCAATTCATCCGGCGCCAAACCGTTGGTGAACGCGCTGTCCAGCGGTTCTGAACTAAAATGGACCTCCTGCGACCTGGTGATGACGTGATTGAGTACCCAGGGCCAACCGGCGTGGATACAATGATGGTTGTTGGACGTTCTGATCAATGAGAAGAAATTCAGAAGCATCCATGCACAAAGGATCGAATCAAATGACCACCGCCGCCGACAAACAATCCCCCATCCGCACAAAGCCCATGCCCGCCATGTCCAAAAGGTATGATGGCCGCGAACTGGAATATCTCAAGGAAGCCCTGTCGCGCAACAATTTGTTTTACACCCAACCCGATGGGCTGGTGTCGCGAATGCTTCAGCGGGCCAAAGAGGTCTTCGGGTCGAAATACGCCCTGTCGGCCTCCAGCGGCTCGGCCGCCCTGCACGCCGCCGTCGGCGCGGCCGGCGTCGAGGTCGGCGCCGAGGTCATCACCAGCCCCATCACCGACATGGGTTCTCTGATCGGCATCCTGTATCAGAACGCCATCCCCGTCTTCGCGGACGTGGACGATCGGACCTACAACCTGACGGCCCAATCCATCGAAGCGGCCATTACCCCCCGCACCCAGGCGGTCATCGCGGTGCATCTGGCCGGCGCGCCCTGCCCCATCGACGAGATCGCACAGCTTTGCAAAGCCAAAAACATCAAGCTGATCGAAGATTGCGCCCAGTCGTTTGGCTGTCGATATCAAAGCCGGCACGTCGGCGGCTTCGGCGACCTCGGTTGCTTCAGCTTCAACGAATACAAGCACCTGAGCACCGGCGACGGCGGCATCGTCGTGACCAACGACCAAAAACTGTACGGCCGGGCGCACAATTACGCGGACAAGTGTTATGACCGCCTCAACCAGGGCGACCGGCTGACGATGCTCTGCCCCAACTATCGCATGACCGAGCTGCAGGGGGCGGTTGGGCTGGCGCAGTTCGACCGACTGGAAGGAATCGTCAAAACCCGCAACACGCTGGGCAACTGGCTCAACGAACAACTGTCGACGATTCCCGGCATTTTGCCCCCGAAGATCGTCGATGGAGGCCAGAGCAGCTACTGGTTTTACATGATCCGCGTCGATGAGCAGAAACTGGGCATCGACCGGGATGAATTTGTCCGCCGGCTCAATCTGGAAGGGATCGCCGCCGGGGCCGGTTACATCGAACGCCCGATCTACCAGGAGCCGGTCTTCGCCAACCGCAACTTCTTCGGCGGCGGCGTCTGGCCTGCCGAAAAACTTTCCGGCCGCGAATACGACTACCGCAAGGTCTCCTGCCCCAATGCCGAAAAGGTGCTGCGAACCAGCATCCGCCTGTCGCTGCACGAAGGGTTCACGAAGGATGATGCCGGCGATTACGTGAAGGCGATCCGAAAAGTGGCCGCCACACCCTCTCCCGCCGGGAGAGTGATGGGGTGAGGGTCTGTTGTTTTACGAATCGATAATGGATGCCATGCCTACCCTCTCCCCGAAGGTGAGGTGGCAAGTGCCGCGGGAAAATTGAGCGTAAACGTCGTCCCCTTGCCCACCTCGCTGGCAACGTCGATCCGGCCGTTGTGGCGTTCGACGATCTCCTTGCAGATCGACAGCCCCAGCCCCGTCCCCTTGGGTTCGCCCCGGCGGGCGGTTCCCTTGGTGGTGAAAAACGGCTCAAAAATTTTCGTCAGCAGCTTTTCAGGAATTCCCGGCCCGGTGTCGATCACCTGAAGCCGCACCTCGTCGGCCGATTCGTTCAACGATGCCTTGATCGTCAACGATCCTCCCCGTCCCAGCATTGCCTGCCGGGCGTTGATCAGCAGATTCAGCAGTACCTGTTCCAGTTGCACCCCATCGCCGTTGATCATCAAATCCGGCTGCACCTGCACGCGCAGCGCAACGCCATCCTTTTGCGGGTCGCGCGCCATCACCAGCAGAACCTCGTCGATGATCTTCTGCACCGGGACCACGCCGACGCTGCACTCCCCCCGCGCCAGCCCCAGCATCGACTGACAGATTTTGCCTGCTTTTGACGAACTCTGGAATGCTTTGGAAAGTGCCTTCTTGATCAGTTCCAGATCGGGCGACTCGCTTTGGGCGCTTTGCAGGGCGAATTGCGAATAGCTGACGATGGGCGTCAGCAGGTTGTTGAATTCGTGCGCGATGACGGCCGCGATCGTGCCGATGGTTGCCAGCCGTTGGGATTCGGTCAGTTGCTGGCGAAGATCGTCCAGTTGTTCCTGTGCCGCCGCGAGCTGGTCGGTGATGGCCGCTTCAAGGGTTGAAATTTGCGATGGGGACTCACTCACCTGATCCACTATCGGCGCAAGATGGCCCGACGCTTGATCGAACCGAACTGTTCTGTCGCGGTGGTCTTTATCGGACGTTGACGGCCTCCAGCAACGCCCCGGCGACGTATCGCAATTGCTCTTGGGGCAGCTCCGGATAGATCGGCAGCGCCAGGATTTCCCGACAGGTTTGTTCCGTCACCGGCAGGTCCCCTTCCCGGCCACTCAGATAAGCGAAACAGGGCTGCAAATGCAGCGGCAGGGGATAATAAATCGCGCTGCCGACGCCTTTGTCCGCCAGTTTCTGTTTGATGTGGTCGCGGTTGGCGATTCGGATGCAATACTGGTTGTAAATGCTGACGTTTCCAGGCTCGATGGCGGGGGTGGCGATGGCGCTGCCGGCCAGCAACTGGTCATACAAGGCCGCGTTGCGCCGGCGCTGTTCGTGCCAGTCATCGAGATATTTGAGTTTGACCTCCAGCACCGCCGCCTGGATCGCCGCCAGCCGGAACATCCCGCCGATCATTTCGTGGTAATAGGTGTGGCCCGACCCATGCACGCGCAACTTGCGGCATCGCGCCGCCAGATCATCATCATTGGTGCAGATCGCCCCGGCATCCCCAAACGCACCCAGATTTTTGGTGGGATAAAAACTCAGGCATCCGGCCAATCCCCACGAACAGGCGGCGCGGTTTTGACGGCGGGCGCCGATCGCCTGCGCGGCGTCTTCGATCACCGCCAGGTTGTGCCGACGGGCAATCTCGTTGATCCGCTCCATGTCCGCCATCTGCCCGAACAGATGAACCGGCAAAATCGCCTTGGTGCGCGGCGTGATCCGCCGTTCGATGTCGGCCGGGTCGATGTTGAACGTCCGTGGGTCGATCTCCGCGAAGACCGGCCTGGCCCCCAGCCGGGCGATGCAGCCGGCCGTCGCGAAAAACGTGAAACTCGGACAGATGACCTCATCGCCGCCGCCAATGCCCAGCGCCATCAACGCGCACAAAATCGCGTCGGTCCCGCTGGAAACGCCGATGGCGTGCCGGGTCTGACAATAATCCGCCAGTTTCTTCTCAAACCGCTCAACGTGGGGACCGAGAATCAGCGACTGCTCATCGCACACCTGGTCCATCGCCCGGCGGATCTCCTCCCGCAACGGGGCGTACTGCGGCACAAGGTCCAATAGCTTCACGTTCATCGGATTTACAGTACGCCAAGGGAATCGAAAAACAAAGCGATCCGCAATCCGGCTCATATTTGCGGATAAGCCGCGAACTTTGTACTGTAATTTGTTCCATGGCGAGCAAATTACAAGGCATTTTCACCCCCAATCTCGTGCCGCTGGACAGTCGCGGCCAGATCAACGAAACCGAATTTCGACGATACATCGACTGGTTGATCGCCAAGGGGGTTCATGGGCTGTATCCCAACGGTTCCACCGGCGAATTCACCCGTTTTACGGCCGAGGAACGCCGTCGGATCATCCGCATTGTCTGCGATCAGACCCGCGGTCGCGTGCCGATCCTGGCCGGGGCGGCCGAGGCCAACGTCAAGGAGACCATCGCCGCCTGCGAAGCCTATTACGAATATGGCGCCCGCGCCGTGGCCATCGTCAGCCCGTTTTACTACCGCCTCTCGCCCGACAGCGTTTACGCCTATTTCCGCGAAATCGCCCTCAACAGCCCGATCGACGTCACGCTCTACAACATCCCGATGTTCGCCAGCCCGATCGATGTCCCGACGATCCGCCGACTGGCGGAATTTCCGCGCGTCATCGGGATCAAGGATTCTTCGGGCGACATGGGCTTCATGCTGCGGATGATGGCATCCGTGCTGCCGGCCCGGCCGGACTTTTCCTTCCTCACCGGCTGGGAAGCGGTGCTGGTTCCCATGCTCATCATGGGGGTCGATGGCGGAACCAACGCAACCAGTGGTATCGTCCCCGAAGTCACCCGCAAGATGTGGGATTTGACCAAATCCGGCCAGCTCGATCAGGCCCGCGCCATCCAGCTTCGATTGCTGGAGTTGTTCGACACGATGCTTTACTCGGCCGACTTCCCCGAAGGATTCCGTGCGGCGGTCCAGTTGCGCGGCTTTGATTTTGGCAACAGCCGCCAACCCATGAGCGAATCGCAGCGCATCGACATCGACGCATTGCAGGGTGTTCTGCAATGCATCCTGGCCGACTGGGGTTATGCCGATTCCCCCGAAGAAGGATGTGCCCTGCGGACCGGAAACATCCAGCGCGACCGCGTCGCCCAGGTGGCCGAGGCGGTCATGCGGCAATTGCGTGAAAAAGGCGTTTTTTAATTTTCTTCACCCATTCCCATGCAATCCCTGGCACTGATCGAAGTTCACGGCTGGGCGGCGTCGATGGCGGTGCTGGATGCCGCCGAAAAAGCCGCCGACGTCGTGTTGGAACAGGTCGAATTGAACGACCTGCTGGGTGCGTGCATGAAACTGCGCGGCGATTCGGCGGCGGTCAACACCTCGGTGTCGGCCGCCATCGAAATGGCCCACCGGCTCAAAGCCTCGTGCGTGGCCAAGGCGCTGTTGTCGCCGGACCAAAAGGCGTGGAAGGTGATCGAAGCGCCGCCGGAATTCAGTCCCCTGATGGAATGCAATGTCGTCTTTTCGCCGAAGAAACCCTCTTTGGCATCAACGGAGAAACCTGTGAATGGCAATGGATCGTTCGCCCTGGGCTTGATCGAAACACAAGGTCTGACCGCGGTGCTTGAAGCCATCGACGCCGCCTGCAAAGCCGCGTCGGTCGAAGTCGTCGGCCGCGAAAAACTCGGCGGCGGCTACGTCACCGTCATCATCAAGGGGGATGTGGCGGCCGTCAAAGCCGCCATCGAAGCCGGCAAATCCCGCGTGGATGGCCTGGGCAAACTGATCGCCGCCCACATCATCGCCCGCCCCAGCGAAGGGGTGCTGGGGTTGCTGCCGAAGTAAATCAATTTACGCCCCCTCCCTGGCCCTCCCCCGGCGTGCCGGGAGAGGGGATCGGAGAGAATCGGGTGGGGGAAAATATCCCGTCCAAATCAGGCGGCGGCTTCGGCGTGGTTCAGCCGGGTGCGACCGTTGTTGCCATGGTTCTGGGATTCGGGAGCGATGCCCTGCAGCAGCTTGATCGGGGCTTCGGCGGCGACGGCCATCACCCGCTCAAACTCCTCGTTGATGTTGCTTTGCACATCCCGCAGCTCTTCCTGAAGCTTTTTACGCTGGTCGAGCAGGGCGGCCAATTGCTCATCGAGCCGCTGCAACGTCACCATCTTCTGATGCGCTTTTTGAAACAATGCCACCGCTGGGGATGATTCGCGTGATGCCGTGTCGTTGGCCATGTCCGGACTCCTTTCCGGTAAGAGTTGCCTGGCGCGAAACAACCGCGCCTTACATCCTGTGTCTTCGGCAGATTTGCCCGACATGCCTCAATTCAATGGGCATGTTGGCCAAATTGTTCCACATTCCCCTTCATACGTCAATTGTTTTTATGTTGGATTCTGTCGAATCAGATGCGAATTATCTATAAATGATTGTTAGCAATAGACTTCCGTCGCAATCGGATAGGGAATCAAATCCGGGCGGACCAAGTGGAGTTTGCGAAGTCGAACTTCAGGCAGGCCGTGGGCCTGGGGTTGTTCGCCGGTGGGCAATGCCTTGGGCGCCGGCGTCGCCGACCATGAACCGGCCAGGAAACAGACCAGCATCAATCCTCGAACAACACGAACCAACATGAGGCACCCACTGGCTAAAAGAAGGCACACCAACGCTCATCACGAAGAGTACCCCGCGTGGGTCAAATCGCCAACCGAATAATTCATGCGCGACATCGCTTTTGGCCGATATGTGGAAATTGGGGAAATCCACAACGGCTATGAGGCGTCGCCGGGGTCACTGGCCGGGGTGTCATCGGCCGGCGATTCATCCTGACATTTCGAATCGGAGGTCATGGAGGTCAATCCGGCCGTCAATGCCGAGATGATTGCCGGCCGGAGGATTTTCAGGGCTTCGGACCCCAATCCCCTGAAAATGGAATGGTCGGGTCTTGGGTTCATTGCCCGTTCGATCCGGGCCAGTCTGCGGATCGCCTGATCCTCCTTGGTCGGCACCGAAAGCCAGGCGGCCGCGAACCCCGCCGCCGCGGCCATCCCCAAGGCGCTCCACGGGTGTTTCCGGGTCAACTTGCGCGGGTCGGCCAGACGGGAAACATCATTTTTCACCTCCGACCAGGTGCGAGCGATCGCTTCCCTGGCCAACTGGGCCTGTTCGGCCAGAAACTGCGATTCAGAGCGGGGCGGCAGGGCATCCGGGGGTTCAGCGGGTTGCTTCGCCGGATCGATGCCTGACATCCCGGCCGAATCGGGCGCGTTGTTGATCTTTTCGGAATTCATATTTTTCGACCGTTTTTTGTTTGGACTTGGCCATGAACCGCTTCATGCCCAGGATCGTTCCGCAGGCCAGCAACCCCAGCAACACGCCGCCGGCGACCAGATTGCCCAGCCATGGCCTTCCCCCAAACAGCACCCCCAGCCCATCGGCCATGCCATCGAGCAGCAGCACCACGCCCATGACCACAAACGCCGCGACGATGATTAAACCCAGCAGGATCAGAATCGAGTAAAGGACCACCTGCCGGATGGACAGTTTGATGCCATCCCACTTGGCGGAGATGAAATAGGAGGCGAATTCCTTCAACTCGCCAACCAACCGGCCGACGCCGTCGGCCTGGCCATCGCGGTCATCCTCCGCAGTCGCTTGAGGATCAAAATCGCGACTTTGATCGCTTGAATATGGCATCTTGGCAACTTCAAAAGTTGCAATCGGCCGGCGGGAGGGCAAAACATCGCCCATCGCCAGCCGATTGCGTCGGAGGAGGTATCATGACCTGCGCATCAGGAAACCGACCGCCAGGCCGATGCCCGCGGCGATGAGCAACGACTTGATCGGTCGATCCACGACGTAATTTTCAAGATGTTGCTCCCATTCCCGGGCGCGTTGCCGGCCTTCTTCGTAATAATGGCCCGCCCGGTCTCGAATCTGTTCGCCGACCTGTGAGGCGGCCTGTCGAAGATGCTCGCCGGCGCTGGGTTCGCCTTTGCCCTGTTCGGGGGGCATTTCATTGATCCGGCTCATATCAAACTCCTTTCTTTTGGGTTGCGTCATCATCCGTACGATGACGCCAGGATCCACTGTAAGTGGAGTCGAAAAATGAGGCAGCGCTGAAAATCCATCTATTTTTGTCATGTTCCGAACCGATGATTGACTTGTCAGAAGGAACGGAGTTCATTATTTTATGGATGAGGCGTCGCACATTTCATAAATGCGAACGCCCGAAGATCGAAACGGATCGATCGACCACTTCAACCACAGGAGATGACCGTGGGCATACGCGAGAAACTCAATCAGAATCAGGGAGTCACCACTGGCGTGACGGTTGGCGTCATCGTGCTGGCCTTGATTTTCATCATCTGGCAGCTTGTTGGCGGCAATTCGCGCGGGTCGATCCCCACGCAGGCGTTTTTCACCGTTGACAACGGGGCGACGTGGTTCGCTGATGACATCAAGAAACTGCCGCCATTCGATCATGAGGGCAAGCAGGCGGTGCGGGCGGTGGTGTTCAGATGCAAGGGAGGCAAGGCATTTGTCGGCCACCTGGAACGCTACTCCCCCGAAGCCAAGGCCCAGATCGAAAAGATGCGACAGGCCATGCCGGCGTCCAAGGATGGCAAAGGCGGCCCGCCGATGCCCCCGCCCGGACCGATGATGGGCGATCTCACCTTCAGCGGCATGGAAGTCAAACCCGCCGGCGCGCCCGACACCGCCTGGGTCAAGATGTCCGACTTCCAGAAAGCGCAGGCCGTGACCAAGATCAATTGCCCCGACGGCGATTCCAAAGAGATCGAGCCGGTGGTTCCGTAATCAATCGGCGGATTGTTCCCAAGCAATCAAAATCCGGGACCCGGCGGTTCGATCCGCCGGTCCCGGATTTTTGTTTGATCGCATCAGGTTGGAGGAGAACGTCCATGCAAAAGCATTCTCCATCATGGTGGACATGGGAACTGCGATTGGGAGATCGTTGTTGAACCGGATGAACAGGCACAGTTGTTGCTCATCATAACTGCCTATCGAAAGGACGAACCATGAACGCTCCCTACTTGGAAGTGACATTTCGTCGGGGCAAACCACTGGCCGCGTATCTTTATCTTCCTCGCCGCGAGGGAGATCGGACGGCAAGCAGTGAACCCGTTGAAGACAGTTTGGTGATTGATCGTTCCGCCGATGGGCGAGTCATCGGCCTGGAGATCATAAATCCTGGCGCCGTTTCCGCGGACCGGGTCAATGGCATTCTGAGGCAACTTCAGCAACCGGAACTGCCCATTGGTGAACTTGCTCCGCTGCGCGTCGCCTGAGAATGCCATGTCCGGGGAATGAGGATCACCCGATTTCCATGCACGGGATGGAACTATTCCTTCTACCGTCCGCGGATGAAATCCTCGGTTTGTTGATGGGCTTCGGCATCGGTGAATTGTCTTGGGGGTGATTTCATGAAGTAGCCGCAGGGGCCTTGCAGCGCCCCGCCGATGCCCCGGTCCAGCGCCAGTTTCGCGCAGCGCACCGCGTCGATCACCACGCCGGCGCTGTTGGGTGAATCCCACACTTCCAATTTCACCTCGCACGTCAGCGGCGCGCCGCCGAATGCGGTCCCCTCCATGCGGATGTGGCAGAACTTACGGTCTTTGAGCCACGGCACGTAATCGCTGGGGCCGACGTGGGCATCGGCATCGGACAGATCATGGTCCAACTGGCTGGTGACGGCCTGGGTTTTGGAGATTTTCTTCGATTCCAGCCGCGAACGTTCCAGCATGTTCATGAAATCCGCGTTGCCGCCGACGTTGAGCTGATAGGTCCGCTCCAGCCGTACCCCGCGCCGGCGAAACAAATCGGCCAGCACGCGGTGAACAATCGTCGCCCCCACCTGCGATTTGACGTCATCGCCGATGATCGGCAGCTTTTTCTGTTCAAACCGCATGGCCCATTCGGGCCGGGAGGCGATGAAGACCGGGATGCAGTTGACCATCGCGCAACCGGCTTCCAGCGCCTGTTCGGCGTACCATTCGGCCGCCTTTTGCGATCCCACCGGCAGATAACAGACCATCACATCCGTCCCGGTCTCTTTTAGCACATCGGCCACATTAACCGCCGGAACCGGGGATTCGGCGATGACCGGCTGAAGATATTGCCCCAATCCATCCAGCGTCGGCCCCCGGCGCACCGGAACGTTCAACTGCGGCACATCGCCAAAACGAAGCGTGTTGTTCGGCGGGGCGAAGATCGCTTCGGACAGGTCCTGGCCGACTTTGGCGGCACTGATATCAAACGCGGCCGAAAATTCGATGTCGTCGATGAAATACCCCCCAAGATCAACGTGCATCAACCCCGCCACCGGCCGGCCCGGATCGCGAATTTCACGGTAAAACGACACCCCTTGAACGAGCGATGAAGCGCAATTCCCCACGCCGACGAGGGCGACACGGATTCTTTTGCCGGACATAAAGCAACGGAATTAACCCTGCAAGGTGATGGTGTCAACCTGGATGTAGCCATCAGGGAGTTTGGAGGTCCAGACGGGATCGTCGCGGCCGGCGCTCAAGACGACCTTTGCGGTTCGCGCCAAAAATCAATGGAAAATGGCTGGTTCGTACAAAAAAGGTTCAGATTCATCCGGATTACAACAACTGATGGATCGCGGGATGGGGGGATAAATTATTAATGAAAGTTTACCCGATGTTTGTATACTTGCGGCCCGCACGGTGACGAACAATGGCTCACGAGCGATGGCTGATGAGGATCCGCGAGGCCTGAGTTGGCTGTTGGCGGCGATCGTCGCCGCGTTGATCGGCGGATGGTTCGTGGTGGGGCCGGGGGCCGACCCGCCGGCCGATCCGAACCGGCCGCTCAAGCTGGTGCTGGCGGTGCCGGCCAGCCAGTCGGATGAGGTGCATTATCGGCGGGTCATCACCCGCTTCGAGGCAGAACATCCCCACATCGCGGTGGAGTTTCGGTCGATCTCAGGGAACTATTACCAAAAACTGCTGATTATGATGGCTTCGGGGATGCCGCCGGACCTGGTATGGATGGGGGAGGGGTTCGCCGAATTCGCCAGCCGGGGGGCGTTCATGGACGTCGGCGATCGTCTGGAGCGGGACATCGACACCTCGGATTTCCTGCCGCAGGCGTTGCAATGGTATCGCATCAACGGCCGGCAACTGGGGGCGCCCTTTCTGATCGACGTGCAGTTCATCATCTACAACAAAAAGGCGTTTGACGAGGCCGGGCTGCCCTATCCGCTGGATGACTGGGAGTATGAGGAATTTCTGACCGATGCGCAAAAACTGACGGTGGACCGCGATGGGGATGGCCGCGTGGATCAACTGGGTTTTTACGGCCAGTTGGACTCCAGCCTGTTCGGCGCGCAGTTCATCTCCAACGATGGAACCCATGCCACCTGCGACACGCCGCAGATGCTGGATTATCTTCAAACCAACCGCGATCTGTTCGCCCGCTATCACGTTGCGCCGTCGCCCCAGCAGATCAACGGGGCGGGGTCGGATGTCTACACGATCTTTCGACAGGGCAAGGCGGCGATGCTCAGGGCGTACACCTGGGATATGCCCTTTTTGCGGGAACAATGCGCGGACATGGATTGGGACATCACGCTGAACCCGAAAGTGCGCCAACGCGGCCAGTGGGCGTCCAGCGCCGCCATATTGATTTCTTCCCGCACTCACCACCCCCAGGAGGCCTGGGAATTGAACAGGATGTTTCTAAGCGGAGATTTCCAGTTGCGCATGTGCGAAAAGGGGGGGCTGCCCCCCAATCTCAGCGTCGCGCGCCGGATGGTGGCGGAAAACACCCGCAAGCCGGCGAATCTGCGGGTGTTGATCAAGGCGCGGGATTTTCTGTACGCCAAGCCCCGCATCGCCAACGTGACCGAATTGTTCAGGCCGTTCGTCGATGCCTGCGACACCGTCTGGATGGGAACCGCCACGCCCGCGCAGGCGATGGAACGCGCCCAGCGGCAGATCAACTGGCTGATCGAACGACACCGGCAGCGCCAGGAGTGAACGTTTCATGCGACACCATCATCGACTCACGCCGCTGCTGTATCTGCTGCCCAACCTGACGGGGTTCGCGATATTCGTGTTGATTCCGGTGGCGGCGGCGATGGCGTTGAGTTTTTTCCGGTGGGATTTGTTCCACCCGCCCAAATTCGTGGGGCTGCAAAATTTCAGCGACCTGCTCGGTTGGCGGCACGACGCCGAGGGGGCGTTGGTGTTCAACGACGCCAGCTTCTGGAAATATCTCTACAACACGCTCTACCTGATGCTGGCGATTCCGATCACCATGTTCTGCTCGCTGGTGCTGGCGGTGCTGTTGAACCAGAAAATTCCAGGCCGGATGTTCTTCCGCGCGGTTTTTTACCTGCCGAGCATCTGCGCGGGGGTGGGGTTGCTGCTGCTCTGGAAATTTCTTTACAACAACGATTTCGGATTGATCAATCACCTGCTGGCGTGGGTGGGCATCACCGGTCCGGACTGGCTGAACAGTTACAACTGGTCCAAGCCCGCCTTGATGATCATCATGATCTGGGGCGGCATGGGGGGGACGGGCATGATCCTGTACCTGGCCGGTTTGCAGGGGATCCCGCCGGAACTGTACGAGGCGGCCGAGATGGACGGGGCCAACGTGCTGCATCAATTTCGCCACATCACCATCCCGATGCTGGCCCCCACGACGTTTTTCATCTTCATCACCGCCGTCATCGGTGGTTTTCAGGGGGGCTTTGACATGGCCTACATCCTGACCAACGGCGGCCCGGACGGGGCCACCACCACGATCAGCTATTACATCTACAACCACGCCTTCGAGTATTTCAACATGGGTTACGCGGCGGCGTTGTCGCTGGTGTTGTTCGCGCTGGTGTTGTTCGTGACGATCCTGAGCTGGCGCTTCGGGCGCGGCGCCACCGAGTGAGAATCAACCGATGGAACGCAAACAAAACCTTTTCGCCCGGGCGATGACCTATCCGCTGCTGATCGTCATCGGCGTGTCGATGGTCTTTCCGCTGGTCTGGATGCTCTCCACCAGTTTCCAAAAACCCGGCGCGGACGTGATGGACCTGCGCTCGCTGCTGCACGGGGCGTTGGAATGGCGCAACTATCAGCGCATCTGGTCGGGCACGAATTTCGCCCGCGCGGTTTACAACAGCGCCCTGGTGACCGTCTGCGTCACCGTGGCGCAGCTGTTCACCAGCTCGCTGGCGGCGTATGCGTTCGCCCGGCTGCGGTTCAGGGGACGAAACGCGATTTTCATGGGGTATCTGTCCACCATGATGGTTCCGGACGTGGTGACGATGATCCCGGTCTTCATCCTGCTGCGCGCGATGGGGTGGATCGACACCTACTGGGCGCTGATCCTGCCGGCCGCCTTCAGCGCCTATGGCACGTTCATGCTTCGGCAGTTTTTCCTCTCCATCCCCCGCGAACTGGAGGAAGCGGCCGTCATCGACGGCTGCACGAGCTGGGGGATCTACTGGAACGTCGTGTTGCCGCTGGCCAAGCCCGCCATCGCGGCGCTGGGCATCCTGGTCTTCATGGGGAGCTGGCGAAGTTTCATGTGGCCGTTGATCGTCTGCCAGAGCCAGAACATGGTCACCGCGCCGGTGGCCCTCAGTCAGTTTCAGGAATTGCACGGCGTCCAATGGACGCTGTTGATGGCCGGCTCGGTCATCATGCTGATCCCCATGCTGGCGGTCTTCGTGCTGGGCCAGCGATTTTTCGTCTCCGGCATCCAACTGGGCGCGGTCAAGGGTTAGTGTCTATCCGGATAGGCTCTTAACGGCGTGTACCATCGGCCCCGGCGCGTTATAACCTCACCATGTCACTGATGATCCAATCCCCCGGCGGATATTTTATCGCGCGCAACGCCACCCTCACCGGCGACCTGAAAATCGCCCCCAAGGCCAGCTTCTGGTTCAACGCGGTGGTGCGCGGCGACGTCGCCCCCATCACCATCGGCGCCCGCACCAACGTGCAGGATGGCGCGGTCGTCCATTGCGACACCGATTTTCCCAACGTGATCGAGGAGGATGTGGTCATCGGCCACGGCGCGATCGTCCACGGCGTGTTCGTGGGGGCCGGCTCGCTGGTCGGCATGGGCGCCACGTTGCTCAGCCGCACCAAAGTCGGCCGTCAATGCCTCATCGCCGCCGGCGCGGTCGTCCCGCCGGACATGGAAATCCCCGATCGCAGCCTGGTGATGGGCGTGCCGGGAAAAATCGTCCGGCCGGTCAGCGAGGCGGATTTGAAATACATGTCCTGGCTGGCCAGCCATTACGTCGAGCTGGCCGAAAAACACATCCGCGGCGAAATCCCCGATCATTCGGCCAGGTAATCGCCTGACCGGACCAGGATCGATTTGTCGTGGATTTTTTATCGCCGGATGATGGGCACGATTCGCGCTGCTACCGCTCCAGGTTTTTCCAGTGCTGGCTGCCATCGCTCAACGGCCCAAAATCCGGCGGCGGCAGGGGTGTTGATGATGCCGGCGGATGAAGCTGTTGAGCCAGATGCCGCTGCTTTCTCAGAAGCCAGCAGGCCGCACACAACAGCGGGATCGCCAGTGCAATCCACAAAGCCGTTTTGAGCCAATCGCCGATCCGGACGGCCAAAATCGCCAAAATGATGGATTGTGCCGCCGACACCAGGCAGCCGATCATCCCCACCAGCAGATAGGTGCGCAACCGGATCGCCGCCCGCCGGCCGGCCGCTAGCTGACGAATCCGCACCCCATCCAGTTCAGCCGACTGCTCATCCATCCGCATCACCGTAGCACGCCCCCGTCTCATCGGCTACAACGGTTCTCCATGCAACCGGCCGACACGCGAAAAAACACCATTGGCAAGGCATTGGGTCGAATCCCCAGCGGGCTGTTCATTTTAACCGCCGGCACGGGTGATCAGTCCGGCGCGATGCTGGCCAGTTGGGTTCAGCAGGCGAGTTTTCAACCGCCGCTGTTGACCGTGGCCATCGCGGCCGACCGTCCGCTGGTGCCGATCATCCATCGGGAACGCCATTTTGTCCTGTCGGTGATCGGCGAACATCAATCGGCCCTGATGAAACGTTTTGTCCGGGGTGTTTCGCCGGGGCCGGAGGCGCTGGCGGGTGTCAATCATCGCCCTTCCAGCAATGGCGCACCGATTCTGACCGATGCCCTGGCCTACATGGAATGCCAGCTAAAACAGGTGTGCGGCCTTCAGGCCGATCATCTGTTGATGGTGGGGGAGGTGATCGACGGGGCGATTCTTCACGAAGGCGCATCATTCACCCATCTGCGCGGCAACGGATTTCGATACTGATCCACCCATCGTTACGGTTGTCGCATCGACTGCGGATCGATGCCATGTTCGCGGCAAAAATCCTCGTATGCGAAGGGGGAGATTTCGCTTGGTTTGATCTCGCTGCGCCCGCCCCAGAAAATATTGGTGTAATGAACCGGAATGCCGACCGATTCCAAGTGCTTGTCAATGGCGGCCTTATGTGCCAGGAGTAGCTGTTTGTCGGTCCCGTGGGCGACCCCCATGATGTTGACGTTGCCGAATTCTTCGCCGGCCTCGCGCCAATAGGCATGGGTCATGATGTGAAATCGGCCAACCTGTCGGCCGGCTTCCAGTTCAGACCCCCGCGGCACAGCCCAGTGGAACAGCGCGTTGAACTTGGTTACCCGTTCGCCGGTGGCCAGCGGCTTGACGTGTTCCAGGAACGTGGAAAACCGGCCGATGACGCCCCGTTCATTTAACGAGCGGGCCACCGTGCAAAACGCCTCCGGATCAACACCGGCCTCGGCCGCCCGGCCATCCCAGAACGTCGCATCCGGCCGAGTGGCCGCCGCCTCGATTTCTTCAGGCGAAAATTCACGTTTCAACGCCGTCAGCACCCGCCAATCCATGTCGGACAGCTCGACGATCTGCGTTCCCACGACCTCTGCCAGTTCGGGCGAATGCGACCCAGGCTCCATCCCTTTTCGTCGGATGTGCCCCACGCCCAGGGCGAACAGCTTGTTGGCCGGCAACAATTTGAATTTCGTCGCCCCGGTCAGCTTGCACAGCAACTGGCAATGTTTTTCCAGTGAATATCCCTGCGGGACTTTCAACGTCGTCCAGAGTCGATAATGCGACCCGGTGATCGCCTGATCGGTGGACCGGATGACGATGTGCCCCGAAAAGGGGTCTTTCTCGTTCATCCACTCAAAGGCGGCCGATAGTTTCTCCTCCGGCACCACCCACGCCACCAGTGCACCGCGCGCAAGATTTGTCGCCATAAGGGTTTGTCGCACACGACGGATCGTCCCGCCGCGCAACATCGCCGCGATGCGTTGATGAACTGTTGGCAGGTCGATCCCGCTCTGAAGGGCGATCTGCCGAATCGGGTCCGGGTTGAATCCCTGAATGCGGTCTTCTGATACTGCCAGAATGGCAGCATTGATTGGATCGGTCAGGGTGATCGGTAGGTTGGCGCTGGCCATGCTTGTCATTGTATTCACCGCAAACCACTATAGACTATTGTGAGATTGTGACAAAATGGTACAATCTTTCGTCTTTGGATAATCAGGCTTTGAAATTTTAGAGGAAACCCTCATGCCCGCGACAGGAAAGATTTCTCAGGTGATTGGTTCGACGTTTGATGCGCAGTTTCCGGAAGATCAACTTCCGGCGATTTACAACGCCGTCAAGATCGGCGCGCAGGGAGACAATTCGGGTCTTCATCTGACCGGCGAGGTGCAGCAGCATCTGGGTGGCGGCCGCGTGCGGGCGGTGGCGCTGGGATCGACCGACGGCCTTCGTCGCGGGATGGACTGCGTTGACACCGGCGGGCCGCTGACGGTTCCGGTGGGCAAGGAGACGTTGGGCCGCGTGTTCAATCTGCTTGGCGATGCGATCGACAACCAGGGGCCGGTGGCGACCACCGAGCGCCGGCCGATCCACCGCGAGCCGCCGGAATTCGTGGACCTGTCCCCCAAGGCCGAGGTGTTTGAAACCGGCATTAAGGTGATCGACCTGCTGACGCCGTTCGTTCGCGGCGGCAAGGCGGGATTGTTCGGCGGGGCGGGTCTGGGCAAAACCGTCGTCATTCAGGAACTGATCGCCCGCATCGCCCAGCAGCACGGCGGATATTCGGTGTTCGCCGGCGTGGGCGAACGCACCCGCGAAGGGACCGACCTGTGGCTGGAAATGCAGGAGGCCGAGATCGGATCGACCGGCAAGCACGTCATCGACCAGACCGTGATGGTGTTCGGCCAGATGAACGAACCGCCGGGCGCGCGTCTTCGGGTGGCCTTGAGCGCCCTGACGATGGCGGAGTATTTCCGCGATGAATCGGGTGCGGACACGCTGCTGTTCATCGACAACATTTTCCGATTCACGCAGGCCGGTTCTGAAGTGTCGGCTTTGCTGGGCCGTATGCCCAGCGCCGTGGGTTATCAGCCGACGCTGGCCACCGAAATGGGCGAGCTGCAGGAGCGCATCACCTCCACCAAGCACGGCGCCATCACGTCCGTGCAGGCGGTGTACGTGCCGGCGGATGACCCCACCGACCCGGCCCCGGCCAACGCCTTCGCCCACCTCGATGCGTTCATTTATCTCGAACGTTCCATCGCCGCCAAGGGCATTTATCCGGCGGTGGACCCGCTGGCCTCGGCCAGCCGGGCGCTGGACCCGCAGATCGTCGGCGAAGATCATTACCGCATCGCCCGCAAGGTGCAGAACATGCTGCAGCGCTACCGCGACCTCCAGGACATCATCGCGATTCTGGGCGTGGACGAACTGAGCGAAGAGGACAAGTTGATCGTCAGCCGGGCGCGCAAAATCGAGCGATTCTTCAGCCAGCCGTTCTACGTCGCCGAACAATTCACCGGCAAAAAGGGTAACTACACCAAGATCGCCGACACCCTCCGCAGTTTCGAGGAAATCACCGAAGGCAAGGCGGACGACCTGCCCGAACAGGCCTTCCTGTACGTCGGCAGCATCGACGAGGTGCGCGAGAAGGCCAAGAGCATGTAAGAGCCTATCCGAACGACAAATGACCCCGCGATGGGCCTTTTTTTCGGCCCACCCGAAGGGCGAGACGCTTTTAGCCCGCCCTCGGCGTCGCTCCTCCTCCGAGACTCGTTTAGAGTCGCCTTGTCGTCGCTCCTTGATGGCAGACCAAAATCGTCCGTCGCGGGGTCATTATTTATTCGGATAGGCTCTATGCATGGTATAATGTGGACATGGTGTCAGCCATTCGTCAAAGCGTTACAATTCAATCGGACGGTTTGGTTGAAGTGCGTTCACCGGAATTGAAGGAAGGTGAACGGGCTGAAGTCATTGTATTGCTTGAAGGATAACAACCTTCCATTGCCGGCAAGCTCGCCGCCTTGAAACAACTCCAAAATAATCTAAACCTGACCGATCAACAGATAGATCAATGGATTAACACCGCCCGAAATAACCGTGAACATCTCGGTCCACAGGAATGATCCTTCTGGATACCAATTATGTTATTTATGCCCTGAAGGCGAATACACCGCAGAATCTTTGTCTGCATGAATGGATCAATCGAGGTGAGAAGATCGGCATCAGTGCGATTGCATGGGCTGAATTTTGCTGCGGGCCCTGAATGAACAAGATCAGGCAATTGCCGATGAACTGTTTTCCGACTTTTATCCATTATTGAAACAGGATGCGGAGGCTGGTGTTGGTCTTTTTAATAAGACCGGCCGTCGTCGCGGCAGCCTTGCCGATTGTTTGATTGCTGCTCTTTGCCTTCGCTTGGATGCCGTTTTGGCGACGGCAAACACACAGGACTTTTCTTTTTTCCAATCCGTGGGCCTTCGCCTCGCATGACATTTTGGGCAATCGTCCAATAATGATTGAATCAGCCCTTCATCCCGGTCCGGGGGATGTTCATCGTTCACATCTTGTCTCGACATAAATGGCGTAATCGTAAAAATTTACCGAGAATCTTGCCGATTTGCCGCCGGTACTTCTCAATGGCAATGTTTTCGGCGTCTTCATTCCGATTGCTTGGGGTATGATGACAATCAGTATTGCCAAGGTTTACGCAAAAGCCCATTGGGTTGTGATTCAGGGTTTGCATGGGTTTGTAAGTGATTATTTTTCGAGGGAAGAATGATGCGCATTGTCGGGAGGTATCGTTGTGTGGTTGCAGCCGCGGCCGTGTTCGCGGGCGTCCTGGCGTCAGGTGAAGCGACGGCGGCGATACTCTATTCAAATGTCACGCCGCAGATCACGGACATCAGCACTTTGGTATCACTCAAAGTGGGGACGGTATATGTCGGTGCATTTGGCGATACCGGCAGTCAATACACCACCACCATGGGGGAATGGGCGTACGGCATGTATCTTTCTCCGACGGCCGCCGGCACGCTGACGCATGCGCAAATTCCACTGGATATCGGTGCTCCCGGGGATCTGCGCATGGAGTTGTACGAGGTGCCGGCCATTCCGGCGGCCAATACCTATCCGACATCTCAGACCATCGCATCCTATTCACTGCTGGATACGGCCACCGTTACGGGGTTGACCGGTGGCAGGCACTGGGCAACATTCGACTTCACACCCGGCGGCGTCGTTTCGATGGACACCGCCAAGTCCTATCTGCTGTTCGTGACCATCACCCAGGTTGGCTCGAATCGCTGGGCAACAAAACAGCACTATTGGTTGGGACGCAATGTATCGAGTCCCACAGCACGGATGTTGCGCACCTATGACACCCATGCGTACAGCGCACTGGTTCCAGAACACAACATGGGTGTCCCGTATGCGTTTGATAGCCGCCAGCCGGGCATTTATCTGTCGAGCGTGCCCGAACCGACGGCGATCGCGGGCATATCACTGGTCGCCGGCGCGACGATGTTACATCGCCGTCGCAGGACCGAGAGGGTCGAGTCAGGCAGCGATTTACAGGCCGCTGCCGGTTGATGTGACGAGCCTGGTCAGCGACTTGGATGATCGGCTGGTTGCTCCGGGTTGGCCAGACCCAATTCCTCGTACAGCGCCGTCAGGATCGGGCGGGCGCGCTGGTCGTTTTGTTTTTCACCCGGCATCCCGTTGAACGCCAGCGCGACGACCAGTTGATGTTCCGGGTCGGCAAAGGCGATGGAGGATTGTCGGCCGCCATGGCCGAAGGCGCGCATCGAGGCGTGATCCCCAAATCCATATGGAATCTCCCCGCCCAGATATCGGCTGTTGACGATGAATCCCAGTCCCCAGTCGAGCACGCGCTTGAAGGTGTGATCGAACATCCCCACCCGGTGGCGGGCCGTCAACGCTTCAATCGTCTGCGGCCGGATTGCAGCGTCTGAACCTGGCGCATCGGTTCTCAACTGCCTCAGCAGCATCTCGTAAAACCGTCCCAATTCCCGCACCGGCCCGCGCAGGCTCGATCCCGGTGAGCATAGACCGATGGTGGATCGATCCTCGCTCATCGGTTCATCCTTGGTGTTGTACAGGCCGCTGTGGCGTGGGTTGTTTTGCAGTTCGTCGGCCGACAAAAAGCAGGTCGTCCGGTTCATTCCGGCCGGTTCCAGCACCAGCGTTTGCAACGCGGATTCAAAATCCCGGCCAGTCAATCTTGCGATGATCTCCCCCAGAACATACCAGCTTGTCAGCGCGTGATACCCCGCCTTTTGGCCGGCCGTCCAGCGCGGTTCGGGCCGAACCGTGTTGATCGCCTCGATCACCCGATCCCAATCCTCACCAGTTGAGAAGTTGGCCCACCGGATGCCGGCGGTGTGGGTCAACAGATGTCGGATCGTGATCGGCTCTTTGCCGTTGACGCCGAATTCCGGGATGAACCGCCTAACCGGATCGTCCAGGTGCAACCGGCCGGTTTCCCACAATTTCCCAATCGCGACCGCCGTCAGTGGTTTGCCCGCCGACTGCCAGGCCATGGAGGTGTCGGCTTCCATCGCCACGCCCGGCCTCGACTGGCCGATGCCGACATCCACGATCACCCGACCGGCCCGGCTGACGTACAGTTGCGCGCCGGGGTGCAACCCCTGGGCGATGCCCTGTTCGATCAACGCAATGCTCGTTGCCGGCATCTGGGCGCCTGTGCGATCGGGTGTCGCTGAAAATTACAGCGAAACCACTTTCCCTTCGCGGATGCTCTTTCCCTCGGCCTCGACGATTTTCAATCCCGGCACCGCGTCGGAGGCGTTGACCACGGAAGGTTTTTCGCCTTTTTTGATGCAATTCACGAAATACCCCAGCTCCGCCTCGTATCCGGTGCCCCCTTGGGTGCGGATCGGCTCGGCCTTGCCGCCCTGGTACAGCAGCAGGGTGTCCGAACGCCCCAGATCATAATCGGCCGTGGCGTTCTCAAAGGTGATCGTGTAACGCATGGTAAACCCATACCCATCCGCCTGCGCCCACGACCCTTCGGCCATGACGACCGGCACATCGTCATACAGATATTGCGTGACCAGGTGATCGATCTGGTTGGTCGGCTTGCTGAATCCGCGGCTGAAAACCCCCCTGGGCATGCCGAACAGATAATAGACAAAATCCGAATCGTGAATGTGCAGGTCGAGGATCGCGCCGCCGCTGGCGTCCCCATCCTTGTACCACCCGCCGGGAAACGAGGCGACCCGGCGGAAATGCGCCCCCAGCACCCTGCCATAGCGGCCGCTCTTGACCGCTTCCTTGGCCCAGGCCCATTCCGGCCAGAACCGGATGCACATCGCCGGCATGAACAAACCCTTTGCTTTGGCCGCGGCGTCCGCGATTTTTTGTGCTTCGGCCACGGTTCGCCCCAGCGGTTTTTCGCACATCACGTGCTTGCCGGACTCCAGCGCCGCGGCCGTCATCTCGGCGTGCATCGGCGTGCGCGAGCAGATGTCAACGATGTCCAGGTCCTTGATCGCCAGCAACTGGCGGTAATCACCCAATCCCTTGATCTTGTCCATGGGCAGGCGCGACAACCCACCTTGCAGGAGATTGCCGCCGGTTCCGGTCAGGTCTCCGGCGGCGCGCTTGGGATCGGTGTCGGCGATGGCGACGACTTCCACGCCCTCGATCTTCTGATACGCCTCGTAATGCGTCCGGCCCATCATCCCCAGACCGATGATTCCCACTTTCAACATAAGCCTAATCCGCCTTTCCAAATACGCCGTGAAGAAAATTCTGCGCCTGGCGAATGTCGGCCACGCGCTGATCGCCCGCCTCGCGCTCGATCACCAGGTTGCCCCTGTTCCAGTTGTTCTCCTTCAGGACACCGAAAAATCCCGCCCAGTCCACCTCGCCCGTGCCGACCGCCACTTCCTCGCCCCACTTGCCGTCAGCATCGCTGCGGATCGCATCCTTGACGTGAAACTGCACGATGTGCGGCAGCAGCAGTTTCATCGCCTCGATGGGGTCGCCGCTGCGGTACAGCAGCATGTTGGCCGGGTCGAAGTTCACCCCCACATCCGGACGGTTCAACGTTTTAAGGCATCGCTGCAACGTCGTCGCGGCCTCCTGGCCGGTCTCCAGAAAAATCGTGCAGCCGACTTCCTTGAAGATGTCCGCCACCTTTCCCAGCCGGTCGACCACCTTGTTGAACGCCGGATCATCCTTGCCCGCGGGGATGAACCCCGCATGAAAGCTCACCATTCTGACGCCCAGGCCGGCCGCGACCGGCGCCGATCTTTTCATGACCTCCAGCGACTGCGGCCAGGTGTCATCCGGCACCAGCCCGCCGGTGCGGCGGATCGCGGCGATCGTGCTGTAATCCTCTCCCACCGTCCCCACCATGCCGGAGACGATTTTCATCCCCGCATCCGCGAGCTTGCGATCCACACCCTTCCACTTGTCCGGCTCATCGCGAAGCGGGCCAAGCGCCAGTTGCACCCTGGCCAGCCCCACCGCCGAAAGCTGCTTCACCAGGTCATCGGCATCGGTGGCGTGCAATGACCAACTGCAAATCCCAAGATGTTCCTTCAACCAGTTGCCGTTCATGTTTATTCCAAATAATGATGTTTTTCACATCGCCAGAATCTTGTCCATCGCCGTGCTGGTGCGCTGCAACAACGTCGGATCG
This sequence comes from Phycisphaerales bacterium, assembly GCA_020853095.1. Classification (GTDB taxonomy): domain Bacteria; phylum Planctomycetota; class Phycisphaerae; order Tepidisphaerales; family Tepidisphaeraceae; genus JADYZN01. Next base: position 13,129 of record JADYZN010000034.1, on the reverse strand, counting down.
TATGGCATCATCTCCGCCACGATCGTCTTGTCATATTTCAATGCCCGCAATTCCTTCATCACCTGCGCCCACGGGACGTTGCCGGCCAGCAGGTCCACGAAACCCGCCATTCCCGGTTTGGCCGAATCGAAGTCCTTGATGTGAATCCGCTTGATACGATCGCCCAGGATCTTGATCCAGTCCGGCGGGTGCTGGTGCAGGCCCATCATGTTGCCCACGTCAAAATAGACGCCCACCCGTCTGGAGCCGATGTCGTCGATGAATTTCGCCAGTTCTAGCGGCGAATACATCAGGCCATTCCATACGTTCTCCACGCACAGGTCCACGCTGAACTTCTCGGCCGCCTCCGCCAGCTCCCTGGCACCCTCCAAGGCCCATTTGTGCGCCAGATCGTAACGAACCGGGCCATATTTGGGTTCCCATGGGATTTTCACCGCGCCCGGAACGTACAGCATCGCCTGACAACCCAGCCACGCCGCCCGTTGCAGCGATGCCTTGGCGTCCGCCACCGCCTTTTTTCGCACGGATTCATCCGGATCGGTGGGGCTGCCCCCCCAGGTCATCCCGTTGGCCAGCGTCTGCACGATCACCCCCTGGCGTTCGGCCTCCTGGCGATAACGCTGACAGGTGGCCTGGTCCGTCTGGGGGGTCAATACGCCGCTGGCGGCGATCGCCAGTTCCAACCCCGCAAATCCGGCCGACTTGGCATCGGCCAGCGCCTCATTGATCGGCCTTGTCCCTTCCAATCCCCCCTGAACCGACCAGTAACTGATCGTCTTTATCATGGTGTTGCTCCGTCAAAACGGTTGTGCCTGGTTCGCCGGTCGGGCCGGCGCTATTTTTCCGATGGCACCACAATACCGCGAATGATCAGATTTTGACAGAACAGGAATATGATCAACGTCGGGATCGCCGCGATGACGAGGCTGGCATAAACCAACGTCGGGTGCGATCGGCTTTGTAACTGGAACAGCCAGACCATGATCGTCCACATATCCTGATCCGGGATGATGACCAGGGCCATCATGAACTCGCTGTACGCCGTTGTGAACGCCGCCAACGCCAAAACCGCCAGGATCGGCTTGGAGAGGCTCATCGTGATCATCCAGAACTTGGTCCATTCGCTGGCCCCGTCGATGTCGGAGGCCTCGTACAGTTCCTTGGGCAGCGAATCAAAAAACCCCTTCAACAGGAAGATGCTGTACCCATTGGCCATCCCCGGCAGCACCAAGGCCCAGAACGTGTTCAACAGGCTGATCGTCCCATGCTCCCGGCCAAAAATCTCCTGCGCCACCAGCGGCGTCAACCACCATCCCGCGGCGATTCCCACCACCACCGCCACCATCCCCGACAGCAAGGATGGCCAGTTTGGCCGCCAGCGACTCAACAACCACCCCACTAATAGTGTGGCGACCGTTCCGACCAACAACCCATAGAGGGGAAAGCGTTTCAACAACAGAAACGACGGGATCATCGTCACTTCCGCCGGGAAGGCCATCGTCGCCATGCAGAACAGCAGGATGGTGTAGGTGCTGGGGGGGCGGTATCGGCTCAGCGCATAGGCCGCCAGCGGGTTGACCAGCAGGTTGGTCATCACCATCAAAAAGCAGAAGATCACCGTGTTGCGGATGCCGTTGCCATGCACCAGCAGATAATCCATCACCGCGATGTAGTTGCGCTTGACGAATTCCCAGCGCAAGGACCCCTTGTTCTTTTGAAAGTCCAGATAATCGACCGATTCGGTGGGAATCGGCAGCGGGGCGACCTGTGAAACCTCCACGTTTTTCTGCTTGGCGACGTACTGTTCAAATCCCTGTCGGGGGCCGTAGATGGAAAGGGCGTCCAGCGGGCAGTTTGCCGCATCCTTCACAAACGCCCCCAGGTCGCTTTGGATGGCGTTTTCCCGGGGCAATCCTTCGGGCAGCGAGATCGCGTCAAAGCCAGGCCATTGGGATTTCCATTCGCGGTTCAGGTTCTGAATTTTGCCGCTGTACCGTTGTCGCAGGAATTCCCGCCAACCCCCCGTCGCGGCCGGGTTGATGCGGATGAAGGCGATGTTCAGTTCAGTGCGGACGAATTTTTCCCAGTCCGTTCGTTCGCTGGGATTTTCGGGCGGATGGGTGGCCAGCAGAACCTGGTCATACTTCTCGTACTGTGTTCCGTGAGCCTGGTTGTACGACTGCACATCCCCCCATTGCGGCCGCAGATAATCGTATAAAAACACCCCATCCGGATCGACGATGACCCAGTCGGCGTGGGGCGCGGTGGCCGTCAATTCGTATAAAACCTTGTAATCCACCGTCTGTGGAAAGTTGAATCGGCGCGACCAGAATCGCGCCGAGGGGAGGTTCACGCTGGTCCAGTCGGCGTAAAACAGGCCGGTTGCTTCGTTCACCGACTGGATGTCATCCCCGGCCGCCTGGCGCAGCATGTCGCGGTATCGCCGGCCGTTCTTGGCGATGACCTTGGACGACTCCCAGTGTCCGGGCAAGGCCCATTCTCGGGGCCATGGGGTGCTGTCGCGATACTCGATGAATGCCTCGGCGTTGGGGTCCACATGATCAAGTGGTTTGATGTTTCGCCAGTCGCCGAGGCTGGATTTCAAAAACCGATCGGCATATTCCATCACGCCATATTTGGACTGGATGTATTTGCCCCACAGCAGCGAATCGTTCCACAAAAATTCCGGCAGCACCGACAGCCTCGGATAATCCACCTGGCTTTGCACCGACCCGGAGACCATCAGCATCATCGGGTAGATCATCGAGACGCCCCCCAGGATCAGAATCAGGAACAGCGCGCCATAGGTCATCCTGACCTTCAGTGAGCGGCCGCCAACCTGGCTGATAATGGGCATCGCGTGCGTTCCTTGGGCCGAAATCAGGTCTTGGCCGTCTTGAATTCCAGTTGGCTGAGGCGTTGCAACTGGACCACGGTGAATCCGATCAACATCGCCCCCAGCACCCAGGCCATCGCCGCGCCGGTGCCGAATTTCAAATAGCCGAACGTGACGTAAAAAATGTGCAGGCCGATCACCTCGGTCGCCCCGCCCGCCTCGTTGTAGGGGCCGCCGCCGGTCATCGCCAGCACGAACGCGGACGATCCGCGCACCGCGCCGATCATCGCCCCGATGAAGTTGATCATCACCAGCGCCTTGATCGACGGAATGGCGATGCGGAATACCTTGGACCAGATGCCCGCCCCGTCGAGGTCGGCCGCCTCGTAAATCTCATCGGGGACCGTCTTGAGCGCCGCCAGGTATATCAGGCATCCCGGCCCCATCCCCACCCAGATCGTCGGCAGCAGCACGCACAGCAGCGCCGCCGCCGGATTGTTCAGCCAGTCCTGGTGCACCATCTGGAGGTGCGTTCCGAAGATCGCGTTGATCGCCACGATCGGCCCGTTGATCACCTGGTTGATCAGGCCGTCGCCGTTGTAAAAGCTCCGCCACAGGAAAATCACCACCGCGCCGCTCAACACCGCCGGCAGGTAATAAATCGTTCTGAAAAACGCCTTGCCCCGCGGCACTTCAACCAGCAAAAACGCCAGCGCGATCGGCACCCAGAACCCGAAAAACATGTACATCAACGCGTACAGCAGCGACAGCCACATCGAATGCCAGAACTCGGCGTCGAACAACACGGATGCGAACTGCGACGACCCCACCCACTGGCTGTCTCCCAGCACGCTGTAATCCTGAAACGCGATCAGCGTGCCCTTTGCCAGCGGCCAGTACATCCACATCCCGATGGTCAGAATCGCCGGCAGCAGCAGGATGTAGGCGAAACGGTATTTGCCGAACTGCCATGCCCCCGCCTCGATCCCCTCGGGCGGGCGGAACGTGCGATAGACCCGTTTGAACACCCACACGAAAATCAACGTCACCGCCGCGATGACCACCCACGACACGATCTGCCGCTGTTTTTGTACCTTCGGCGGCAAAATCCCCAGCAGCCGCTGGTTGATCGACTCCTGGCTGCGTTTGAGAATTCCGCGGATGACCGCCTTGCCCCTGACCTTGTCCCCCGCATCCACCGCCGCGATGATCTCGGGGTTCTGGATGATCTCCCCCAGCGGCTTGTTCAATTCAAAGTAGATGTACTGGCAGTTCTTGCCGTACGGTTCGGGCACGCCCCCCTGCATGGCGATGCGGTAGGTTTCGTTGAGTTCTTTGGGAATCTGGCGGATCACGTCGTCGTAACGGCCGTCTACGTTGAAATCCCGCAGGATTTCCGGCCGAACGAACCGGCCCATCCCCATCTCCACCATGTACTCCATGCGAATCTTGCGCGCCTCGGGGCCATCGTAAAACCATGCGTAGTCCCAGGCCGCATCCCGGCGCTGGGGGTTGTCCCGCAAACCCGAAAAAATCCCCACCATCCGGGCGTTGAACTCGCTGCGAGAAAGCCCGGTCGGCCCCGCCGGCACCGCGCCCACCCCTTTGCTGCTCAAATCCCCCGCCTGCGAGAAAAACTGCGAGTCCAGGTAGGTGTACGAATAGGCGAACCGGATGCTCGGATCGATGTTTTCCTCGTTAACCACCACGCCCCGATACGTCCGCCCGCCGCGAACCACCTTTTCCAGCCGCAGCCGCGCGTAAAACCACGCCGCCTCGGCCGCCTCGTCGCTGTCGATCACGCAGCGCCAATCCCCATTGTCATCCTGTTTCACCACGTATCCGCCGGCCGAATACAAAAATGACAAAAACTGCCACGAGGCCATGTTGGTCGCCCACGCCATGCCGTATTCAAATGGCGGGTTGGTCATGATCTTCGCCCAACGGATCAATTCATCCCAGTTTTGGGGGGTGCGCAGCTTGACCCCCTGCTTGGCGTATTCCGCGATCAGCCCCTTGTCATAGACCATCGCGATGACCAGCGGCTGCACCGGAAACGTAAACACGTGCCAATGCTTCGCCAGCGGAGCCTGTCCCAATTTCTGGCGATAAGGGCAATCCTGGCCATAAGGACATGCCCGCCGCATCACCTCCCAGGTCTGCTCGGCCAATCGCTTGGACAGCTCCGGCCAACCCGCCCCTTTTTCCAGCATTTTGCGATATTGTTCGGTGGTCAATGCCGAACCGTCGGCCGGATGCACCTTCGCCGCCGCCTCCACGTACTCATCCAGCGGGTAGAGCAGTTTCATGCTGATGTACGTCTGCGACTGGCGAAAGTTGACGTACATCAGGTCTGGCGCCATGTCGCCGGCGATCTGCATGAATGGAACCATGTCCATCGTCTGCCCGCCGGGCAGTTGCAACCCGGTCGCCGACACCGGCTCGATCCATGGAAATTTCGCCCGGAACAGCGCGATGACCTGCCGTTCCGCCTGGGCCACCGGGTTGTTGTCTCCGGTGATCGGCAGCAAACCGGTGCGCAGCTTGATGTGTTCGTGTTCCTCGGCCGCCGATGCGACCCCCATGCCCAAAGCCGTGCCAAAAACCCCCCATGCGACCAGCGCGAGCAGAATGCAATTCAACAATTGGCGAATGAAAATCCGCCTGTCGCCGCTCAGTTGTGTCTCGCCCTTGGTCAAAACCATTTCACTCCGAATACTCGCACCACGTCTTGGGCGTCTCCCAGACCGTCACCGATGACAAACGTGCCCCTTGGCCCGCGAACGCCGGCCGCAGCAGTTGATAAACCACTTTCGCGATGTTTTCAACCGTTGGAATTAAATTCAGAAATTCATTCACTTCGACGTTCAGGTGCTTGTGATCGAATTTGTCGATCACGCTTTGCCGCACCAGCCGTTCAAAATGCGACAGGTCGATCAACCGTCCGTTTTCATCCGGCTCGCCGCGCAACGTCACCTTGACCTCATAATTGTGCCCATGCCCGTGCGGGTTGTTGCACTTGCCGTACAGGCGCAGATTTTCTTCAGGGCTTAACGCCGGATTGTGCAGCCGATGGGCGGCGGAAAATTCAAACATCTGGCTCACTTGAATCATCGGCAACTCCGAAAGGACCGCATCGACGCTGTAATAAGGGCTTAAACGCAGGCTCAGCCGCGACAACGTCGCCTGTGGCCACGCTCCGGCCAGTTCACCGGCCCACAGCGCCACCATCGCCTCGCCCGTCGCCCGACCGCCTTGCAACTCCCGCCGCACCAGCGGGATGGCGCGCTGCCGCACCACCGAATCGATTTGACGGATGTTGCACAAGTACCCGCTTTGCGAGTCCAGCGCCCCCCGCAACGTCACCCGCAATTCCAGATACCGCCCCATCCCCCGCAACGTCGGAAACCCACCGAATCCATTGGTTGGCCGCTCGCCGGGATCCTCCGCCTCATCGTTAACGGCAAACCGCACCTCGCGGGTCAATTGAAACATGATCAAGTCCAGCTTGCCCCCGAAGTCCCCAAAGGGTTTACACTTCCATCACCTCTTTGCGCTTGTGTTCCAGGACTTCATCCACCTTCGTCTCGTAACTCTTGGTCAGGTCCTGAATCTGCTCGCGCCCTTTTTTCGCGTCATCCTCGGCGATGATTCCCCCTTTTTCCTCGGTGTCGATCAGCTTGTTGGCATCCCGGCGGGCGTTGCGGATGGCGATCTTGGCGGTCTCTCCATGCTGCTTGCACTGGTTGACCATGCGCTGGCGGGTTTCCTGCGACATCGGCGGCAGCGACAACCTCAGTTGCTTGCCGTCGCTGTGCGGCGTCAGGCCGATCTTGCTGTCGTTGATCGCCTTTTCAATCGCCTTCATGTCCCCCGGACTGAACGGCTTGATCAGCAACTGCGTCGCCTCCGGCACGGAGATCGACGCGATCGACCGCAGTTCGGTCGGCGTGCCGTAATATTCCACCCGGATGTTCTCCACCAGCGCCGGCGAGGCCCGGCCGGTCCGGATTCCCCGCAATTCGTGCCGCAGATGCTCGGCGGCCTTTTCCATGTGTTCTTCACAATCCAGCAAAATATCATCCACCGGCATAACGGCCTCGCTGACTGAAAAATAAGTTCAAAAAATCACGCGTGAACCCGCGTCCCCACATCCTCTCCCATGACCACGCGCATGATGTTCCCCGGCTTTTTCAGATTGAAAATTACCAGCGGAATCTGTCGTTCCATGCTCAACGTGATGGCCGTTCGATCCATCACCTTCAATTGCTCCTTCAACACCTGCTCGTAAGTGATGTCGTGATAGAGCTTTGCGGAAGGGTCTTTTTTGGGGTCCGCCGAATAAATTCCATCCACCTTGGTCGCCTTCAAGAGCACGTTCGCATTGATTTCGGTCGCCCGCAGCGCCGCGCAGGTGTCGGTGGTGAAAAACGGGTTGCCCGTTCCGGCCGCCAGGATGATCGTCCGGTTTTTTTCCAGATGCCGCACCGCGCGCCGGCGGATGAACGGCTCGCACACGCTGTATACGCTGATGGCCGACAACACCCTCGTCGGCTGGCCCAACGACTCCATCGTCTCCTGCAATGCCAGGGCGTTGATGACCGTCGCCAGCATCCCCATGTAGTCGGCCGTCGCCCGCGGGATCTGCCCATCCTCGGCGAACGTCGCCCCGCGGATGAAATTTCCGCCCCCGACGACAATCGCCAACTGCACCCCCAGCTTGGCCACCTCGACGCATTGTCGGGCGATCAGGGCAAGGTCTTCTCCTTCCAGACCAAATCCCCCCTCATGACAAAACCCCTCCCCGCTGATTTTCAACAGGACGCGCTTATACTTGGGTGCCGGCATAGACGTGGCATTATAACAGCGGCCGTCCGATGCGAAAGGCAAACCTGAACCCCAACCGATATATCACACCATGAGCATCCTCCTCGTCGGCTATCGCGGCAGCGGCAAGACCAGCATCGGCAAAAAGCTGGCCGACCGACTCTGGCAGCCGTTTGTCGATACCGATGACCTGATCGTCCGCGCCGCCGGCAGGTCCATCCGCGAGATTTTCGCCGACGCCGGCGAAGAATCCTTCCGTGATCTGGAAACCGAGGCCCTGCGACAGGCGCTGGCCCTCAAGGACCACGTTATCTCACTGGGCGGCGGGGCGGTCATCCGCGAACAAAATCGCAAACTGATCCAGGATTCGGGGCATCGGGTGATCTATCTCCGCTGCGATCCGGCCACGCTCCATCAGCGCATCGCCGCTGATCCGGCCACCGCCGCCAACCGTCCCGCGCTGACCCCTTCCGGCGGCAACCTCGACGAAATCAAGGCCATTCTCGCCCAGCGCGAACCCTGGTATCGACAGGTCATGAGCGCGGAACTGGAAGTCACCCACCTGTCGATTGATGATGCGGTGGTGTACATCGTTCGGCTGCTATAGCATGTGGACCCTTGTTTGACCTTGTCCTCATTCTCTTCGTCTTCGCGCTGGGCGCCTGCATCGGCAGCTTCCTGAACGTCGTCGTCTGGCGATTGCCGCGGGGTGAATCGCTGGTATCACCCCCGTCGCACTGTCCCCAATGCGACACCGCCCTGGCCTGGTACGACAACGTGCCGATCTTCGGCTGGTTGTTCCTGCGCGGCCGCTGTCGATATTGTCAAAAGCCCATTTCCATCCGCTATCCGCTGGTGGAACTGGTCTCCGCGCTGCTTCTGGTCTTTTATTACCTGATGTTTTTCATCTTTCAGGTCGGCCCCTGCCCGCCCGGCGCGCCGGCCGTCAACGAACTGGGGTTCATTACGCCCCATCTTCTGGTGTTCGCAACGGATTGGCCGATCTACGCCCTGTACATGTTCCTGATCCTCAGCCTTCTGGCCGCCAGCCTGATCGACGCCGAACTGTTCATCATCCCCATCTCCATCCCCTGGCTGATGGCCCTGGTGGGGTTCATCGCTCATCCCCTGATCGACGCTCCGGACCTGGCGGGTTCCTTGATCGTCTCCCCATCGGCCGCCGCATTGGCCGCCGGCGGGGGGGTGGGGTTGCTTGTGAGCCTGGTGGGGTGGGCCTTCGGCTGGATCCCGACCAGTTTCGCCGCCGGCGAGCCGGCGCTGGAGGTGGACCGTGACCTGATCGAGGCGCAAATCAAGGAGGCCAATGCCAAGGGCCAGCCGCCGCCACAGCTTCCCCCCGAATACACCCCGGCGCAGATTCGATCCGAGATGCGTCACGAGATGCTCTTTTTGCTGCCGCCGCTGCTGGGCGCCTTCATCTGGACTTACCTGACCCTTCGCCCCGGCCCATTGCACGATGGATGGCAATCGCTGGTCAGCGCCCACTGGATCGGCGGGTTGCTCGGTTCCATCCTCGGTGCCCTGATCGGCGGCCTGTGCGTCTGGTTGACGCGAATCCTCGGCACGCTGGCCTTTGGACGGGTGGCGATGGGGCTGGGGGATGTCCACCTGATGTTCGGCGTCGGCGCGGTCGTCGGCGCCGGCCCGGCTGCCGTCGCCTTCTTCATCGCCCCGTTTTTTGGCATCCTTTTCGCGTTATACGCCCTGATCACCCGATCCCGACGGGAACTGCCCTATGGGCCGTATCTCAGCGCCGCCACCGCGTTTGTGCTGCTGGTTTATTGCCCCATCGCCGAATATCTGCGGCCGGGGATGCAGGTGCTCGCCTCGTTGATTCAAGGTCGCGGCCTGGGGGGATAAACGGCCGGCGACGGAAATTTCCCATCGCATCTTCGTGCGATTTGCCGATAATGCTCATTGAATCATGAACACCCTCTGGCTCAAGATCAAAGTCTGGACCAAGATCGTCGTCACCTTTCTGGTGATCCTCTTTGTCCTGTTGTTCATCTTCACCAACCGCAACGCGACCGTCGAGCCGGCGTTGAACCTGGTCGTGGTCAAATTCGAACGCGCCGGCATCCTGACGGTGCTGCTGATCACGGCCGCGGTGAGCATCTTCGGCTGGTGGCTGTTCCGCACCATCTTCCGCACCATCCGCCAACTGGGCGAGCTGCGCCGGCGATCGGCCCTGGACAAGCTCCAGCGTGCCGAAGCCGACCGAACCGCCAAAGCCTCCATGCTCAAAACCCGCCCCGATTCGACCACTCCCGGCTCGCCTTCTTGACGCCCTGCCCATTTGCCTTACATTTTCCCCTGTCTAACAACGGAGTGACCATGCGCATGAATCGCTGGGCCGTGCCGGCCGTCTTGTTGGGGGCGTTTCTCTCCCTGGGTTGCCAGAACAAACTGTACGATGAAAACCAGGCGCTCTGGAAGGAAAACCGCGAATTGCGCGCCCAGAACGCCGAGATGGATTCGCGGCTGAAAACAGCCCCCGATCCCTCGCAACTCCAGTCCATGCGAGATGAGATCGCCAAGCGCGACGCCGAAATCGCCCGGCTCCAGGAAAGCCTTCGCCAGCCGCCCGCCGGCCAGAACGAGCCGGGCCTCGAAGGCATCGACGCCACCTACGATCCCAAATCCGGCAACGTCACGGTCAATCTTCCCGGCGACGTTCTGTTTGGCCCGGGCGACGCCACGCTCAAACAATCCGCCCAGGCCACGCTGGATAAAATCGCCGCCGCCATCAAAAAGGACTATTCCGGCAAACGCATTTTCGTCGATGGCCACACCGATACCGATCCAATCAAGCGCACGGCCGACAAATGGAAGGACAACTTTGACCTCTCCTACGCCCGCGCCAAGGCCGTCATGAATTACATGGCCGCCAAGGGAATCAGCGAAAAACAAATGGCCGTCCGCGCCTTTGGTCCCAACCAGGCCAAGGGGAGCAAACAGGCCAGCCGCCGCGTGGAGATCGTCGTCGCCACCAAATAACGTGCCCAGTTCCATCGCCATCATCGACTACGGCATGGCCAACCTGCGCTCGGTCCAGAAAGCCTTCGAGCACGAGGGTTTCGCCGCGCAGATCATCTCCCGGCCCGAACAGGTGGAATCGTTCGACAAGATCGTCCTCCCCGGCGTCGGCGCGTTCAAAGACGCCGTCGCCACGCTCCGATCCACCTGCCTCGACCAGCCGATCCTTCAACACGTTCGTCAGGGCAAGCCTTTTTTGGGCATCTGCCTTGGCTTGCAAATGCTGTTCGACAAGGGGTTTGAAGATGGCGAACACGACGGCCTGGGCGTCCTGGCCGGGCGTTGCATCCGCTTTGACGTGGACCGGACGATGGGCCTGAAAGTTCCCCACATGGGATGGAATCAGCTTGATAAAAAGGCCGATTCCCCGCTGTTTGGCGGCCTGGCCGACCGGCCAAACGTCTATTTCGTCCACAGCTACCACGTCGTCCCGGATGATCCTTCGATCATCGCCACCACCACCGACTACGGCCGGTCTTTTGTCAGCAGCATCTGGCGCGACAACGTCGTCGCCACCCAGTTTCACCCCGAAAAGAGCCAGAGCGTCGGCCTGAAAATCCTGCAAAACTTCGCCCGATGGTGAGGTCTTTGGCCATGCCCTCCCTGTGCGATCACAGTCTCGAATCCCTGTCGCTTCGGCTCACCCAATGGAACGAGCCGCCCAGCCACGCGCCAAGGATTCTTCGCGCCCATTACCAGACCCATGGACAGCCCGACTGGTCCGCGCTGCCCATCAGCCGATCCCTCATGCGGCGGCTGAACGATGAACTTTCCACCCGCCCCTCGCGTCTGATCACCACCCACACCAGCGCCGATGGCACGCAAAAACTCCTTTTGGCCTGCGAAGGCGGGACGGTTGAATCCGTCCTCATGCCCGGCCACCGCCCTGGCGTCGCCGCCGGGTGCATCTCATCGCAGGTTGGATGCGCCATGGGGTGTGATTTTTGCGCCTCAACCCGCGATGGATTCGTCGCCAATCTTTCCGCCGGCCAGATCATCGACCAGTTTCTCCATCTGCGACATTACGCCGCCGCGATTGGCCGACGGTTGCAAACGGTCGTCTTCATGGGCATGGGCGAACCGATGCTCAATCTGCCGGCCGTCATCGAATCCATCGCCCGCATGACCCACCCATCCATGGGCAACCTCGGCGCCGGCCGGATCACCGTCTCCACGGTCGGCATCGTCCCGGGCATCGACGCCCTGGCCGATTGCGGCCACAAGGTCCAACTCGCCCTTTCATTGCACGCGCCCGATGATGAAACCCGCGCCCGCCTGGTTCCGATGAATCGGCGCTACGGCATCGACTTGATCATGGCCGCCGCCAAACGCTACCAGTTGCGCACCGGCCGGTTCGTCAACATCGAGTATTGCCTGTTGAATGAAGTGAATGATTCGGCCGACCACGCCCGCCGGCTCGCAAGCCTGATGGAAGGCTTTCGCGCCCACGTCAACATCATCCCCTACAACCCCATCGGCCCCGCCCTCAGCGGCATCACCTATCAGCGTCCCACCCCACGACGGCTCGAACAATTCGTGCAAATCCTTCGCGACTACTCGGTCGTCACCCACATCCGCCAGCCCCGCGGCGACCAGATCAATGCCGCCTGCGGCCAACTTCGCCGGCAAACCCTCCCTACGATGCCCGCCGCCGGCGAACCAGCAGCATCAACGGCGCAATCACACCCAGCAGAGCCGGTTCAGGAACCTGCGCAAAGGTGACCTCGAACGCCATGTCGTAATTGTTGAAAACCACGGGAGTGCTGCCATCGGTGCTTAAAATTGTCGTCCCGCCCGAATAATAGCTGTTACTGCTGAAATACCCGCCTGCGGTGTCGGTGTTGCCCCAATTGACAAGTAATGCGTAATGATTTCCCGGGGTCACCGGCGTATTGAATGCCTGCGTATAAGGCAAAACCGGGCTTTCGCTGTAAACGGAGACCGGCGCTGTATCCAGCAGCGTGCCCAATGTGTTTGCCCCCGCATCGTAGTTATAGATTTCCCAATTCCCGTTGCTGCCGCCCTCTTGGGGGCCATGCAACACCATGCTGACCGAATTGATAAACGCGACCCCGGTGGGGGCCGTAAAAGTCTGACCCAGGTAGGTATGACCTGAAGAAGAATTGGTCGTGTCGTTCAGCGAACCGATCGTGGTGTCACCAAACACCGCCTGTGTTGCCAGCAACGCGGCCGCCAAACCCAATACCGTCTGAATTTTCATCTTCCCTCCAAAGGATTATTCAATGTATCCTATAGACCAGATCATGGTTTCCGCAATAGCCTGTTGTACCGGAGTAGAAATGTCACCCCATAGCCGAAATAGAAGTGTCACCCCTTGGGCCGTTATACCGTGGCCACATGGGAGAACTTCGAATGTCGTCAAAGGAACGGGATCGTCTGGACATACTG
>JADYZN010000033.1 GCA_020853095.1 Phycisphaerales bacterium | reverse complement strand
CAGTATGTCCAGACGATCCCGTTCCTTTGACGACATTCGAAGTTCTCCCATGTGGCCACGGTATAACGGCCCAAGGGGTGACACTTCTATTTCGGCTATGGGGTGACATTTCTACTCCGGTACAACATGGAATTTTAACTTGCCTTGACAGCCGCCACCCCCTGCGGCACGATACCCTTTCCAGCACCTTTAGCTCAATTGGATAGAGCGTCGGTCTACGGAACCGAAGGTTGCAGGTTCGAGTCCTGCAAGGTGCGATTCATATAAATCTTGCTGGATTCGCAGGTTGCGAATGTCCAGTGAATCAATCCTTAAAATCCAAGCGTGTTCATAAGGCCGATTCGGCTCCTGACAAGACGGCGACGGCATGCCCGATCGATTCGCCGTCCGGGATGGGGGTGAGGAGCACATCAAACCGTCCCGCGGAAGCGAAATGTCCCGCATCTAAAAGTTCAACGAATAACCAAGCAATGAGCCGATTTCAGTGAGGCAACATGGTCGTTGGCAGCATGAGAGGCATCGGATACGATCCCGACCATTGGGGATTGGGGGTATGATTCTGGTGGTTTTATCGGGGTAGATGACCATGGAGTCCATCCAGTTCGAGATTCAACGAAACATTGACCAGGCCGCCGCGCGGGGTGGGGGCACGATCACGTTGCCGGCTGGGGTGATCATGCTCACGGATGCGATTCACCTTCGGAACAATGTTCATCTTCGCGGGTCGGCTGGAACCATTCTTCGCAGGGTTCCCAGCGTTGAGAGTCGATTGCTCGATCGCGTGGGTTTTGGGCATTATGAGATGAGCGTTGAGGAGCCGGAGTTGTTTCCCGTCGGTTCCGGCGTGCATGTTTATGACAAACTGGCCTGGGGGTTTTATACGACGGTCGGAACCGTCACCGGCAGAAAAGGCAACCTGATCTTTATCGACCGGCCTTTTGCGCATGATTACGGACCGACGAACGGCGCGACTGCCATACGGATTGCCTCGATCATCGAGGCGACGGACGTTCATGATGCGTCAATTGGCGATCTGGTGCTGGATGGGAACGTCGATGAGACACGCGATCACGATGGCTGTCGTGCGGCCGGGGTGTATCTGCTTCGGTCGCATCGCATCGGCATCAAAGGGGTTGAGATCAAGAACTTCCGCGGGGATGCGATTTCGTTTCAGGCCTGTACGGATGTGGTCGTGCGTGACTGCGAACTGCATCACAACAGCGGCATCGGCATCCATCCCGGCAGCGGCAGCGTGCGATACGTGATGGCCGGCAATCAGATCCATGACAATGGCAGCCATGGCATTTTTTATTGTCTTCGATCCAGCCATTCCGACTGTCATGCCAACCGCATCGAGCACAATGGCGATTGCGGCATCTCGGTCGGCGAGCGCGACTCGCATCATCTGATTCGCGATAACGCCATCGTGGGAAATGGCCGCGCGGGGATCGAGTTCAGGCAATTCGTGTATCGCGGCGGGAATTACGTGCGATTGGAGGGCAATCGGATCGGCCCGAATTGCAGGACAAAGGGGGATTTCGAGCTGGCGATCACGGCGGGTCACCACGACCTGTATTTTGTCAAAAATCATCTGTCGTCGGCCAAGGAGGGCAAGGTGGTGCAGATCGGGGCGGGGTCGTCATCGATCCATTTTTATGATAATCGAGTTGGAGACCGGCCGTTGGCCGTCGCCGATGTGGATGCGCCCGGAAGTGAAGTTGCATTCACCGAAAATCGGGATGCGATGGCCATCGGCCCCGCGGCGCTGGAATTGGATGGAGCGGCGCATCTGAACATTGAACGACTGGCCGACTGGTCCGATTCGGCGAAGAAATTGCAGGAATGGCCGTAAAGTGTTGATCCATCCATGGTTATGGTGATCCTGCCCCGTGGATGGATGAAAGATCAACAACGCACGATTGCGACATCGTAGCCGGGCAGGACGAGCTGGCCTTGATTGATGGTGCGGTTGGTCAGCAATTCGTGGCCGGCGGGCAGGTTGGAGATGGGTTGAGGGACGGGGGAGTGGTTGATGAGGCATAGGAAGCGTTTGCGGCCAAATTGACGGGCCAGCATCTCGACCTGATTTGAGGCGCGGGCGAGCGGGGACAGTTGCAGGCGGACGGCCGTGCCGGATGAAAGCAGGTCGAGCAGTTTGCCGATGGCGGCGGGGGGGCAATAGCCGCCGACGTAGATGACCGTTCCTTTGCCCACGCGATGGGTGGTGATGGCGGGGGAGCGTTCCAACAGCGAATCTTCGCCGGACCATCGGGCGAGGGGCTGCGCGCCAAATGGCAGCAAGTGTTCGACAAAGACGTTGAGTTCGATCTGGCCGCCGTCGATGAGGCGGGCGGTGCGGGTTTGTTTTTCGGTCAGGGTTGTCCAATCGTAGATTTCCAGGCCGCACAGTTTCCACAAATGTCCCGGCAGAGATTGTTCCACGAGATGGCCGTTGGAGTCCTTGCAGCCGCTTTGGGCGCACAGGATGAGCGTGCCGCCTTGTTGGACGTAGCGGGTCAGTTTGCTTGTCATGGCCGGGTCGATCATCTTCAGATGCGGGGCGATCAGCAGGCGGTATCCGGACCAATCCTGATCGGGCCAGGTCATGTCGGCGGGGATGTGACGGGCGCACAGTTCGGCCAGCCATCGGCTGGATTCGTGGTTGCCTTCCCTGGCGTAGGTGTTGATCCGGCGTTCGTTGATTTCGTTGTCAAAGTCGCGCAGGACGGCGGCGAATTGAACCGGCCGGGATTTGAAAAACTCATCGGGCAGGCGTTTGAGTTCACGGCCGAGCAGACGGGCCTCGTCGAGCCGACGCTGGTCGCGGTTGTCGGGGTCCAACAGGCCGTGCCAGTGTTGTTCGCTGCCGAAGGGGCAGGTTCGCCAGCGGAAATAGCAGACGAGTTTGGCCCCGTGAAGGATGCTTTGCCATGCCCAGAGGCGGATTTGTCCCGGCCGGGGCGTGCGCAACAGGTAACTCATCTGCCCGCCCGGGCCGGCTTGTTGTTCCAGAACGGCAAAGGGATTGGAGAGGCTGCGGGCCTGAATCAGTCCCCACGCCGGCCAGTGCCAGTCGGTTTCACCGGCGAACAGGGGATATTGATCGTGGGAGAAAAAGTCGAGGGTTTTGACCAGTTCAGGGCCATTGACGTTGCCGAACAGGCCGTTGTGGGTGATGAGCCAGCGTTTGTTGAACCGCCGCAGAATGTCGGCCTGTCGTCGGGCAAACCGCACGATGCAGTCGCTGATGAAACGCGATTCATCGAGCAGTTGATGCGGGTTCATCGGGGCGGCGGTGGGATGGGGCAGGTCGATCTGGTTCCAATCCGTATAGGTTTGCGACCAGAAGGCCGTGCCCCAGGTGGCGTTGAGTTTTGCCAGCGTGCGGTAACGGTTTTTCAACCAGCGGCGAAATTCGATCGTGTCGCTGGGCGCATAGCTGACCTCCATGTGGCAGTTGAATTCGTTGTCCAGTTGCCAGGCGATGATCTGTTTTTCATCGCGATAATGTTCGGCCAGCGCAGCGCAGATCCGGTCGGACAATTCGAGATATTTGGGCGAGGTGTAATTGAGATTGCGGCGGCTGCCGTGGGCCATGGGGGTTCGGTTGAAATCCCAGCGGAGAATTTCGGGGTATTGTGTCGAGGCCCAGGCCGGGGCGCAATAGGTTGGCGTGCCCATGATGACCTGGATGCCATGCCGTCGGCACAGGTCGATCACGCGGTCGAAGAGGTCGAATTTGAAAACGCCTTCGCGCGGCTCCCAATAAGACCATGCCCCTTCGCCGAGTCGGATGAGATTGAATCCGGCGGCCGCGATGCGTTCGATGTCACGGGCATGGCGGCGGGCCGGCCAGTGTTCGGGGTAATAACAGACGCCGTAGAGAAAATTTTTCCACATGGTTGGTTCTCATCGCGGGTTTCCGCTCATCCCGGGGGCGACGGGGGAGCGTAAAAGCAGCAATCCCATCAGGGCATCATCGCGGCCGAAATCGACCGGGCCGGCCCAACTGGCGCTTTGGCCGGTGGATTGGCAATGCTGGGTGAAATTGAACCGCAGCAGTTTCGGCATGCCTTTGGCCGGATCGGCGATGAGAGACCAGGGGATCGCCATTTCGCCGCGCCAGATCGATCCTTCGATGGTGCAGGCGTAGCGGATGCCGCCACCGGCAAGAGGTTGCCAGGCGTCGTTGGCGGACTTGGTTTCGGCCCAGAAACTGGCGGCCGGTTTGGCGACCAGATGAATCGCCGAGCCGGTTGAATTGTCGGCGTAGACCGGCTGGAGCAGGATTTCACAAAGGTCTTCCCCCCACGCGCGGCGGAACTGGTAATCGACGAAATTGCGCGTTGATCGCATGCCGGGGTCGATCAGGCCATCGAGTTTGAACCCAAGGTAAAACGAATCCTGCGACCAGGCGCTGTAGAGCGAAGAATCGGTGGAGCTGTATTGCAATTGCTGGCGTTGCAGGGCGGGGCGGTTCAGCAGCCGCACCATCGGTCCCGATTGCAGGGCATCGGCCGCGAACCATTCGCCCAGCGACCCATCGAGTTTCAGATCCCCTTCACGGCGATCGCTGGCGGCCACGGGAAAAACCATTTTGACCGGGGTTTTGTCGTTGGTGTAACCGTTGGTGAAGGTCAATTCCACCGGCTGGGGTTGGCCGGGTTTGATTTGATCCGGATCAAGCCGGGCGGCCATGTCGAATCGGCGCACCTGGTAGGTGGCCAGGGCGGGGATGGCGGTGGGTTGGGGTTGAATTTTCCATGCGGGAGGCAGGGCGGTCCATTGCAACTGGTTGTTGTCCGGACGGGTTTCCGAAGCGTTGTAGATGTCGATTCCGAGCCGCACATCCAACAGTTGGCCGGGCTGGTTTGATGGGTTGGCCGGGTCTAAGGGGGCAAACCCCCATTGGATCGTCCGGCCGCACAGAATGGGGCGTTCCTGGGGTTCGATCCAGCGCAACATGGCGAGATTGAGCGCCTGTTCCTGATGCTCATCCTCGGCCTGTCCCGGTTCGTGAAGCAGGATGGTGCGGGCCAGCAGCGATCGTGCTTCGTGCCAGGCGTTCGGGTCGGTGGCGCCGCACATCAGGGCGTACATGGGATCGGCGGGCTGGCCCGGCTGGATTTCAACCGGTTTGGCGATCAGGCGTGCCATCAAGATGGCCTGCACGATGGCTTTGCGCTGGCGGGCCAGCCACAGGTATTCAAAATCCTGCTGCGATTGGCGGAGCCATTTCAGTTGGATGGAGGGGAGGGGTTTGTCGACGCCAAACCAGCTTCCCGGATAAAACCAGACCACATCCGATGGGTCGGCCAGATCGTTCGGGCCGCTGGTGCGCGGCAACGGGTCGGGCCAGAGGATGACGCTGGCGCCGCGCAATGAGGCCAGCCACGCCCACAGGCGCACATCCAGTTCGCTGGCCCCCGCGCCGACGTAGGGGACCAATCCGGGCACATCGGTGCGCAACCAGCGCATCGGCCGGGGGACATCCCTGGGCCATTGGCGCATCGGCGTGGCGAAGACCAGCCCCGGCGCGGCCACCATCAACCGGCCGCCGGCGCGGGAGGGGATCAGCCGATCATCGTTGGTCACGGAAAAATCGACCTGGTCTTCCCGCAATGGGATCGTCACCCGCACGCGCGGATGGGATTGCAACAATTCGGCGGCGGCCAGGGACAGGTCATGCGGATCGGCGTTTGCCGATTGTAATTGCGGCATGAAGATGCCGGTCTGATTCAGCCAGCCCATCTGGTCGAAATGGGTGGCGGCGGCGGACCAGTAGTCGAGTTGTGATGCGCGGTTGTAATTGTGCAGGTAATCGATTTCAGGCAGTGGCCAGAATCCAAGCGGCGTGCGGTCGGCGAACATTTCCCCCTTGAGCCAAGGCTCGATCAGCGAATCAAAATCGGCCCAGTCAAACTGCGGTGGTTTGCCTTCGGGCCATTTGACGGTCGGTTGCAGCCGGGGGGCGATCAGTTCCAGCCGGTGGGTTTCGGCCAGCTCAACCAGTTGGTCGAGGGTTTGAACGGCTTTGGCGTATCGCTCATCCGTGCGATTCATCAGCCGGGGGGTGAGGGCTTCAAAACGGTCGGGATAGAGCCGCATCAGGGTGTCCCAGTTCAGCGGGCTGACCATGTGCAGGTGTCGTTCGTCGCTGAGCACAAAATCGTAGACCTGTACTTGCAGGGTGATGCGTGCCAGGGGGCGATCCATGCCGGCCTGCAACAGGTCGCAGGGGGCTTCGTAGAGGCCGGGGCGGGCCTCGGCGGGGATGTGCAGGTCGATCCAGAGCTGTTGCGGGGCGTCGTCCGGCAGGGGGTGAAGATTGGACAGCGGGATGATGCCTTTGTCGATGGGCAAGGGAAGCAGGGCGCGGGGGAGCGATCGACGGCCGGCGGTTTGGCCGGTGTGGCGGACGAACCCGGCGCGGTTCAGGTCCACCGGCATGGGGAGTATCTGGTAGGCCGAGTAGACGTTCGTCTCGATGGTGGCGTTGTCGGTGGTCAATTGCAGAGGGTGCAGGCGCAGGGAATAGGCGCGATGGCCGGACATCGCGGGGAGATGGTCCAGTTGAAGGACCAGGCTGGACCATTCATTTTTGGCGGCGAAGAGATTGGCGTTGTCGGCGGGCGATGAGGATTCGAGGGGGTTGGCCAGGGTGATCGCGCCCAGTTGAGGAGGGGGACCGACCCGTTGGGGGACACAGCCGAACAGGATCGGGATGATCAGGGGGAGGATAAGAAAAAGGGTGCGAAAGTTCATCGTGCGGCCACGGCTGGTATTTTCCGGGCCGATCTTAGCCAATGGACGGGGGATTGGGCAAACGGGCATGGAGGGATGGCTTGGGTATAATGTTCGCCTATGAAATTCATGCCTTATGAAATAGCCGCCACCCGATCCTTTTCGGCATCCCACCAGTTGCGGCTTTATGATGGTTCGATGGAATCGTTGCACGGTCACAACTGGCAGGTGACGGTGACGGTGGGGGCGGAACAATTGGATTCGATCGGCGTGGTGATGGATTTTCACGAATTGCAGAGGCGGCTGGATGCGGTGACGGGGCCGATGCACAACCGCCATCTCAACGAGCTGGAGGCGTTTAAGACTCGAAATCCATCCGCGGAAAACGTGGCGGTGGTCATTGCCCAAAGCCTGAAACTGCCGGCGGGAATGAGCCTGTTGAGCGTTCAGGTCTGGGAAACGCCGGATTGTTCCGCGATTTTTCGGCCCCGGTGAGCCTATAATATGCCGGAATGCCGATATGGATGGAGAGATTGGCGTTTGACGCTGGCCATGGCGAGAAATACGATTTGACAGGAGCGGGCGGCCGGGCAATGGCGGCCGCCGTCATTTGACATGAAATGTGACAATTGTAACAAACCCGCCACGGTTCACCTGACCGAAATCAAGCACGGCAAAAAGGTGGAAAGACACCTGTGTGAACAGTGTGCCAACACCAGCGAAGGGCTGCCCGTGCAGGGGCATACGCCCATCAACGAGCTATTGACCAACTTTGTCATGGCCCATTCCGGCTTGCAGAAGGAGACGGGCACTTCGTGCGAACAATGCGGCATCACCTGGGCGGAATTTCGCCAAAACGGGCTGCTGGGGTGCGAGAACGATTATCAACTGTTTGAAAAGGACCTGACGCCTCTGCTTCAGCGGGCGCACGAGGGGGGCACGCACCATCTGGGCAAGGTGCCGGCCCGGCGGGGAAGCAGCGGGGTGCCGTTGCGCAAGCGGGCGGATGTCAATAAATTGCGAAAAGAACTGGCCCGTGCGGTCGAGGCCGAGGATTATGAACGGGCCGCCAAGTTGCGCGACCAGATTCGACAGGCGGAGGAGAGCTGATCGCCACCGGCGACCCAGAACCATCATGAAACTCAGCGATTTAACGAACCGGGCGGGCGAATGGCTTCGCGGCAGCGGGCCGATGAGCGAGATCGTCATTTCCTCACGCATTCGCCTGGCCCGCAACGTCAGCGGATATTCTTTTTTGACCCGCATCTCGCGGCACGAACGGCAGGCGCTGGAAAAGCGCGTGCGTGAGGTGATTCTTGATGCGCAGATTTCGCCGCAGACGTTGTACGTGGACCTGGAGTCAGCGCCGGAGATCGACCGATCGCTGCTGGTTGAGCGGCATCTGATCAGCAAGCCGCACGCCACCGCCGAGGGGGCACGCGGCGTGGCGATCGGTGAGGATGAGTCGGTCTCCATCATGGTCAACGAGGAGGACCATTTGCGGTTGCAGGTTTTGCGTTCGGGTTTGCAACTGGAGGAGGCGTGGGAACAGATCAACGAGATCGACGACAAGCTCGAATCAAAGCTCGATTTCGCGTTTCATCCACGGTTTGGCTATTTGACGGCCTGCCCGACCAACGTCGGCACGGGCATCCGCGTCAGCGTCATGCTGCACCTGCCGGCGTTGAAACTGACCGGCGAGATTGAAAAGGTGTTCCGCGCCGCCAAGGAGATGCGATTGGCGGTGCGCGGGTTGTATGGTGAGGGGACCGAGGCGACCGGCGATTTTTATCAGATTTCAAACCAGACGACGCTGGGCAAGACCGAGGATGAGATCATCAGCGATTTCAAGCACCTGGTGATCCCCAAGATCATTGATTACGAACACCATGCCCGCCGGACGTTGCTCAACGACCGGACGGTCGCGCTGGATGACAAAGTGTGCCGGTCGTTGGGGATCCTTCGCACCGCGCGGCTGATGACCAGCGAGGAGGTTTTGTTTCTGCTCAGTCACCTGCGGATGGGAATCAATCTGGGGCGGGTCAAGGAAATGGACATTCGCATGGTCAATGAGCTGTTTTTGCTGACCCAGCCGGCCCATCTGCAGAAATTGCAGGGTCGCAAGCTCGAAGGGGATGTTCGCCGGGCGGCCCGGGCCGATTTCATCCGTCAGAAATTAAACGGGGCGGGCGCTTCCTGAAGTGGACGTTTTTCGGCGGTGTGCCTTTTGCCATGCCTATAATGGATGGTGAAAGGAGTTGTCGATGAACGCCAAACCCTCATCCAACCAATCTCCGGATCAAGCGGAAGATCGTCGCCGGCCCTTGAAACATCAGGAGGATCGGCCGGAAAAGCCCAAACGCCCCACGCAGCAGGCGATTGACAACGTGGAGGAGGCGTCGATGGAGTCGTTTCCCGCCAGCGATCCGCCGGGGTACACCATCACCCGCGTATAATACCTGCCTGATCGCGACGGCTGGGGGAACCGGCGATATACTTTCGGCCGTGAGCGGATTTCCGCAATTTCTCAATCCTGGGCCGGCGTTGTGGGCTGCGGCGATCGCGGTTCCATTGCTGCTGGTTCTGTATTTTCTGAAATTGCGCCGTCCCGAACGGCTGGTTTCATCGACGGTGTTGTGGCGAAAAGCCATCTTGGATTTGCAGGTGAACGCTCCGTTTCAACGCCTGCGACGCAACCTGTTGCTGTTGCTTCAGTTATTGCTGATGTTGCTGTTGTGTCTGGCGCTGGCCCGGCCGGTGAGCAACAACCTTTTGAAGGCGGGCAAAAGGACTCTGATCCTGATCGATCGTTCGGCCTCGATGGCGGCCAGGGACATTGACGGGCATTCCCGTCTTGATGAGGCCAAACAACGTGCCAAGGCGCTGGTCGGCACGATGGAGCGGGGGACGGCCGCGGCCGTGATCGAATTTTCGGATTCGGCCATGATGGTTCAACCGTTCACCACGGATCCGGCCACATTGCGGTCTGCGATTGATGGGATTGAACAAACCGACCGAAGATCGCGGTTGAAGCTGGCGTATCAGATGGTCGAGGCATCCGGAGCATCAAACGAACCCTCCCAATCGGGCCAGAGTCGGCCGGAGGTATTTGTCTTTTCCGATGGGCGGGTGGCGGATGCCAAAGAGTTGAAACTTGATGGAGATTTACATTTCGTTCGCATCGGTTCGGATCAGGCCGACAACATCGCCATCGTCTCGATGAGCGCCAAGCGGAATTATGAGCGGCCCACCGAGGTGCAGATTTTCGCCCGGCTGGCGAATTATGGTTCACAGATCGTCAAGCCGATGGTGCAGTTGAGCATCGACGGGCAATCCATCCGGGTCGCTTCGGCGGTGCTGTTTCCTGAATCTTGGACGGATGAGCGGCGCAAGGCGGGCGAACAGGAGAGCGAGCCGGCCCGGGACAGCGTCGAATTTTCGGTTGAATTGGATCGTTCGGCGCTGGTGAAGGTTGAACAGATGCAAAAAGACCGCAATGCGCTGACGGCCGACGATGCGGCGTTCGTGGTGGTTCCGCCTCCCAAGCCGTTGCGCGTGATGCTGGTGACGGGTGGAAATTATTTTCTTGAAAAAGCCATCCAGAGCCTGAATTTGAAAGACCCCGCCATCGTTGCGCCTGGGGTTTATGAATCGGCGTTCAAACAGGAGAACAACAATCCGGGTCGGTTTGACGTGATTTTGTTTGATCGGTATCGGCCCAGGCAACTGCCGCCGGCCGGCAGTTTCATCTATTTTGGCGTCGTTCCGCCGGATTTGAAGCTGTCGATGGTGATGGAACATGACAAGCCGGCGCTGCTTGGAGATGTGAGCGTGCTGGATTGGAAACGCGACCATCCGATGCTGCGGAATCTGTCGCTGGGGCGGGTTTACGTTGGCGAGGCGGTCCGGTTGCAGGTTCCTCCCGAGGCCGAGGTTTTGATGGAAGGCGACAAAGGGCCGTTGATGGCGCTGTATCGCGAAGGTCGCCGGACGCACCTTGTGGTGGCGTTTGACCTGCTGCAAAGCAACTGGCCGTTGAGGGTGAGTTTTCCGTTGTTCATGTCCAATGCGATGCAATATCTGGCGATTGGTTCGGAGATGGATGTCCGGCAATCGTATCCGCCCGGCTCCACGCCGCGTGTGCCGCGGAGCGATCTGCAAAAGGTTGATTCACAACTGAAGCGGGTGCAACTCGATGGGCCGATGGGGACGGTGGGGGTGGATGTGCCACCGTCGGGCGATTTTGTCCTGCCGTCGATGGATCGGGTTGGGGTGTACGCGACCCGGCCGCCGATTGGGCATTTTGAACAACTGGCGGTCAATCTGCTGGATGCCAACGAAAGCAACCTGATGCCGCTGGATCATCCTCCCGGCGACATCGGCACGATCATCGCGGGCGATGAAGGCAAGTCGCGCATGGAATGGTGGTGGTGGATCATCGCGGTGGGGGTGTTGCCGCTGCTGGTGATCGAGTGGTGGGTCTACACCCGGCGGGTTCATTTGTAAGGGATGAGATTTGATGAAAGCGCCCATCCGATCGTGGCGGCTGGCTCTGGCTTCATCGGCGACACTGCTGGTCGGCGCGTTGATGATCGCCGGATCGATGCAGGTGTTGGTTCATGCCATTGGTGCGAAGGCCCCCAACGCGGGGATATTCGGCAGCATCCTGCTGGTCTGGGGGCTGGTCTGCGTGATGCTTGGGGTGGGAACGTATTACGGCCGGTCCGGGGCGATCCGGGGCGCTCGGCTGATGGCCTGGCTGATCATCCTGATGCTGGCGATCGTGCTGGCTTTCCAATGGGGCGACAGCGCCGGGCCGGGGCCTCAGGTGCTGATGACGATCCTGCTCATCATTTTCGCGGGCCTGTGGCACTGGCTGATCGTTCGCGCCCGGATGGCGGTCAAGGGTCAACCGATCAACCACCAATAGCCAGTTGGCGGAGGAAATAATCCTGTTTCATGGCCTGTTTGGCCAGTTGGACCGTCTGTTCGGCGATGATGTTGGCGCGCTTGGTGCCCATTCGCAGGACGTCCAGCACCTCATCGGGGCGTTGTTCATAATGGCGCCGGCGGGTGCGAATCGGTTCCAGCAACGTGTTGAGCACTTCAATCAGTTTTTTCTTGATGGCCACATCGCCGACTTTTCCGTTTTGGTACAGCTCCCGGTGTTCATCGACCCAGGCCTGATCCGGATTGAACGTCTCGTGGAACGCCCACAGTGGGTTTTTGGCCGGGTCGGTTTCGCCCGGATCGGTGGCCCGCAGTCGTTTGGGGTCGGTGTACATTCCCATCACTTTTTTCTGAACCGCATCCGCATCGTCCGAGAGGAAGATGGCGTTGTTGAGCGACTTGGACATTTTCAACAAGTTGCCATCCGGCCCGGGCGCGCCCAATCCCACCAGGCGTTTGACCCGCCCCAGCTTCGGCTGGATGACCGGAAACAGCCCGCCGGCCGAAACGTAATCCTTGTCCTGCGTCTGCGGATCGACGCCGCAGTAAACCTGGTCGAACCGACGGGCGACTTCGCGGGTCATCTCCAGATGCGGCAGTTGATCCTCTCCCACGGGAACCAGTTCGGGGCGAAACGCCAGGATGTCCGCACACTGTCCCACCGCGTACATCGGAAACCCGAACGGATAATTGTCTCCCAGTTCCTTGTCGCGAATCTCATCCTTGAGGGTTGGATTGCGCATCACCCGGTTGAACGGGATCAGCATCGCGAAGAAAAAGGTCAATTCATCAATCGCCGGCACTTCGCTTTGGATGAACATGGTCGAACGGTTGGGGTCGATGCCGCAGGCCAGATAATCGGTGGCGATTTCGAGGACGCTCTGTCGAATCTCGGCCGGCCGGTCAGCGCGGGTGGTGAAGGCGTGTTTGTTGGCGATGATGAAATAACAGTCAAATTGATCCTGCAGGGCCAGGCGGTTTTCCACCGAGCCGACATAGTGGCCCAGGTGGAGTTTGCCGGTGGGGGTGTCGCCGGTGAGGATGCGCTGTTTGGCGGGGGTCGTCATGGCGGCAGTTATACCGGCGGGCGGGGGTCTTGTCAGGCGGAGGGAAGTCCCTAAAAGGTCGTCGCCAACCCCGATCGGACAGGGTGTGAACTTTCCTGTCTTCGTCGAATGGCGTCGGCATAAATTCCCATCAGCATCTGGTGGTTCTGATCGGCCGAATAATGCTTCTGGTATTCCAATCTCGCCAGCGGACGCATGGAGGCCAGTTGCGAGGGGTTTTGCCACAGTTGCTCGACCGTTTGCGCGAGGGCCGCGGGATCGCCGGGGGTAAAAAGCCGGCCGGTTCGACCATCGGCGATCATCTCGACCATCGACCCGAGATTGGAGGCGACGATTGGCGTGCCCTTGGCGAACGCTTCAACCATCGTGCGCGGCTGTCCTTCGTACCAGATCGACGGAAAAATCAGCATCGCGGCCTCGCCCAGATGGTGCATCACCTGTTCCATGGGCAAGCGGCCCAGCCACTGGATGCCGGGGATTTCTTTTGAGGCCCGCTCGACCAGCGGGCGCAATAGTCCATCGCCGATGATTTTCAGCGGGATGCGGCCGGCCAGCCCTTTCCACGCCTGGAGCATCGTCTCGATCCCTTTTTCCATGGCCAGCCGGCCGACGTAGACCGCATATCCGCCGGTTCCCGTGCCGGGGGAGGGGTTGTTGGGGACGAAATTGGGTTTGAGGACGACTTGTCCGGCCGGCAGACCTCCGGCCATAAATTTATTCTTCGCGAATTCGGTCAGCACGATGAACCGGTCCACCGCGTCGGCATACGTCCCGGCCGCGTGATGCACGCTGGTCATGGCGGCGATGACGGCGGTGATCGACCGGCTGTTGCGGTAACATCCATGCACCACGGCCGGCCAGGGGGTTCGGCCGACGCATTCTTCACACAATTTTCCATTACGAAAGAGGGTCGCCGCCGGGCAGATCAGGCGAAAATTGTGCAACGTTTGCACCACCGCCGCCCCGTTTTTGCGGGCCGCGAAATAGACCGATGGGGACATCAGCGGAAAGGTGTTGTGAAAATGCGCCACCTCGATCGACTGGTCGCGGACGATTCGACCCAGTTCACGATACACCCGGTGGTTCCAGAACGTGCAGGCGGCGATTCCCAGATGGCTCTGGTGGTGCAGATCGTCGTTGTGGACCACGTATTCGTGGACGTGGTGGCCGTGTGACCGGAGCAGTTCGCACTCGGCGGCGAATACCTGATCCTCTCCGCCGGGCTGCTGGTAGAAATTATGCGCGATCAACAACCGCATCGTTGCCTGACTCTAATATCCATGGCCGGTTTTTATGCACCCAGACCGCGCCGATGCCAAATCCGACCAGGGACCAGAACCAGATCGCACCCATTGGCCCTTCCAAGTATACGTCAAACGACGCATTGATGATAAACGCGATCCAGTAGGCCATGATGAATGCGAAAATTCCGCACCATCGCTTGTGGCCCAGCTTGCGGGCGGAAAAATAGGCGTTGAACATCGTCAGGATCCACGCCGCGTGCAGGGCGATCCAGATCGACAATCCCGGCACGCCGGTGCGGGCGAGAATGCTCAGGTGGGCGCTGTGAGGGCTGCGCAGCGATTCATCGGCAAACACCTGAAATCCATCGTCGTTGGCCAGGTTGACGCCAAACCCCTTGCCGGTCCAGAAATAGGGGCCGTGGATCGTGTATTTGACGATCTTGTCCCACCAGTCCAGCCGCCATTCCTTGGTCGAATCGAGGTCGTGGTGGCGGTTGCCCGGAAGGATGCTGTCCAGCGTCTTGAACAACTGCGTCACCGAAATCTCGCGTGTCACTTCCGGCCCGGCCTTCAGGTGGGCATCCAAACCCCATCCAAACGCGACCAGCAGCAGGATCACAATCGGCAGTTTCACCATGAACCGCGTCAAAGGCCTCAATGCCGTGGCGACGGCGGCGCAGAGGATGAACGACAGCATGGCCGCACGACCGGTTACGTTCATCGCCAGGCCGATCGGCAGAAAAATCAACGGAACCCAGGGGTTGCTCAACCTTCCCACGCTGACCAGATAGGCGTAAACCCCACCCAGGTGGACCGCGTAGTCGCCTCCTTTGACTTCGATCAATTCAACGTTGGCCCATGGCCACAGCGGCATCACCGGCTTGGCGAAACGGGCGATCAGCCAGAAAATCGGGCCTAGCAACAGCACGATCCAGACGAATTTCCGGTATCGCGCCATCAGTACCAGCAGTCGTTCCGGATGGGCGGCGATCAACGCGGCCACGATGATCGCGTAGGAGGCATAACCCCAGGTCATCCCATCGCGCAGCGCGTCGATGCCGTATTCGTGGATGTAGGGGATGGTTCGCATCGCCCCCCAACCCATGAAGACGACGATCAGCCAGATCAATCCCGAACCCATGATCCGCCCGACGTTTGCCGACACCACCAGGGCCACCAGCCCCAACATCAGCGTGAATTCGCCGATGAACAACGGCGGCACGCCGATGTACGCGAACCCCCGGCCGGCCATGGCGTAGCCGCAGAGTACAATCGACAGCCACAGCAGGTATTTGTCCGCCCAGGGCAGGCGCGACGACGCGGGTTTCACGGCGATCGGCGGCCGGACGGGCGACACGGCGGGAAGTTCGGGGTTGATCGTCCGGCTCATGCCACCTTCCCCTGATCGGTCATCACGGCGCTTTCGATTACCCGGCAGGTCGATTCGGCGAATTGACGCGGTGAAAAGGTCTGCAAGGCGAACATTCTCGCCTGTTGTCCGAGCTGTTTGCCAAGCAACCGATCGTCGGCCAGTTCGGTGATCCGCGCCGCCAGGTCCTGATCGTCGCCGGCCGTGAACAAAACCCCGTTGTTTCCATCGTCAACGTATTCGATGAACGCCCCATCCCGCGATGCGATCACCGGGCGACCGGCCAGCATCGCCTCCACCACCGCCAGGCCAAAGCCTTCGCCGCGGCTTGGATGAACGTACAGGTCGCTCACGCCGAGGATTTTCCGGGCGTCCATTCGCGGACCCAGAAAATGGATGCGCGGGGCGCATTGAAGTGATTTGGCCTGTTGGCGGGTCTGTTCCAACAATTGTCCGGTGCCGATCAGCAGCAGATGGGCGTTGAGCCGCTCATCCAGGCGATCCATCGCCCGCAGGAGCGTTGCATGGTCCTTCCATCCGATGAATTCAGCGATGTAACAGAGGACCAGCGCCTCATCCGGCACGCCCAGTTTGCGCCGCATTGATCGTTCGTATGGCCGGGAGGATTCGCTGGCGCATGGGTCATCGACGCCATAGTAGACCACCGCCGATTTTCCATCGTGGTCGGGTGATCGATGCACGTTTCGGATGGCGTTGGATGAGAAGACCATCGTGTCGTTTTTCGACAGCCAGTGAAACAACCGCCGCCGCAGCGCGCCATCCAGAACCAATGGAATGGAATGGACCCACGGGATCACGCGGCAGCGGCTTGCGGCACAGGCCATTTTGGCGACCAGGTACGACTTGAACGAATTGGCGACGATCACGTCGATCCGCTCCTGCCGCACCCATTGACGCAGCCGGCGGGCCGGACGGATGTAACCTTTGTCTCCCAGTTGACGCGGTGCGATGCCCAGCTCGCCAAAGGCCGACTGCATTTCGGACGATGGGGCCACGAAGCTCGCCACGTGCATATGGATGCGGCCTAAGTCGCAGGATTTTGCAAGATTGAGGATGGTACGCGGCACGCCCCCATGAAATGGGAGGTCACGGTGAATGAAAAGCGTCTTCAACATCGCTGCACGCTGAGGCGTCCATGGCCGTTGGCCGCTCCGTTGTGAGGCCGGAAAAAGACCTCGTACGGCTCGTAAAATCGTCCCAGAAAACCGGGCGGCAACACGCTGTGCTGCGAGCGATACGCATCAATCGCCCGGATTTTCCGATCCAGAACGCCGTTGATCTCGAGGCACTGCGCCCCGCGCAGGTCGGCCGGCGCGCATTTCCAGAAAATCGGCGACCGCCACGGCATCCAGATCAGATACTGGTACAGTTCATATTCCACGTCGGCCCGTGCCAGCGCATCATGCACCAGGTCCCACACGGCCTCATGATCCTTGTGTCGGTCCTTTCGGTGGGGAACATAAACGTCCAGCGGCCGCCCATGCCCCATGATGGAGGCCAGGCGGTCGATCAGGGCCTGTTTGTCCGGGCCGTTCAATTCATCGAGCATCCCATCGGGGGCATTGAGGAAATGAATATCGGACCTTGGCAATCCCAGGATTTCCAATGCATTCACCGCCTCGCGCTGGCGGGTGTCGATCAACTCGGCGGAGGTGATCGTTCCCAGATCGGGTCGATCGGAATGTGAATTGGCCCCGTTGGTGACAAAGACAACCGAGACCGGCACGCCCAGGTCGCGTTTCATCGCGATCAGGCCGCCGCACCCCAGGGTCTCATCATCCTGGTGGGGCGCGATGACCAGCACGGGGCGGTGCGACAGCGCGTGCGGCGTGCTGCACACATCCGCCACCCAACGGCACAGCGAATCGGCGTGAAGACGGCGGATCTTCGCACCCATCGACTGGCGAAATTGTTTGAACAAGGTCCAGGCCATCGGTCAGGTCGCCCATTGAGCGTTCAAATTCCCGGTCATCGGACGCGATGAAGATTGCACGTTTCCGTTCGCCGACAACACCTGCTGATACAAACCCTCGATTGTATCCCTCTTGTGTTCCCAGGTGAACTTTTCCAACATTCGTTGACGGGCCGACTGTCCCATGGAGCGGCACAGGTCATCATCGACCGCCAATTTTCTCATCGCGGTTGCGATGTCCGCGATCACCTGTTTGACCTCGCCCGGCACGATCTTAAAGCCGCTGTCATCGCCCACCTGTATCGCCGGCCCGCCCACGTCAAGACAGATGATCGGCTTGCCCTGGCACATCGCTTCAAGGCAGACATATCCGCCCGAATCGTGCAGGCTCGGATGCACCAGCACATCGGCCTGTTCCATGCGGCCAAGACAATCGTCCCGCGTCAGCGCGCCGGTGAATTCAACCTGCCGATCAATGCCAAGCCGGGCGGCCAGTCGCATCAGGCGTCTTCGTTCCGGCCCATCGCCAATGATCGTGTATCGGGCGTATTTCAGCTTCGCCTCGGCAAACGCCCGCAGTCCCAGGTCAAAGCCTTTCCAATACAGCAACCGGCCGGCGCTGGCGAATCGGATTTGCTCATCCTGTGATCTTTCAACGCGGCGGGGGATGATGGTGGTCGGCGTACAGCCGATCATCGGAACGACCTCGACGCGCCGGGCGCCCAATTCACGAAGCCGGCGGGCGGTCTGTTCAGTGCCGGCCAGGATCAGGTTCGCCTGATGGATCGAACGCCGGGTGGCCGGTTGCCATTCAAAAATTCGCCGGACCAGCGAACGAAAAGCCTCCTTGAGCCGCGTTCGCCAATCCATCCGCCGCAGCATTTGACTGCAAACCCCTTCGGCTCCACCCACCGGACCCCAGACAAATGGAACGTTCAGTTTCCGGGCCGCCGAGGGCATCCAGTAGCGGGCATAGGTGACGTGGTGAACCAGGTCAAATTGCACGCGATGGTGCAGGGAAAGGGCGGTTTTGCGGACGTGTCGTTGCCACAGGTAATAGTGCAGGTTGTAGCCGCCCAGTTTTGTCATCCATTTGTGCCGGCGGGGCAGCGTGTGATAGACCACTTGGGCTTTGCAATGGGGATTTTGACGCAAATACGCTTCGATGCCGTCCCGGTGGGCCGGGTCGGTGATGATCCAGGTCTGGCAATGGTTTGCCATCAGGCGGGAAAAATTCCATCCCACCTCCGGCTCGGACCCTTTGCCCGGCTCGCAGGCAAAGGCGATGTACAGCACCTTTGTCATTGGCTGTTTGCTCCCTATTCCTGAATCATCGCGTTCAGTTCGCTCAGCGGCCCAACCGCCCCGACCAATGGTTTGTCGGATTTTTCCCGTATCAGCTTGCGGGCCAGAAACGCGATTACAATCAGATGGATCAGAAAATTGATCAAGACCGCCACGGTCACGCCGGCCACGCCCCATTTCCAGGTCAGGGCGGCGCCCACCGTCACGGCAGCGACCGCCGATGCCAGACAGGAATAAAAGACGTAATCGGGGCGTTCGTGGGCCGCCACCATCACGTCCAGCACGCCGGTGGCGGCGGTCAGGATCGGTTGCAGGCCGATCAGCCAGAGCAGAAAAGAATACTCCGCGAACTTGTCCCCGTAGACCAGATGCCGGATCGGTTCATGGAAGATCGCGATGAACAGGTAATAGGCGGTTGAAGCGCCCACCAGGATGATCATGGCGTGGCGCACGGTCCGCGCAAAGTGTGGCGTGCCGCGACAACGCACCAGCCGGGGCAGCAATAAAATGCAAAGGGCCACGTTGGCCTGCAACAACGGCATGACCAGGTTGGTGATGGCCCGCAAAGCGCCGCTTTGCTGCAAATTGGCCACCATCGGCAGGATCAGGTAGTAGATGTAGGCCGGCACGAACCCCACCAGGCCGCTGGCCATGGCCCACCGGCCATACCGGCCATGTTCGGAGGCGGCCTCTTTCAAGAGTGCTTTGCCCTCCCGCCATGGGCAGGTCACGCCTTCCTTGTAGGCCAGCCAGATTCCGACCAAAAAACTGGCCGTCCCCATGACCGCCAGGGCGGAGGGGATGGTCAATCCCTTCCAATGTTCCAGCGCCAGCAATCCGCCCACCATCAACACGCAATATCCCGCCCCGGCGGTCGCGGCCTGTTGCGGCGCGTTGCGCACGTACGAGGCCCGGCGCATCAGCCACTGGTACAGGATAAAGGGAGAAGCGGCGGCCAATCCCACCAACGCCATGGCCAGGCTGGGGCCGGCAAACCAATGGCACAGGGCCGCACCGATCAGAAGCAGCAACGAGGCCAGGATGGAGACCGCCCCATGACCCAGCGTGAGGGCGTTAAAATAAGCGGGCAGTCGCCCGCGATAGCGGTCGGGTCCGTAGACCAGCATGGGTTCGATCAGCAGGGCGCTGTGGATGGTTCCCAACAGAAGGAAGATGGAAAAGGCGGTTACGAATGCGCCGTAGTCGCGTTCGCTTAGGAATTTGGCCAGCAGGACGTTGAGAACAAAATTGGAGCCGGCGAACAGCCCCTGATCCATGACCGCCCAGATGCCGCGGCTGAGCCATGCAACCGTCGGCGTCGACGTTTGCGGCAGATCGACGGGTTTGGGGGTGACGACTGACATAACATGGACTTACAAAAGCCCTATTTCGCCCCGACCACCGCGTTGCGTTTTCGGCCACCGGTGAGCAGTTCCCTGGCGCAGAGCATCAGGAAGATGCTGTTGGTGACCAGATATCGTTTCCACAGTCGTTTAGGCTCCTGGGTCAGCCGAAAGAGCCATTCAAGGCTCAAACGCTGCATCCAGGCGGGGGCCATTTTTTTGTTGCCGGCGTGAAAATCGAAGGCGGCGCCGACGCACAACTGCACCGCGCGGATCTGGTGTTTGGTCTGACCGGCGAAATAATCCTGCCGGGGGCAACCCAGGCCGATAAAGACAAGACCCGCGCCGCTGTCGTTGATTCGACCAATCACTTCCTGGCGTTCAACATCGGACAGCGGCCGAAACGGCGGCGATTCGCTGCCGGCGATCTTCAGGTCGGGGCACAGTTCCAGCAGCCGGCGGCTTAATTTTTCAATCACATCCGGCGTGCTGCCATAAAGATAGACGCCGATGTTCTGCCCGGCCGCCCGGCGGCACAGGCGCACCATCAGCTCCGGACCATAACATCGGTCGTTCAGGCCGGCATCGTGGAATTTATTGAGCGCCCAGCGCACCGGCTGGCCGTCGGGGGCGACGATATCAAAGCGGTTGACGCATTCGCGGTATTTGGCATCGGTCGCGGCGGTGATCAACCCATGGACGGGCATGTGCGTCACCACGGCGCCCTGGCGCTGGCGGGCCGCTTCGATGATGACCGCCTCGGCCTGGTCGTAGGTGGTGGCACTGACCTGCACGCCGAAAACATCGTGTCGGGCGGGCCATTGGACGCTTACTGCTGCCACGCCGCCTCCATGCTGGAAGAGGGCGCGGGGATTTCAAGCCGGATTGGAAGTTCCGTCGTGGCGTCAATCTCCGCAACGGCAGCGGGCGACGCGGAAACGGCGGCGGGCGTGGTCGGATAGACGTACACGCTCAAGCGGGGCATGACGGCACTATATTGCCGCAGCTCCCTCAGGTGCGCCATGAACTGCTGGGCGCCGACATCGTTGGTTTCCGGCAACAGGATCGCCAGGCGGTCATTGTCGAGCCATCCGATTTCATCGGTCAGGCGGGCGCGTTGATGGATCGCGTCAAACAGCCGCCGCACCGCACGATGGGCCGCCAGCCGGTCGATGTGCAGCACCACCAGCGAGAATCCCTTGCCGCTGCGGTCGGCCCGCGCGTGTTCCCGTTGCAGCACGCGCTGCATGAGCTGATGCTGCTCCCGCATCGAAAGACTGGCGGCAATCATGGGCCAGTCACGTCTTGGCGGCCTGCGCAAAAGAAATTGAACTTTCATCCCACACCAAACCTTTGCATGACTCAATCAACCGACGGTCGTTCACCCGGCCGGCCGTGCGGCGATTGAGGAGTCCGTTCCTGTTGCCGGCGACTCATGGACCAACAAGGCCGCATGGGTTCATCCGACAATGCCATGGAGACAGGCTTTTCCGGGATCGCATTTTCTCCCGTCTCCAACTTGCCTCCGTTGCCGGAGGCGAGATTCACTTGTTGAGAATCTTCCGATGTGGCCCGACATCAGGTCATTGACGTTCGCCGTCGTGATGGACCTGAATCCACTTACTTCCGAGAGCTTCTCATACACCCTCCGCGGCCAACCGGCCGCGACGTGCATTCCGGCATGGGCCGGTTATCGCGGCGCCTTCCATCGCCGCGACCGACCCGGATTTTGATCAGGTGCGCCCGCCGGTCTGGCTCACCAGTTTCATACCACTCAAACTTTTCTGAATCTGACGAACCGCGCCGGATGTCCGTTCGGATTCCCTGGCGGCGGTCTGCCCGTAATAACCATATTTTCCGTGAAAACCTTCTCCCGCGCCGCGCTGGGGAACGTCGTTGACGACGACGCCCAGGATGTTGGCGCCCACCGCCAGGAGACTGTCGCGGGCCAGCTCGGCCATTTTGCGGCTGGACCGTTCGGCGTTGAGCACCAGCAATGTCACTTCGCATGCTGCACTGGCGATGCGGGCATCCGTCACCGCCAGGACCGGCGGGCTGTCCAGAATGATCTGGTCGTATTTGGCGGCCAGATCGCCCAGGATGTCGCTGAACGCCTGACTGTTCAGTATTTCCGAAGGATTGCGCGGGATCGGGCCGCACGGCAGCAGATCAAGCCCGCTGATGGCGGTCTGTTGCGTGGCCTTTTCAATGCTGAAACCGGCGGTCAGAACGCTGGAGAGGCCCACGGCATCGTCCACGCCGAACATCCGGTGCTGCGTCGGCCCGCGAAAATCGGCGTCGATCAGCAATACGCGCTGGCCCGCCTGCGCCATCGCGATGGCGAGGTTGCTGGCCAGCGTCGATTTGCCATCGCCGGCCGAAGGAGAGGTGATCAACACCGTCTTGGCCCGTCCTTCGGTCAGGCCGAAATAGACGGCCGTGCGGATGTTGCGATACGCCTCGGCCACATCCGATGTCGGTTCCAGTTGGACGCGCGTGCCGCGCATCTGGGGCGACAAAATCGCCGGCATCTGAGGCACGGTTCCCAGCACCGGCATGCCCAGCGTCGCCTTGACTTCATCCAGCGACCGCATGCGTTGGTCCATCCAGTCGCGGATGAACGCGCTGATGATTCCCAGCACCAGGCCGGCCACCAGCGCCAACACCAGCACCTGCGCCAGTCGCGGGCTGGTGGCACGCGGGTCGGGATGCGCGGTCTCCAGGACGTTGATGTCGAGCACCGAAGCGCCTTGCAGGCTCAGTTCCCGCATGCGCGTCTCCAGGCCGTCGGAGACCGTTTGCAGACGTTTGATTTCCGCGTCCAGCCGGGCGTATTGTGCGGCCTTGGCGGATTGTTCCAACGCGAGCTTCTGCTGGGCGTCAAATGCCTGTTGCAGGCTTTCTTCACGCAGTTTCGACGTGTTCCACCGCTGATAGGCCGCCGCGACGTACGCCACGGTCAGTTGATCCACCCGCTGCTGCTGCGTGCGGACCAGCGGATGTTCCGGCATGTATTGACGCTTGAGGTCTTCCAATTGCTGTTGCAGCGTAAAGAGCTGGCTGCGGATCAGGTTGGCCTCGGCCACCGACGCCACCGCCACGCCGCTCAGATTCTGCTGGTGTTCCACCTGCTTGAGCTTTTCCGGATCGTTGCCCAGGATTCGGCGGGCTTCCTCATAGTCCGAGCGGGCGTTGACTGTCTCCATGCGGGCGGCCGTCAGGGCATCGGACAAGCTGGTCAGCCGCTGCAAAATCGGGTTGCCCCGGTCGTTGTCAAAAGAGAGCGTGCCGGCCGACTCCTTGAGTTCGATCAACTGGTGGACCTTGGATTGCAGTTCCTCGTCGCGTTTCTGTTTTTCGGCCGACAGGATCGCAAGGGCCTCGTTGGCCGTGTCGCGCCGGTGGTTGGTCTGATACGTGACGTACGAATTGACGATGGCGTTGACCAGCGTCGATGCGCCGGCCGCATCGGGCAATTCAAGCGACACGGTGATGATGTCATCGTGCTTGCCCGGCTCGACCAGCAGTTCTTTTTTCAACCAGACCGTGTTGATCTTTTCCAGCGAAGCAATCGCCTTGACTTGCGGCGAAGAGAGGGCCAACGCCAGGATCGGCGTCGAATTGATCAGCTCGCACTGGGTGTTGAGATAATTTTCAGAAAGGCGGGTTTCGCCCTCCTTGATCAGCTTTGGCCCGGACTGCTCGACGTAAAGCCGGGATTCCCCGGTGTACAGCCGTTTGGCCGTCACAAGATAAATGATGCCGATCAACAGGCTGGCCGCCAGCACGATCAGTACCACCCGGCGTTGTCGCCAGATGATTTGCACCATGGCATCATGCGACACCGGTTCGGGTGCGGGGGGGATGGCCAATGCCCTTGGCTCATACAACGTCAATGATGGCTTGTTCTTTTGCATTCTCTCCCACTCAACAGCGAAAAGTCCCTTGAGTGATCAGAATATAATACACGTTCGTTGAAATGCGGGGGATTGCAAAAAAATCTCCCCGAACATCGCACCCACGACGCACCCAATATCCTGTTTATTCGGTTTGTTTGCAATAGAGAAATTGGACGTGGCATTTATCGGTCGTTTGTAAGTCATTGTAATTATTGGACTTGGAAGAAAAAGGAATCGAAAGATTTTCCATTCACGCCGGTTGTGACGCCTGTGCGGCCAGCCGATGACAGTCATAAGACCGATCCAGCGATCAAAGGTTTGTTCGCGGTGGTCAAGAGCGTGGGCGGTGGTGTATATACTGTTGGAGGATCGGCCGGCCGAACGACGGCTCTGATCGCACATGATAAAGCCTTGACTCGCAGGAGAATTCAACATGGCCATGTTGACCGTTCAGGTTTGGGATTCCACCGGCAACAAGCGGCAACCGGTGCAGATGCCGGATGATGCGCCGGTTGGCCGCATTCTGGCGGTATTGCTGGAGAAGATGAACTTTCCGCAATTCGGCCCGGACGGGCAGGTGTTGAGTTATAAATTTCAGCATCGCGCCACCGGAAAGCAATTGCTGGATCACCAGTCGCTTTCGCAGGTCGGCGTCAAGGATGGGGATGTGCTTCGATTGCAACCGGAAATCACCGCCGGGGCCGGGCTGTTCGCACGATGGATTCATGGACACAAACCCCACACAATCCCAGGGCGATGAACCGGTCTTCACGGTTCGGCCGGAGGAGGAGGGCCGTTTTGGACGGTTCAGGTTGATCTCATGGTGGGATCAGGCCAAACTCTCGCGTGCCAGAATTCTGGTCGTCGGGGCCGGGGCGCTGGGCAATGAGATCATCAAGAACCTGGCGTTGCTGGGGATCGGCAACCTGCTGATCGCGGACATGGATCGGATCGAAAATTCCAACCTGTCCCGCTCGGTGCTGTACCGGGCGGCCGACAAAGGCCACCCCAAGGCAAAGGTGGCGGCGGCGGCGGCACGCGACTTGTACCCCGCCATGCGTGTCAACCATTTTGACGGCAACGTGGTCCATGACCTGGGGCTGGGGGTGTTTCGCTGGGCGGACCTTGTCATCGGAGGCCTGGACAACCGCGAGGCCCGGCTGGCGATCAACCGGGCTTGTTACAAATTGAACAAACCCTGGATCGACGGGGCGATTGAACAGATTCAAGGGGTGGCGCGCGTCTTTCAACCGGATGGGCCTTGCTACGAATGCACGATGTCGCCGACAGACTGGAAGCTGCTTCAAAGCCGCCGTTCGTGCAACCTTTTGTCGCGGCAGGATATGCAGGAGGGCAAGACGCCCACCACGCCGACTATCGCGTCGATCATCGCCGGCGTGCAGTGCCAGGAGGCGCTGAAGATCATTCATCAGATGGATACGATCGCCGGCCGGGGGTGGATGTTCGCGGGACTGTCGGCCGATTCTTTTCAGGTGGAATATCAGCGCAATCCCGATTGTCTGAGCCACGATCCGTTGGAGAGGGTGGATCGGTTGGAAGCGCGGGCCGACTCGATCACGCTGGGCGAATTGCTGGAGATCGCACGGCAACGTCTGGGACACCGGGCAAACCTGGAATTGGGCCGCGACGTGCTGGAAAAACTGGTTTGTCCCCGATGCGGCCAGGAGGAACGGGTCTTCGCATCACTGGGCAAAGTCGGTGCGGCCATGGCCGACTGTCCGCAATGCCCGAATACTCGCCGGGAGGTGCGGACGTTTTATCAGATCACCGGGCGGGAATCGTTTTTGGACTGCACGGCAGCTCAGATCGGGGTTCCGGCGTTTGACATTCTCATCGCCCGAACGGCCGACCGGGCGATTGGTTTGGAATTGTCCGGCGATGCGCCGGCCATCCTGGGGGATTTATACGGCGGTCAGGAGGATTTGGAATGGACGTGAAGACTCCATCCGAATCCGGCGGCGCGGCGATGGAATCCGCGATGTGGGTTGATCGCACGCTGGCGGGATTGAAAGGGAGGCGAAACGAATTCCAGGTGGTCATCGCGCAGTCGGTGCTTGATGAGATTCACAACCATGGCCATACCCGTCTTGATGCGGAAGTCTGCGGCGTGCTGGTGGGGCTGCCATGCAGGGATGATGCCGGGCCTTATCTGCACGTGGAGGCGTGCATCCGCGGCGAAAACGCAACCAGCGCCAGCGCCAACGTCACCTTCACGGCCGAAACGTGGTCGCATATTCAAGCGGAGATGGACCGTCTGCATCCGGATCGCAAAATCGTTGGATGGTATCACACCCATCCGGGGTTTGGGATTTTCCTGTCGGGGATGGACCTGTTCATTCACCAGAGTTTTTTTGATCTCTCCTGGCAGGTGGCGTTTGTATATGACCCGCTGGGCAAGGATGAAGGGGCGTTTGTCTGGGATGAAGGGAAACCCGTCCGCAGGGAATTTCTGGTCCAGTCCGACAAACCGGCGGATGAGACACCTGAGCGGATGCAGCCAATTCCTGAACCAAAGCCATCGGAAGGGAAAATGGGGATGTACATCTTCATCCTGATCGTGCTGTTGGCGCTGGCGGCGATCGCCTGGTCGATCTGGATGTTGTATTGGATGGGCGGAGGCGGGGCCGTGCCGTCGGCCATCCCGGAGGCGGCCATCATGAATCGGTGGGTGCGATGATGGCAGGCCCGAACGACCAGCCCATGACCATCTCGTGGGATGAGATCAGCGATCCGCGCATTGATGAAAAATTGCGACAGCAGGAGGCGCTGGCTTCCGCCGGACAGGAATTGCAGATGTTGCCGGCGGTCGACCATCCCGAACCGGCCCGCGCATCGGCCGGCCTGTGGTACAACACGCTGGTCTACATGACGTTGTTTGGCCTGCTGGGAGGGATGCTGGGATGGGTGTGCGGCGAGGTGTTGCACTTTCGGCCCAATGCCCGTGTCGAGGCGCGCGAATGGATCGACGCCCGCCGGCAAATTTTACAGGAAAAAAACGCCCGCCGGTTGACCGAATCCCAGGCGGATGCGGCGATCGTGCAGATCGACCGCGTGGCACGCAACAATCCTTATTATGCGATCGAAGCCGACCGTTCGCTGACGGAAGTTGAGAAAGAACAACGGCGAACGCAGGTGGCCGCGGGAGAGGAATGGGATGAATTTGTGGCCAACGCCCTGTTTTATTCCATCGCCGGCATGATGATCGCCATGTGCCTGGCGATGGCCGAAGCGCTGGTTCAACGCAACGCGCAGGCCGCGATCATCAACGGTTCGGTGGGGGCGATCCTGGGATTGGCCGGCGGCATCGTGGCGGCGTTTTGCGTGGACCGGGTGTTTCGCTTCATTGAAGGAGACCCATCCATCGCCACCGAAGCGCGCCAGATCGTGGCCCGCGCGGGATCGTGGGCGGTGTTGGGTTTGTTTCTGAGCATCGGTTCGGGGGTGGTGATGCGAAACGCCCGAAAGTTTTTCGTCGGGATGGTCGGCGGGCTGGTCGGTGGATTGGTGGGGGGGGTGTTGTACGAATTCATCGCCGTCAACACCGGCAATGCCCACTTGTCGCGGCTGGTGGGGGTCGCGATGATCGGCGCGATCGCGGGATTTGGCACGGGGTTGATCGAAAACGTCGTCAAATCCGGATGGTTGAAAGTCACCGCCGGCCTGATCGCCGGAAAACAGTTTGTCCTGTATCGCAATCCAACGTACATCGGCTCATCGCTTCAATGCGCGATCTATCTGTTCAAAGACCCGCAGGTGGGACGACGACACGCCGCCGTCCACATCGTCCCCGGCGGATATGAAATCGAGGATTTGCCATTGGGCGGGCAGACCCTGGTCAATGGCCGGCCGATCCAGCGGGCGCGGTTGCGCAACAATGACCGCATCCAGATCGGCGCCACCACCTTTACGTTCCAGGAAAAACCACGGGCCGCCGCCGCGGGCGGATAACCATGCCGACGCTCATCATCCAACAACCCGATGGACAGGTTGGCTGCCGGTTTGACGGCCGGTTGCTGGTGGGACGGCGGCTGACCAACGACATCATCATCAATGATGTCGCGGTCTCCCGCATCCACGCATGGTTCGATGGGGACAAGGATCGCTATTACGTCGCCGACAACTCCTCCCGCACCGGCTTGAAACTCAACGGCAAGCCCGCCACCGGCCGGATTCAACTGGCCGATGGGGATCAGGTCGAAATCGGCCCGTCGCGCATCACTTTTCACACAAGCGACCAACTGCCCGAAGGATTGTTGACACTCGATCGCGGCGGGCCGGCCGAGGTTGATGGAACGCTCTTTAATTGCGAGTGCGGCGCGCCGTTGTGGGTCAGTCCCAACCATGCCAAATCAAAGGGCCGATGCGCGCATTGCGGCCGGTCGGTGCGGATACCGCAATCCATCCCCCAGGCCAGGCCCGTGATGGTCGCATCGGCCGGACAGACCGCCTGCGGCATCTGTCAGTGCGTCATTTTGCCGGCCGAACAGGTGACTTGCTGTCCATCCTGCCAGCATGTTTATCATGCGGAATGCTGGGTCGAAAACCAGGGATGTGCGGCCTATGGTTGTGACCAGGTGAATATCCTGGCCGGCCCGCAAGCCACTGCGCCGACGACGATGGATCACGATCCCGTCCCGGTCGATTCGCATCACTGGCCTTTGTTGTTGCTGGCATCGAGTTTGTTCGCCGCGGTGCTGGGCATGTTCACCTTTGGCCTGACCGCACTGGTGACGGGTTTGATCGACGGGATTTATCTCGTCCGCACGCGCCAACATCGCAAGCTGGCGGCCGGCGCATTGCTGATTTCTCTGGTTGGACTGGCCGCTGGGCTGGTCTTTTCGTATTCCTTCTGGCTGCGTCGATCGTTGTGGTCGATGCGATAAATAGTGTTGTAATCATTGCTTATGATTGATTTTACCTGTCAGGGCTGCGGCCGATCATTCAGTGTTCCCGATGCCTATGCCGGCCGATCCGCCCGCTGCAAAGGGTGCGGGGCGACGTTGAGCGTTCCCCACATCGCCGCGCCGGTGAATCAACCGGCCGCCGCCCACAAGCCCGGCGTGCGTTTTCGCCGATTGACGGCCGACGCACAGCAAATCACACATGCCTTTGCGAATTTTCCCCCGATCCAAATCATTCATTCCCAAGGGAATCCGCCCGATCTTTACCGCATCGCCTATCAGGTTTTGGGTCTGGATCGCGGCCCGGATGGCAAGCCCATCCGCCGCAACCGCCACGAGGTGGAAATTCAATTGACCGCCGATTATCCTCGCCTGGCCCCCAAATGCCGGATGCTCACCCCGATCTTCCACCCCAATATCGACCCGGCCACCATCTGCGTGGGGGATCATTGGACGGCCGGCGAACGACTGGTGGACTTGATCATCCGCATCGGTGAAATGATCGCGT
The DNA here is from genome assembly GCA_020853095.1 of Phycisphaerales bacterium. Lineage (GTDB taxonomy): Bacteria > Planctomycetota > Phycisphaerae > Tepidisphaerales > Tepidisphaeraceae > JADYZN01. The sequence continues at coordinate 100,116 of JADYZN010000033.1, read as the reverse complement.
ATCAGGCTTACAACATTCGCAGCCCGCTGGATGGCGAGGCCGCCATGTGGGCCGATCTGCATTCGTCCGAGTTGCCCATCGACTCGGCCAACCTGCAACCCCCCCTGCAATCTCCCCCATAATCCTCCATCGACCTGAGGCTCATGGATGCCCATTCCCGGACGCCGCCTGTTTGATGGTTTCAATCAGTCGGTCGGGATCGAATGGCTTGGTCAGATAGGCCACGGCACCGCAGATTTGCCCTTTTTGACGGTGTTCCGGGCGGTCCACCGCCGACAGCAAAATGACCGGAACCCGTGCCGTTGAAGGCATTGCCCTGAGTCTGCGGCAAACCTCAAATCCATCCAGGTCCGGCAGCATGATGTCCAGCACCACCAGCGCCGGCGGATCGGCCCGGGCCATCCGCAGGGCCGACTGGCCATCCAGCGCACAATGGTATCCAAAGCCCGCGATCTCGACGTATGCCCCCACCAACTGATTGATTTCCGGATCGTCTTCCACCACCAATACGCTGGGCGATGACTTGACCATTGCTACAATCCTTGGAGGGCGTCGCTCCCGCGACGCCGACGTTCTGGCCGAATGCGGCGGCGGAGGACCGCCGCCCGCCACTGGACCACGACGATTATAAAGGTTCGTCGCCCGATTCGTGAACCGCCGGAGACTGCCGATGCCGGATTCAATTTCTTTGCCTCAGCCCGCACAAGTCTGGCGGGCGATCGAGTTGTACTTGAAAGTGGCCTATGAAGGCCAGCCGCTCCCATTGCCGGTCCGGCGGAGGCTGGATGAATTGCGCCGGCAGCCGGAGAATTGTTTTTATCAATCGTCCATTCTGGAACACGATGTCGGCCCCGGCCGGCCGACGGTTCGACTGCGGCTGGGAAATCGTCATTACCCGCACATGAAGCTGATTCTCGATCCCAGGCCGGTTGGCGAGGGGTATTTGTTTCGGGCCGACACACATGACCTGCATTGCTGTCCCGATCCGCAATCGGCGGAATATGAAATCTTCCGCGAATTGATGCGGCAAAACCAGCAAATCGCAAGCCGAATCGAACAAGCGTGGGAGGCCGCCGGATTGCCGACGTTCAAATCGTACCTTCGCGACGATCTGTCCGGCCGTCATCCGCCCAGATAGGCTTCCTTGACCTGCGGGTCTTGCAGCAGCCGGTCGGCCGGGCCGTGCAACTGGACCTGGCCCGATTGCAGGACGTACCCACGATGGGCGATGGTCAGGGCCATGTGGGCGTTTTGTTCGACCAGGAAAATGGTCGTGCCCCGCGCGTTGATGTCGCGGATGATTTGGAAAATCTTGCGGACGATCAGCGGGGCCAAACCCAGCGACGGCTCATCCAGCAGCAGCAGTTTGGGTTGTCCCATCAACGCCCGCCCGATGGCGAGCATCTGCTGTTCGCCGCCGGAGAGCGTGCCGGCGTTTTGATGTTTTCGTTCGTCCAGGATCGGAAACAAATCGAACACGTTTCGCATCGCCGATTGCACCGAAGCCTTGTCGTGCGGCAATGAATAAGCACCAAGGATGAGGTTTTCGCGAACGCTCAGATTGGCGAAAATCTGCCTTCCTTCGGGCACGTGACAAATCCCTTTTCGCACGATCCGGTGGGGGGCCAGCGTATGAAGATCATCGCCGTTCCATCGGATGGTCCCATCGGCCGGCCTTAACAGGCCGGAAATCGTCCGCAGCAACGTCGTCTTTCCCGCGCCGTTGGATCCGATCAACGCCACGATCTGGCCGGCCTGAATGTGCAACGAGACGTCGCGCAGGGCGCGAATGGCGCCATAGGCCACCGAAAGATGATCCACCGACAACAAAGCATGGTCGGCCCCGGCCGGTTCGGTCATGTCGGCTCTCCCAGGTACGCCTCGCAGACGCGCGGGTCGGCCCGCACCTGTTCCGGAGTTCCCACCGCGATGACCTGGCCATGGTCCAGTACCGTGAGGCGCTGACAGATCGACATCACCAGCTTCATGTCGTGTTCGATCAACCAGATGCCGACCCCGAAGCGCTGGCGAATCATCTCGATCAAACCGCTCAACTCGATTTTTTCCTGCGGGTTCATGCCGGCCGCCGGCTCATCCAGCAGCAGGACCTTGGGGTTCGTCGCCAGCGCCCGCGCGATCTCCAGGCGGCGCTGGTCCCCATACGGAAGATTGTGGGCAATCTCCATCGCCCGGTCATCCAGCCCCAACGTGGACAATAGTTCCACCGCCCGATCCTGATTTCGCTGGTCTTCGTGCTGGTGGCGGGGCGTGCGGAATACCGTGCCGGCAAAGCCGTGCCGCAGCGATTGGTTGAACCCCACCAGCACGTTGTCCAGCACGCTCATGCCGGCGAACAGGCGGATGTTCTGAAACGTCCGCGCAATCCCGCGATGATTGATCTGGTGCGGTTTGAACCCCACGATCGACCGCCCGTCCAGCCGGACATCGCCGGCGGTGGGGCGGTAAACCCCCGTGACGATGTTGAACGTGGTCGTCTTGCCCGCGCCGTTGGGGCCGATCAATCCGACCAGTTCACCCTGTTCCAGCGTTAAATCAAAATCGCACAGCGCCTTCAGGCCGCCAAACACCACCGACAGGTTGGAAATCTCAAGCAGCGACATCGTTTACGCTTATTTTCATCCTTCAGGCCATCATCCGTTGTCGTGAATCCGGATCGGCGGTGGGGGATGGGCCGGGCCTGCGCCGGCCGGGGATCGGCCACAACTCGCGATTGCCCAACAGCCCCGCCGGCCGGAAAATCATCATCAAAATCAACACCAGCGCGTAGATGACCAATCGCCATTCCTGCACCGCCCGCAACTGTTCGGGAAGCCACGTCAGCACCACCGCCGCCAGGATCGCCCCGGTGATCGACCCGCTGCCGCCCAGGACCACCATCGCCACGATCTCGATGGATCGCATGAAACGGAACGATTCGGGATCGAGATTGCCGAACCACGTCGCCGAAACGCCACCGGCCACGCCGGCGAAAAAAGCCCCGATCGCGAACGCCGCCACCTTGTAATAGGTCGTGTTGACCCCCATCGCACCGGCCGCGATTTCATCTTCGCGAATGGCCGCGAACGCCTTGCCCTTGTTGGAATAAGCCAGCCTCCAGACGCAGACGATGCAGATCAACGCCGCACCGAACGTCCAGAAAAAATTCGCGTGGATCGGAATCCCGTGCAACCCTGCCGACCCGCCGACGTAAAACGAACCCACCGACTCGGTGTTGATGATGACGACGTTGATGATCTCGCCAAACCCCAGCGTCGCGATGGCCAGATAATCCCCCTGCAATCGCAGCGTCGGGATCCCCACGACCAGCCCCGCCAGCGCCGCCAACACCCCTCCCAGGCACAACACCCCCAGCATGACCAGTGGAATTTCCCAACCCTGCGGCTGGTAATGACGAAGCAGCACACCGGCCGCATACGCGCCCACCGCCATGAACCCCGCGTGGCCCAGCGAAAACTGCCCGGTGATCCCGTTCACCAGGTTCAAACTCACGGCCAGCATGATGTTGATGCCGACCAGGATCAGGATTTGCAGAAAATACGGATTGAGCTGATGTTCCAGCACCCTTCCCAACGGCCAAAGCCCCGCGAGGATGGCCGTCAACGCCAGGTTGATCACCCACACCGGCAACTGGGGCAGACGGCGAAATGTCAGGGCGTTGACGCTCATCCCAACCAGCCTCGATCCATGCTCCGGACCTCGATTAAACCTTTTCCGGCGCCACCCGCCCAAACAATCCCGTCGGCCGCACCAGCAGGATCACGATCAACAACACGAACGCCACCGCGTCCGCGTATCCCGTGTAGGCGCTGGGCAGATATCCCTTGACCAGCGTCTCCGACAATCCCATGAACAATCCGCCCACCACCGCGCCGGGGATCGACCCGATCCCGCCCAGCACCGCCGCCACAAACGCCTTCAATCCCGGCAACAAACCCATCAAGGGCCGCACATCGTATCGAATCGCATCGATCGTCCCCGCCACCGCCGCCAATGCCGAGCCGAACATGAACGTGAAGGAGATGATCCGCCCGGTGTTGATCCCCATCAGCATGGAGGTGTCAAATCGGAACGACACCGCCCGCAGCGCCAGGCCGGTTTTGGTCCCCAGCACCACCCACGTCATGATGACCATCAACCCCAGCGTCAAACCCAGACTCAACACGTCCAGGTTGGTCAGCACAATGGTGTGGGCGGCGTTGTAAAAAACCGGCGTGCTCTGGATCAACGCCGGAAACCGCCGGGGCGTCGGGCCGAACAATTCAGGAAATTGCGCCAGGTTCTGCAACAGCAGCGACACCCCGATCGCCGAGATCAGCACCACCAGACGCGGCCGGTCGCGCAACGGGCGATACGCCAGGAACTCGATCAAAAACCCCAGGATCGAACAAACCAGCATCGAACCGACCACCACGATCGGCAGCGCCACCCACAACGACCCCGTCCACCCCATCGTCCACTCGGCCAGGTAATACGAGCTGACCGCCCCGACCATATATACTTCACCATGCGCGAAATTGATCAACCGCAAAATGCCATAGACCATGGTGTAACCCAGCGCGATCAGGGCATAGGTCGCGCCCACCGAAAGTCCATTGATCAATTGCTGGATCAGTTGGTCCATCAGGGCTGAATCGTATCGACAAGGTGCGTTTTGCCATCGCGGATTTCGAGGATCACCGCGGGCTTTTTGGCGTTGCGTTCGGCGTCGATGGTGATGATGCCGCTGGCCCCGGAAAAATCCTTCGTCTGGGCCAGGGCGTCGCGAATGGCCTGTGGATCGGCCTTGCCGGCCCGTTTGATCGCATCGGCCATCACCCTCGCCGCATCATACCCCAGCGTCGCCATCGCATCGGGGATTTTGTTGTATTTGGCCTCGTACGCCTTCAAAAACGCCTGCACTTCAGGCCGGGGGTCTTCGGGCGAATAGTGGTTGGAATAAAAACACCCATCGACAACCTTCCCCAGTGTCAGCGTTTCGGGGCTGTCCCATCCATCGCCGCCGAAAAACGGCACGTTCAACCCCAGCTCCCGCGCCTGCCGCAAAATCAACCCCACATCCGTGTAATACCCCGGCAAAAAGACCGCATCGGGGTTCTTCCCCTTGATCGTCGTCAGTTGCGCCTTGAAATCCTTGTCCCCCTCACGATAGCTCTCATCGGCCACGATGTTGCCCGATTTGCCGTACACCGCGCGGAAAAAATGCGCCAGCCCCTTGCTGTAATCGTTGTTCACATCCGTCAAGATCGCCACGTTTTTCCATCCGCGGCGAAGGGCGAACTGCCCGCCCACCTTTCCCTGAAAATCGTCCGTGAAACAGGTGCGGAAAATGTAATCGCCCGTCCGTGTCACCTCCGGGTTGGTGCTGGCCGGCGACAGCATCGGAATCTTGTACTTCTGACAGACCGAACCGGCCGCCAGGCTCCGCTTGGACGCCACCTCGCCGATGATCGCCACCACGCCATCCCGGTTGATCAGCTTCTGCACCGCGTTGACCGCCTCATCCGCCTTGGATTGATCATCTTCGGAAATGACCCGGATCTTCCGCCCCAGCACGCCCCCCTCGGCGTTGATCTGCTCGATCGCCAGCATCACCCCTTCATGCGAGCTTTGCCCGAACGTCGCCGTCGGGCCGGTCATCGAGCCATATTCGCCGATCAGGATGTCGCCGGTGGAATGGTCCCGTTGTCCACCCTTGTCCTTGCACCCCATCGGCGCCAATCCCAGTCCCAACGCCAGCAAAATGATGATTCCCGCGCATCTCATTGTTCGCACTCCCGGAAGGGTTCTGATTGATGCGCGAAATGTAGCCGCTGCCCGCTCCCCCCGCAACATTTTGACCGATCAAGATTTCACCAAAATATCCGGCCGGTCCATCTGTCGATCCCCAAACCGCGCCGTCAGCATCGGCCAATCCGCCGAAGCGCCGGTTAAAAATTCAAATCCCGCGGCCGTACACACCATCGTGTCTTCCGACTTGACCCCCGTGATCGACGGGTTCCATGCGAAGGCCTGATTCTCCCTCACATTCACCGTGCTGGCCGGCCGGGCAAATTCCTCCCGTCCCGCGTAACCGGTCGATCCACCCTGATGATGATGCCTCCATTGGTCCGGATGCCCATTGTCGGCATATGCTTTTTGCAGGTCCGCGAAGATCTCCCCCAGCGTCCGCCCGGGCCGGGTCAATGAATTAACCGCCAGATCGACGTTCACCACCGCCTGCTGTTTTGCGCGAAGTTCCGCACTGACCGGCCTGAAGCTGACAAACCGTGTTAAATTCGAGATCAGTCCGCCAAATTCCGCGCACGACACCAGCATGATGTATCCATCCACGCGCTGATCGGTCGGGATCGGATGGCGAAACCGCTCAATCCGATCGTCGGCCGCCACCAACGTCACCACCGGAGTGCAGCCGGTACGCCGGACCTCCTGATCCATCAGCCCCGCGATCTCATGCTCGCTCATCCCAGGTATCACCTGCCGGCACGCCGACTCCATCGCCTGCGATGCCCGCGCGCCCCCCTCGCGATACCGTTCGATCTCCTGGGGCGTCAACGACCAGCGCAATTCGCGAAAATCGTCCGGCATGGCTTGCAATGGTGTCTTCAGATGCGACAGCTCTCCCACAGGCCCCACATCCGCCGCCACCCGCCGGCCGCCGATGATTTGGTCGATCCGCTTTCCCGCCTCCTTCAGGTCGTACCAGGGATACTCCACCACCTCGATTCCCGTCCCCGCCAGTTCCTCCCCGGCAAATCGGGCCGACTCGATGTTATTCGCCAGACAAACCCGAGAATCCGCCGTCGCGAAGATCGCCGCCACCCCGCCCGGCGAATTGTTCGGGATCATGTTGTTCCGTCCCCCCGTGATCCACGCGAAATGATTGCGATTCTGCAAAATCACCCCCTCCAGCCGATGCCGGTCCAGAAACGCCCCAAGTATCTGTAATTTGGCCGAAATCTCCGCGGATGGCATTCAATTACCCTCAATTTGAAATTACAAAAAAAATCTTGACTTATCCGGTATTGTCAATCATAATACATTCACTACGAGGTAAGGAGGAACCTATCGTGCAACATCGTAACATTCGGCGGATGGCCAGCGTTTTTGTCGGCACTTTGGCCATTTCCACCCTGTCGGCTTGGGCGGTCAATCCCACCAACTGGACAACCGACCTTTTGGAAGTCTCCAGCTCAACACCCAATGCTTCGTGGACATCATCCACGCCAATTGATTTGGGATATCCGGAATATCAATATTCCTATTCAATTATCCAGGCGGATGGCCATACATCATTAGGATGGTTGGATATCATGGGTCAGTTTGACCCCAGTGACCTTACAGGCAACGGTACGATTGGAGTTTTGCCCGCCACACTCAGCAACATGGATATCAACGAAAATTCCAATGGAACCACGATCACCGGCAATATCTCCATGAGTGTTGACAGCAATGGATATGGTCACCTCGACCTCACTAATTTTTCAATCTCTGGCTTGCTCGACGGTGCCCGTGCCAAGGCCGACATCACCATCACCGGCGTCCCGGAACCGACCAGCTTCGGCATGCTTGCCTTGCTTGGCGGGTTGTTCCTGCCCCGTCGCCGCCACTGACACCGAATCGAATAGATTATGAATGGGAGCCGGCATTTTTGCCGGCTCTCGCTTTTTATGTCCGGCAAGCATCGACATCATTTGACCTGTGGGACAATGATCAACAGCGCATAAAGAATCATCACCCCGTCAATGGCCAGCAGATGATAGCGATCGCTGTTGTATTTCCTGGAATAATGGATGATGACCTTGATGAGCAGTGCGATGGCGAAGGCTCCGATCAAACGGTGAAGGATTGGATAGCGGGCATATTGCCAGATCGCCAGGGCGATCAGAGCGAGCAGTGACAGGTTGATCAGGCGGTAGGCATTGGGCAGACCGATGACGTTGGGCAGGGTGAAGATGCGGTTTTGCCGATCAATCCGCATGTCCCGGATGTCGAAGGCGATGCACAAAGGCATCATCAGCGTGAACCGAAGCAGAAATTCCACCTCGTAATGATTGAACTTTTTCCCCCACTGAAGCGTTGGCAGCCAGGTGGTCACGCTCGCCCAGACAAAGCACAGCAGCAACAGCTTGAGCAGGCCAAAATCCTTGAGTCGTTTTTTTTCGATGAACGGCAGGATGGGAAGCGAATAGGCCAGCGACAAAACACCCAGAAGCAAACTGGCCAGCAAAACTTCCCTGTTCAAAAATAACAGGCAGACGCCGGAAGCGATCGCGCTGAGGCCGATCAGCCATGGATGGACCGATCGGTGGCGGGCCGACCAGTCCGCGCGGTCGCTGGCGCCGGCGGGCAATCGCTTGATTCCGTAGTGAACGTTGTAAATCAAAAGGGTGTTGGCGAAGACGAACAGATGGAGCGGCGTCAACCAGACCAGCCTGCCGGGGTTGCCATCCGGGTTGGTCGCCAGCAGCAGGCTTTCGGTCGCCATGCTCAATCCCAACGCGCAGAATCCCGCGAAAACGCTGGAGTAGAGAATCCAATTGAGTATGCTGGACAACAGTCGCATGATTGCTGGTGCGTGATGGACCGTAACGGATTGATCGGGACGGTTATGCCCCTGGGTTTCAATAAAAAGATGAACGGAATGGTAGCGGTTCCCGGCCGCCTTGCCAGTTGGCTGATGATCCACCTGGTCCTGCTCTACCGGGTCACCCTCAGCCGGATTTTGGGCGGGCAGTGCCGCTATTACCCCACCTGCAGCCAGTATGCCCTTGATGCCATCGCCAAGTACGGCCCATGGCGCGGCGGGTGGAAGGCCCTTAAACGCATCGGCCGATGCCATCCCTGGGGTGGCAAAGGATACGATCCGGCCTGAAATTCACCCTTGATCAACCCCGGCTTTGGACGATCATTCGCCGCCAGCGGGTTGGAGTCAGACCGGTCGCCTGTTTGAACCGGCTGGTGAAATGGCTCTGGTGCGAAAAACCGCACGACTTGGATATCTCCGGCAGCCCCGCTTCACCGCCGGCCAGTTGGCTCTTGGCTTTCTGAATCTGACATTCCAGCATGAAATGCTTGGGCGTCAGCCCCATCAGATCGGAAAACTGCCGATGAAAATGGTACGGGCTGAGGTGCGACAGCTTGGCGATTTCATCCAACGTCGGAACATTTTGAAATTCATCCCGCATGAACTTCATGGATGGAATCAACCGGGACAGGTCCGCATCCGCCTGAAAATCCTCCTGACGGATCAATGACCATTCGCCGCAGGTTGGCTGAAGGCAAAAGAAAATCACCGGCCCATCCGACAGCGCGGGATAGCTCTTGAAGACCGAAACTCGAAACGTCCACAAATCCGATCGGGAATCAGGTAATTGCAACCGGTCGGCAAAGGAGGGTTGTCCGTTCAACAGTTGAAGCTGTTGGCGGGCGTGCTGGACGATCTGATGCCTCAGGCGATCATCAAGCTGGCTGAGCCGATCCTCGCCGAGCAGCTCATTCAAATCATGGTCAAATATAAATTGCCGGGCCGCGGGTCGATGTGCCCAGAAGGGTGTGGGTTGATGTTTGCGGTCGGATCGCGATTCGCGATCACGGCCGAGGCCGGTTTCAATTTCCTTGGCCGCCGATGCCAATTTCTGCAAATCCGCCGCCGAGAACGGCTCCTGATCCAACTTGCGATAAACCTGCAAAACTCCATCGTAACCGGGCAAAATCACATTGCGGATGCGCGCCGCGGCAATGTGTGCAAACCCTGACACGGACATGATTTGCTGACGGAAGCTGCAGTTGTCAAAACCATGTTTCCCACAGGCATCCTGCCCGGACAAGGCCTGGCCGCCAATGATGGTCTGCCAGGAAACACGGTCTAAGGCGTGCATTCCCTTGATATACGACCGGAGCAAGGCATCGTTGCCATGGGCGGCCTGTGTAACCTGTAAACCGCCTCGTGGGACGCTGCTGATGATCAGGGCTTCGGAATAGGGAAGAATTCTTCCAAGCCGTTCAAAATGCTGTGGATAAGAAAAACCACTCGTCGCGCCGGCCGGTATGGAGGCGGAAGGATGTGGTTCTCGTTGGGTACTAATTTGAGTCATATTGCTACTACGGTGTGTAATCGCTCGGGTTGGTAAAAAACCGCCATGGTTACCAATTCCTGCGTTATTCTCTTTTGTGGCGTCACGTCAACATTATAGGCGCGAATTTCGGTCAAAGTGATGCAAATGAGCAACATTCCGTATAATCGCACCGGGGTGAATTCAACAGTTTTGGAATTTTCTTGGTTCTCTGGCTCGGCATGAGTAGTCTCCGCTCTTTAGAAATTTTTGGCATGGCCCTTGTTTCCATCCCCGAAGGACAAGAGCCTTGGAGTTGGTCATGATCGCACTGCTGAGCAATCCGGTGTTCTGGGACAAAAAAATCCGAATCGCGCTGCTGGCGCTGGCGACCTACATGGCCTTGTGCTAGGCCTTGGACTCCTTGGCCTTCTCCCTGGCTTCCGGGCACAATCCAAAAATATGGAACTGGTGCGACACGGATTCAAATCCATGTTCGCGACAGATCTCATCACGCAATTTCCGCAACTTTTCGCTATTAAACTCAATCACCTTTCCAGAACAGACGCAGATCAGGTAATCATAGGTCTGTCGGCCGGCGATGACTTCGTAATAGGACTGCTTATTGTCGAAAAACACCTGTTTTAAGATTCCCGCATCCTGAAGGTGGCTGAGGGTGCGGTAGACGGTCGCACGGCTGGCGCGATGGCCGAGCTGTTTGAGATCATCGACCAATTGTTCGGCTTCAAACAAGCCGGTTTTGCGTAAAACCGCATCCAGAATCATCGCCCGTTCGGGTGTGAATTTGAGCTTTTCGAGATGCAGATATCGCCGAAAAATGGCGCACACGGGTTCGTAAGGCAGAGCCTGCTTGCGGGCGCGGGCGCTGATCTTGGGAAGGCTTGGCAGTATATGCGTGCCTTGGCTCATCGACCAGTTGAGTCTAACCCCACAATGCGCGGGGTCAAGTTTGCATTGAGTAAATTACAGCACCACAATCCGGCCAACACATGAGCTTTAGCTTGCCCAAACCAATGATTTTGATGGCGGCAGTGGCTATCGCGGCCGGCGCACTGGTGATGGTTCGGCCTTCACCCCGCACGCCTGATCTGACGGTCTGGACGTTTGCAGTGGAACATGCGCGGATGTATCGCGATCGGATTGACGGCTTGCCCTCCCTGGTGGAGCAGTACGAGGCGGCGACGGGCCGGCGGGTGAAGGTGCAGTTGATGTCGGCCAACGCGCTGGATGTTCGGCTGCTGTCGTTGATCCATTCTCAGAGCCATGATGTGCCGGACCTGGTGGAGATTGAAATCGGCTCGATCGGGAAATATTTCCGCGCGCCCCTGCGTGGGGTGGGATTGCTGCCGCTGAATGATCTTCTGCGCGAGGGGGGATTGGATGGACAGATCGTGCCGTGGCGGCTGGCCCCGTGGACGAAGGATGGGGTGATTTTCGGCGTGCCGCATGACGTTCACCCGGTCGGTTTGGCGTATCGCAAGGATTTGTTTGATGAGGCCGGGATTGATCCGGCCCGGGCGAAGACCTGGGAAGAATTTCAGGCGATGGGGGTGCGATTTCAGCGGTTCTGGCGGGAACGGGGCATCGAGCGGCGGTGGGCGATGGAGCTGCCGGGCGCATCGGTGGATGCGTTGAGAATGATGCTGCAACAACGCCGGATTCATCTGCTGGGGCCGGACAATTCGGTGCATCTGGATGAGGCAGGCGTGGCAAAGACGGTAGTGTTTTATGCCCGGCTGGTGGCCGGCGAGGGGAAGATCGGGGAGGATGCCTCGGCGGGGGAGGTGGGGTTTGCGAAGGATTTGGCGCGGGGGGAATTGTGTTCGCTGTTGATGCCGGATTGGCGCGTGGGATATTTGAGGGAATACGCTCCTGAACTGAAGGGGAAGCTGGCGATGATGCCGTTGCCGCGGTTTGAGGCGGAGGATGCGCCCACCGCGACGTGGGGGGGGACGATGATGGGGATTGTAAAAAACGGTTCCGATCCGAATAGGGCGTGGGATTTGTTGCGATTTTTGCAATTTTCACCGCAGGCATTGAAGGCGAGAAGACAAACCAGCGACATTTTGCCGCCGCTGAAGATGGCGTGGGACAATTCGGCCTACCATCGGCCGGATGCGTTTTTCGGAGGGCAGAAAATCGAGGAGTTGTACGTCGAGCTGGCCGGCCAGATTCCACCCTCGTACAGCAGTCCATTCGCGGTGCTGGCCTCCGCGCATCTGTCGGCCATCCTGAATAAAGCGGTACGCGAGGTGGAGGCGGGGCGGATCGAAGGATTGGAGGAGAAGGTGAAGGATTGGCTGGCCGAGGCGGCCGGCCGGTTGCGCGGGCAGATCCGATTTGGGGAATTTCCATCATGAGCGGATCGGGCGGATGGACATGGCGGCATCGAGCGGCGCCGTATCTGTTTCTGGCTCCGTCGGCGGCGTTGTTCGCGACATTTCTGGCCTATCCGCTGGTGCGCAGCGCGGTGTTGAGTTTTTACAAGTCGGCCGGACCTGACCATGAAGTGTTTGTGGGGATGGCCAATTATGCGTTCTTGTTGCGGGACCGTTATTTCTGGTGGGCGGTGGCCAACACGCTGTTGTTCACGGTGGGATTTGTGGCGCTGGAATTGCCGCTGGCGCTGGGGTTGGCGCTGCTGTTGAATCATCGGCGGGTGGGATTGAAGAAATTTTTCCGGCTGGCGTTTTTCTCAACCTACCTGGTGGGGCAGGTGTTCGTGGCGGTGATCTTCGCGTTGTTGCTGGGAGGAAGACAGGGGTTGGTCAATCGCCTGCTGATGGATGGCGGAGTCATCGGTGAACCGGTCGGGTTTCTGACCGATCCGCGCTGGTCGATGGTGTCGATGTGGATCGCGGCGCTGTGGTTGATGAGCGGGTATGGGATGATCTATCTGCTGGCGGCGTTGCAGGGGGTGGATCAGCGGTTGTACGAGGCGGCGGCGGTGGATGGAGCGAGCGGATGGGGGAGGCTGGTTCACGTGACGTTGCCGGGGATTCGGCACGTTTTGTGGTTTCTGGTGCTGGTGGGGGCGATCGGGGGGTTGCAGTTGTTTGAACTGCCCTACGTTCTTTTTGGCGGCAGCGGACCCAACTCGGCCGGGCTGACGGTCGTGATGTACCTGTTCATCACCGGATTTGAGGTCGGAGACCTCGGTTACGCATCGGCGATCGGTTGGGCGCTGGTGGCGATGATCGGGGTGTTGGCGGCGCTGTATCTGCGATCGACGGGATTGCTGCGGGAGGAGCGGCGATGAACCGGCGAGGTGTTTGTTCGGCGCTGGGGTTGAACCTGCTGGTGTGGGGGCTGGCGGGGGTTGCGGTGCTGCCGCTGGCGTGGATGGTGGGGATGGCGTTTGGAGGGGGGCCTGATGGGGCGTGGTCGCTGGAGAATTTCAAGATACTTCTGAAAGATGAGCCGATGGGGCGGTGGCTGGTCAATTCGCTGTTTGTGTCGTGTTCCTATGCGTTTCTGGTGGTGATGTTGAGCGCGATGGGCGGTTATGCGCTGGCGAAATATCAGTTTTTCGGGAAGGGATTGGCGCAGGTAGTATTGGTTGGCGCGCTGTTGTTGCCGCCGCAGGTGTTGTTGCCGGGCAGTTATGAGTTGATGGATCGGATTCGCTGGATCGACAGTTACGCGGCCTTGATCGTGCCGGGCGGGGTGAGCGTGTTTGGGATGTTGCTGTTTCGACAGGCGATGATTGCGGTGCCGGATGATTTGTTGTCGGCTGGCCGGATGGATGGATGCGGTGAATTTCGGTTGTGGTGGGGGGTGGCGATGCCGATGGTTGGGCCGATGGTGGGGGCGTTTACGTTGATGAGCTTTATCTCGGCGTGGAATGCGTATTTGTGGCCGCAGATTATTTTGCAGGATCATGGGAAATTCACGCTGCCGATCGGATTGGCGAATCTGAGCGGGCTGCCGGGATATCAGGCGAACCAGGGATTGTTGATGGCGGCGACGCTGTTGAGCGTGTTGCCGGCGGCGGCGCTATTTTTGATTTTGCAGAGGGATTTCGTGGCAGGGTTAAGCAGCGGGGCGGTGAAGGGTTGATTCGCTGATGGCGGCGGATGAGGGGATGGTTAGAATTGGCCGATCATGAAATTTCTGGAAAAAGTGTGTTCGATCCCGACCGCGCCGTTCGCGGAGGGGTTTGTGGCGCGATATGTTCGGTCGTTCGTCAAGGCCAGGCCGAAGTTGCGGCTGCGGCGTGATGGGGCGGGGAATTTGTTGATCGAGCTGCCATCGACAAGTCGGCTGCCTCGATGGGTGTTTACCGCGCACATGGATCATCCGGGGATGGTGGCCGGGCGGATGGCGGGCAAAGACGTGCTGGAGGCGGATTTTCGGGGTTGGGTGCATGTTGACTACGTGCGGGGGGCGAAGGTGCGATTTTTTAATGACACGGGAGCGGGATGGGAGGAGGTGACGGGGAGGGTGATCGAGGCCGCGGCCGAAGAAGATGATCGGTTGCTGGTTCCATCAAAGGTGAAAGTGCGGGTGAGCCGGCCGGTGGCGGCCGGTTCTCCGGGGATGTTTGATCTGGGTGAAGGGCGGGTGCGCGGCAAGCGGTTTTATTGCCGGTGTTGTGACGATCTGGCCGGGGTGGCCGGGGCGTTGACGATGCTGGATGCCTTGCTGCGACGACCGCCCCAAAGCCCCGTGGCGGTGTTGCTGACCCGTGGCGAGGAGGAGGGGATGATCGGGGCGGTGGCGGCGGCGAAAAAGCCCGTGCTGCTGCGAAAGTCGGATCGGCTGGTTGCGATTGAAACGTCGGCACGGCAGCCGCATGCGCCGTTGGGCGCGGGGGCGATCATTCGGATCGGGGATAAATCGAGTATTTTTGATTCGAGCCTTTGTTATTTCATGACACGCCAGGCGGAGGCATTGGCGAAGAAGGATTCGACGTTCAAATTTCATCGGTCGTTGATGCCCGGCGGGACGTGCGAGGCGACGGTGTACGATGTTTACGGATTTATGACCGGTTCGATCTGCGTGGCGCTGGGGAATTATCACAACATGGATCGCGAAAAGAGGAAGCTTGGCGCGGAATACATTGACATCGACGACTGGAAGAACATGGTGAAATTGTTTGTCCATCTGGCGCGGATGGGCCACGAGTATGAACCGGGACACAAGTTGTTGAAGGAACGGATCGAACAACGGTTTAATCGGCTGGCGCCGTTGCTGGGATAACCCGTTCATCGTTGACGTCTGACATGGATTTGGCGAGTGATGGAAATGGTTATGAATGAACGGACCTACAGGATCGGCAGCGTCAGTTATTTGAATGCCAAGCCGTTGATTTACGGGTTGGAAACGCAAAAGCGGGTGTCGGTGCATCTGCGGATTCCATCGCGATTGTTGGATGGGATGCGGGCGGGTGAATTTGACGTGGCGTTGCTGCCGGTGATTGATTATCAGCGGATGGAGGGGCTGAAGGTCATCGCGGCGGGGGGAATTGGAAGCGATGGGCCGACGTTGACGGTGCGGATTTTCAGCCGCCGGCCGATCGAAACGATCGAGGTGCTGGCCTGCGATGCCGACAGCCACACCAGCGTGGCGCTGGCGCGGGTGGTGCTGGGGGATTTGTATGGTGTGCGGCCGGAATTTGTTCCGTTGGAACAAGCGCCCGATGCGCAGGCGAGGTTGTTGATCGGCGACAAGGTGATCGCCGACCGGCCGGTGGGTTTTGATCATCAACTGGACCTGGGGGAGGCGTGGAAACGGATGACCGGCCTGCCGTTCGTATTCGCGGTGTGGATGGGCCGGCGGGATGCGGAACTGGGGGAATTGTCCGCGATTTTGCGTCATGCGCGCGAGCAGGGGATGTTAAACGTGGACCGGATCATCGAGGCGCACGCCGGGCCGCACCGTTGGCCGGCGGATGTGGCGCGGAAATACCTGACGGAACATCTGCAATTTGCGATCGGGCCGCGTGAGCTGGAGGCGATCCGGCGGTTTCACGCCAGGGCGGCGGAGTATGGATTGATCGATTCGCCCCCGAAGGCGCTGTGGGTGGATGGGGATTGAAGATCAAGTCTCTTTTGAGCGGTTTATTGTTCGATCCGGCCGTGGATTTCATCGGCGAGGGTTTGTTCCAGAGCGGTGTCGCGGCCGATGGCGTACCAGTAGGAATTGGCGATTCGCTGCCCATCGGGGCCAAGGCGGTCGGGTTCGGTGGCCCCCTGGACGATGGTGCGGTACTGGGTGACGGAGGTGATGCGCCGTTCGGCCAGCGAAAAGCGTTCGACGATCACCTTTGGGGTGACGGTCCAGAAATCGCCATCGCGTTCAAATTCAAATCGCAGAGTGCGGCGGACGGTGGCCAGTGAGCTTTGCAGCAGTTCCCGGCCGTCGCCGGTGTCGCGTCGCCAGGGTTCAAAGAATTGTTGCGAGATGACCGGAAAGGTGGTCAGAAGGCCTTCGCGGTAGTCGTTGCGGTCGATGTTGAAAAAACGGTCGCGGGCGGAATCGCGGCAGGCGTTCCAGAGGGGTTGAAACTGATCGCTGTGAACGTGGGCGATGGCGGGTTGGTCGATCCAGTATTGGAGGGTGGCGCGATCGGGGTCGATGGCCGTGGCGGGTTGGGTGGCGGCGGGGTTGGACGGCCCGGTGATGCAGCCGGATAAAACGAGAATTGAACCGCAGAGCGACAGCGTCAGGGAGAAGAATTTCAGGCGGATGGAGGTTGATTCAGGCATATTGCATCCGGTTGCGGGTGATGGTTTATGGACGGCCGATTTCGAGGATCGTGGGGACGGCCGGGAGATTGGACGTTTCTTCGCCCAGGGTATGGACGAGGATGCCGTTGAGTGTGCCGGGAGTGCCGAGGGCCGCGCCGGCGACGATGACGATGCGCTGGCCGAGGGTGGCGAATTCGCGGTCGCGGACGAGCAGATCGACCTGTGCGACCAGTTCGCCCATGTTGGCCGGCGGGGCCATTTCCTGGGGGACGACGCCATAATGCAAAGCCATGCGGCGAAGGGCGCGCTGATCGGAGGACAGCGCGATGATCGGCACGGGAAAACGGTTTTTGGAGAAAATCCGGGCGGTGGCGCCGGTCTGGCTCCAGACGACCACCAGGGAGATTTTGAGGTCGCGGACGATGCGATAAACGCCGGCCGCGATGGCGGCGGAATAGCGCAACGTGGTGGGCGTCGGGCCGGCCGATGTCGTTGTCGCGGTGGAGTTGATCAGATAATCCTCGGTGACTTCGGCGACGTGGGCCATGGTATGCACCGCGCCGACGGGGAATTTGCCGACGGAGGTTTCGCCGCTGAGCATGACGGCGTCCGTGCCGTCGAAAATGGCGTTGGCGACGTCCGAGACCTCGGCGCGGGTGGGTGAGGCTTCCTCGATCATGCTTTGCAGCATCTGGGTGGCGACGATGACCGGCTTGCCGGCGGTCTGGCAGCGGCGAATCAGGTCTTTCTGGATGATCGGAACCTGGGCGACGTCCATCTCCACGCCCAGATCGCCGCGGGCGACCATCAGGCCGTCGCTGGCGTCGAGGATGCCGTCGATCTGCTTGATCGCCTCGCTTTTTTCGATTTTCGCGATCAGTTGGATGTCCGAATCCTTGTTGCGCAGGTGTTCGCGCAGAAGGTGAAGGTCTTCGGGTTTTCGGACGAACGAGAGGGCGAGGTAATCCAGATCGTTCTCAATGGCCCAGTCCGTGCATTGCCAGTCGCGTTCGGTGATGGAGGGGATGTTGATGGCGGTGTTGGGAAGATTGATCCCCTTGGAGCTTTTGAGGATGCCGCCGATGGTGCAGCGGCAGGCGATCTCGTTGAAATTCTTGTCCGTGCAGACGAACCGCAACATGCCATCTTCGACCAGGATGCGGTCGCCGACCGCAACGTCGTCCACCAGGTTTTTGTAGGTGCAACTGACCCGGCCATCGCGGCCGACGATCGGCTGGCGTTGAATGATCAGTTCGTCGCCGACGTTGATCGGCATGCCGCCGGTGTGGTCGATGTCGGCCACCTCGCCGAGGCGAATCTTGGGGCCGCACAGGTCGCCGAGGATGGCGATGGGGTGTTCAAACCGGGAGGCGGCTTCGCGGATGGTGCGCAGCATCTGCAAATGCCCGTCGAGCGCGCCATGCGAGAAATTCAGCCGGCAGACATCCGCCCCGGCCTCGAAAAGGCTCAGCAGGGTCTCCACGTCCGAACAGGCCGGCCCCATGGTGGCGAGAATTTTGGTGCGGATCATAAGGCTTGGTGTCTCCTCACGTTGCAGCCGGCTTGGCGGGCATCGACAGGCGGATGTGGGTTTCGCGAAGCTGTTTGTCGTCCAGTTCGCTGGGAGAACCACACATCAGGTCGGCGCCGCTTTGGGTCTTGGGAAATGCGATCACGTCGCGGATGTTGCTCGTGCCGCGCAGGAGCATGATGATCCGGTCAAGGCCCAGCGCCAGGCCGCCATGGGGTGGAGCGCCGAATTTGAGGGCATCGAGCAAAAATCCGAACCGCAGTTTCTGCTGTTCGGAACTGATGCCCAGGATGGAGAATATCTCCTGCTGCACGTCCATGCGGTGGATACGAATCGAACCGCCGCCCAATTCGTATCCGTTGAGGACGATGTCATAGGCCTTGGATTTCATCGCCGACAGCACGGCCTGGTCACGGCTGGAAAGATTCGCCATGTCCTCATCGCGCGGCGAGGTGAACGGATGATGCACCGCGTTCCACTTTTTCTCCTCGCCATCCCAGTCCAAAAGCGGGAAATTGACCACCCAGACCCACGCCCAGGGGGTTGAGGGTTCCAGTTTCAGATCCCGCGCCATTTTCAGACGCAATTCGCCCAGAACCTTGTGAACGACCGCGGGTTGGTCGGCGGCGAAACAGAGCAGGTCCCCTTCATGGGCCTCCATGCGCTCGATCAGCTTCGGGGCGATTGATGCCAGGAACTTGGCGATGCCGGTGTCCAGGCTGCCGGCGGTGACCTTGGTGACCGCAAGCCCCTTGGCGCCGAATCCCTTGGACCAGTCGGCCAGGGCGTCGGTTTCCTTGCGCGTCAACTTCGCGCCGCCGGGCACGCGGATGCATTTGACCATGGGCGCGGATTTGAATACGCCAAAGTCGGTGGCGTGGCCCAGGTCGGTGACATCCTTCAATTCCATGCCGAATCGCAAATCAGGACGGTCGGTTCCATAACGGTTGACGGCCACGTCGTAATCCATGTGCGGGATCGGATCGGGGATCTCGACGCCCAGAATCTGCTTCCAGATGGTGCGCAGCAGGCCTTCGATGATGGAGATGATGTTCTCCATGTCGATGAACGACATCTCCACGTCCAGTTGGGTGAATTCGGCCTGACGGTCGGCACGGGGGTCTTCATCGCGGAAACAGCGGACGATCTGCATGTATTTGTCCACGCCGCCGACCATCAGAATCTGCTTGAAAAGCTGCGGCGATTGCGGCAGGGCGTAAAACGATCCCGGCACCAGCCGCGAGGGGACGATGAAATCGCGCGATCCTTCGGGGGTGGATTTGGTCAAAAAGGGCGTTTCGATCTCCCAGAATCCGCGCTCGCCAAGGTAGTCGCGCATGATTTTGCTGACGCGATATCGCGTCCGCAGGGTCTGGCTCATGTCCGGCCGGCGCAGGTCGATGTATCGGTATTCCAGCCGGCGTTCCTCGTTGACCGATTCGTGCTGGTCGGGCGTGAAAGGGGGCGTGGCGGCGCCGCTGAGCAGTTCAAGCGACTGGACGTGAACCTCGATTTCGCCGGTGGGGAGTTTTTTATTCAGCGCCTCGGCCGATCGTGCGGTGACTTTGCCGGTTATGCTGATGACAAATTCGCTGCGCAGCCGGCGCGATTCTTCGTGGGCCTGCTGCCCGCAGGTGTCGGGGTCGAAGACAAGCTGGGTGATCCCATCGCGGTCGCGCAGGTCCACGAAGACCAGCCCTCCATGATCGCGATAAGAATGAACCCAACCCGCCAGTTTGACGGTTTTTCCCACATCCGACAGCCGAAGCTGCCCACAGGTTTGCGTACGATAGCGCGTTTCAATGGCTTCCATAGATTCTTTCAGTTATACCGGCCGGCGCAAAGTATCGCGATCCAGCCGCATCCGTCGAGGGGGCGCATCCGTTTCGTCGGGGGATATAATCAAATCATGCCGATCCTCACCCGGATGACCGAACAGAAACGCCGGCCCAACCGCCGCAACGTCTACCTGGACGGCCGGTTCGCCTTCGGGGTCAACCTGAACGTGGTGGCGCAGTTTCATCTGAAGGTGGGATTGGAACTGACCAATCAACAGGTGCAAGCCATCCAACAGGGTGAAGTTCGACAGGAGTGCATGGACAAGGCATTGCGGTATCTCGAACGGCGGTTGTACAGCCGGCACGAGCTGCGGGTCCGGCTGACCCGACTCGAATATGGCCCGGAGGTGATCGAGGAGGTGCTCAACGACCTGCAACGCCTCGGATACGTGGACGATGAGCGGTTTGCCCGCACCAAGGCGCTGTCGGCGGCCCAGCACAAACATCATGGCAAACGCCGTGCGATGCTGGAACTGATCAAGGCGGGCGTGGATCGGCCCGTGGCGGATCGGGCATTGGAGAATGTTTACGATGTGCATGATTCGCTGGCGACGGCCCGTCAACTGGCCATGAAGAAGGCCGATTCCCTGTGCCGGCTTGATCCACTGACCGCCCGCCGCAGACTGGCCGGGATGTTGTTGCGCCGAGGGTTTGATTACGACACCGTCCGGCCGGTGATCGACCAGGTGCTGGGGGATGAACCGGTGGACGATCCGGGCGGTTACAACGAATGAATCTTGCGTTCGATCCGTTCGATCGCGTCGGGGGTGAGCCGCCGGGGTTCATCCTCGGCGAGCTGGTTGTTGTACCACAGGGTTTGTTCGTACTCGCGCCGGGCGTCAACGGTGCGTCCGGCGGAGGCCAGCACGTCGGCGTATTGTTCGCGCGTGGCCATGTCGTTGGGGTTCAGCCGCAGCGCCGCTGCCAGATTATTGATGACCCGCTGGAGGTCGGGCTTGGATTGTCTTAGCTCGAATTGGGCCTGCATCAGCAGCGGATCGGGAGAGGAGGGGTTGAGGGTTCGGGCCGTGTCGATCATCCGGCGGATCTCTTCGGGCGAGTCATGTGCGAAGATCATCGCCCGCGCGGCGCGGAAGGCATAGTCGAAATTGCCCACAGGTGAGAGCGCCAGAGCCTGTTGATAGAGGCGGGCGGCGTCCATCGGGCGGTTGGCTCGCAACTGCGCATCGCCCGACTGGGCCGACGATTCGGCCATCGCGACCGGCACGCCGATCAGCAACCATGCCGTCAGCCAGAGCGCCGTCATCGCCGACAACAGTCCGATCCACAGGCTCCGTCGATGCGGCCTGGGATCGAACCTGCCGCGCGCCCCCATGCCAGCCCCGATCAGCAGCGCGAGCATCAACAGCGGGCCGACGCTGGTGTCGAACATCGAGAAATCAACCAGGTTGTGAATCAGGAAAATTCCCGCCGCGATCAGGATCGCATAAACCAGCCACGGCGCCGGCCGATCGTCCAGGTCGCCCTGGGATTGCGGCTTGTTGGCCAGAATAATCGCCCCCAGCAGCAGGGCGCACAGATACAGCATCCGCTTGAAGAGTTCGATGATCGCGAACGCCGACCCCTGCGAAAAGTCGATTGATGCGAAAATGTTAATCACGATCGCCGCCGTGCCGATGGACCCGACCATGCGAAGGGCCGACAATCGTGATCGGGGCGTCGTGGCGGGCGGCATCGCCGGGCGTGACAATTCCCACCAGAGGCGCAACAGCCACGCCGCAAGAAGAATCACGCCGACGATCCCCAGTTCGGTCAGCGCGCGGATGATGAAATTATGCGGGTCCTTGATCTCCTCGGGCGCGTTGGGAAGCCGATACGCCAGGTAATGCTGGCCGAAATTGGCCCAGCCGACGCCGATCCAGGGATGTTCGTTGCGGAATATTTCCCATGCCGCGATCCAATATTTCCATCGAAACGCCAGGCTTACGCTCGGCAACGTGCCGTGATACAACCCGTGTCCGATGATGGCCAACATGCCCAGCAGGATGATCAGCACCGACAGGACATAGACCAGCCTGCGCCGGCGTCCCAGAAACGGTCCAAACAGGCCGGCAATGGTGAGCAATCCCGCGCCCAGGATCGGCGAGACCATCGCGGCTTTGCTCTGTGTGAAATGGATGATCCAACCGGCCGCCAGCAGCCCGATGATCGGCAGCCCCAGCCTGCCATCGATCGGGCGGTCGCGCAACAACTCCGCCAGCCATCCCATCGCCACGATCGCCAGCATCACGGTCGCGGCGGCATAGGTGTTGGGCGAGGCCGAGAAACCCGCCATCTCGCCATTGACAATTTTTCGCTCGAATTGCCGGGCCGAAAACGAATCGGGTTGCCAGCCGCGTTCGGCGAAAATCTGCGTGCGGTTCTGTTCAAAACTGCGTTGCAGATCGGGCAGTTCAACGTAGCGGTAAATCGCGCCATGGACCGCATACGCCAGCAGCAATCCCAACATGATGGCCGCGATCAGGCGGATGTGCCTCCAGCTTCGCACGAGTTGTGCGGTGGCCCAGAGGATGGCGGTGGCCGCCGCCAGATGTGCCGAGGTGATCAATGCCAGAAATTGATCATCCGCCCAGCGCGTGCTGAGCATCGCCCAGACTGCGAGCAACCCCAGCGGCAACACGCTGTAACAACGAATCAACGTGAAGGTCGGATCAATGGCCCGGCGGAACAACACCAACAACGCCGGCACGCAACAGAGCAGGTCCAGCACGATGGATGTGGTAATGCCCGCGCCCTGGGGGATGGCCTGTGAATTGGGATCCACCGCGAAGGGGTCGCGCTGGTATTCCATCATTGTCGCCCGCGCCGTCACCAGTGCCAGCACCAGCGCCAATGCCACGCGCGACAAGATGTGCCAGCGGTCCGTGTCGCCATCGTCGATGGAGCGGGGGATATTGTGATTTGGGCGACTTTTGGACATACATCATCTGTCGGCTTGAGGTGCGATGGGGGATGGGCTTGTCGTCGTCTGGGCGGGCATGGGCAACGAATGCTGCTCCAGCAATGCCACCACCCCCAGCACCAGCAGGGTCTGGATCAAAATCAGCATCACCGCGAAGGTGGATTGGACGTGGGGCAACAGCATGGCCGAGATGGCGGTCGCGGCGGTGACCAGGTAGATGCACAGCACGGCCGTCCGCCGGCTCATGCCGCGTGCCACCAGCCGATGGCTGAAATGGTTGGTGTCACCCACGAACGGGCTTTTGCCCCGGCTCAGGCGGATGATGCTGACCACGATCAGGTCGTACAACGGAAGCGCCAGCACGATGATTGGCGCGAACAGCGAATACCAGCCGGCGGCCAGTTGGGTACCGGTTGGCAAAAAAGTCGTCCGCACGGTCAGAACACCAAGTAAAAATCCAATGATCAGGCTCCCGCTGTCTCCCATGAAAATAGTGGCCGGCGAAAAATTGAAGCAGAGAAAACCCAACAACGTCCCCAGCAACAGGGATAAATTGGCCGCCACGAACCATTGGCCGATGGACAGCGCCGTGACCAGAAACGCCGCCGTGCAGACCGCCGCCACACCTGCCGACAGGCCATCCATATTGTCCAGAAAATTAAATGCATTGGTGATGGCGGTGATCCATAAAATCGACAACACCACCGAGGCAACAGGCCCAAGTGCGGTCAAAATCCGCAACTTAAACCCCACCACCAGCACGGCCGTGATCGCAAGTTGAGCGGCCAGCTTGAGATATGGGCCAAGGGCTTTTTTGTCGTCGATCAGGCCCAGAACGTGCATGAAAAGGGTGCAACCCAGGATCGCCCAGGCCAGCGACGACCGGAGTTTGATCCCGCCAACGGAGGCGGCCCAATCGGATCGTTGCGGGTGGATGAACCAGGATGCGACCAGCACGCCCGCCACGGGCAACGCATAGGCCCAGAAAATGGCCACTCCCCCTCCCAGCGGTTTGGGTTGAACGTGAATTTTGCGATGGCCGGGCTTGTCCACGAAGCCGACGCGAGGAGCGATGCGCTTCATGGCAGCCGTGAACAGCCAACTCAGGATGAAGCTGACTCCGCAAAGACAGAGAATCGGTGCAATCATTGATCAGTCGAGAATACCCGCCGAATGGTAAAAAAGAAGCGGCGGCGGTTGTTATGGCAGGCGGGATCGCAGCAGATCCACCTGTTCTTCCAGTTCCTTGAGTTGTTGATTCAACACCCGGCGGTCCTCTTTCTGAGTGGCTTGTTCGATCCGCTTGCGAACCTCGCGGGCTTCCAGTTCCATGCGTTCGATTTGAGCGATGATGTCCGATTCAGGATTGTAAACCGTGCTCATGGCGTCACTCCCTGATGTTTGGTGAATGATAGTATCCGGAAGGACAAAAGGCAACCAGAATATTTTCCGAAGTGGAGTTATGTTAAGCAGTTACATTTCGATCCGGAGGTGATATTTGGCGGGCCGGAACGCCGACGACGGTGGAATCATTCGGGACATCTTTCAGCACCACCGCCCCGGCGCCCACGGTGGCGAATGGGCCGACGGTCAGACATTGAATGATCCGCGCCCCCAAGCCTACAAATGCCCCCTGTTGCACCATGACCCGGCCGGCAAGGATCGCACCAGGGGCGATGTGCGCGCCTTGACCGATTTGGCATTCATGGTCCACGATGGCGCCGGTGTTGATGATTGCCGAATCGCCAAGGGTTGCTTGCGTGCAGACGATCGCGCCGGCCGCGACGACAACATTGCATCCGACCCGCACATCCGGGCAAACGTGCGAAAGCGGGTGGATGGCGTTGATCAATTCAAAGCCTTGATCCGAAAGCAATTGCGCCATGGCCAGGCGGGTGCGGTTGTCGCCGACGGCGACGATGGCGTGCGATATATTTTGCCGTCGCAGGGTGGGCAACACGCTGACATCGCCCAGAACGTCCAGTCCCATGATTTGCGTGCCGGCCAAACTGGGGTCGGAGTCAAGGAAACCGATCGGTTGGCATTGGCCGGCAGCGCGCAGAATGTCCAGCACCACCCGCCCATGACCTCCGGCACCAATAATCACTGTATTCATCAAAACCAAACAAAAGCCTAGACTTGGGCCGGCGGTCTTGCAAGATCGGCATCCTGTTTCTAGTCTCTACCCCCTGTTGATGAATCACCAGCCTCTAGCCCAGGAGACACCATGGCGGAAGCCAATCAGGATTTTCCAACGATTCTCGGTCCCGATGCGACGTTCAAGGGGGAATTGACTTACGAAAAAGGTCTTCGGCTGCACGGTCGCCTGGAGGGCAAGATCAACACGCCCGGACGGTTGCACGTGGCCAAAGAGGCCAAATTGCAGGCGGAAGTCGAGGCCGGCGCGATCATCATCGAAGGCGAAGTCCACGGCAACCTGACTGCCATCGACCGCATCGAGATGAAGCAGACCGCCCGCTATGAAGGCGACTTGCGCGCCAGCAAGCTGGTGGTGGATGAAGGGGCGATTTTCAGCGGTCATGTGACGGTTGGCCCGGAGGCCGTCAAGAATCGCCCATCGCAGAGTTCCGGCACGCCATCCGCGGCCCGTCCGGCGGTCGGAGGGCTTTCACCTTCACCGTCGCAGCCGCAACCGATCAAGTGATTTGGCCCCGGCCGATCCATCTGTACAACCAGGGATTGAGGCATGGCCGCCAACGAATACAACGTCCCTTCGCCCGATGATCGAACCACGATCATCTGCCTGTATTGCGACCGCGCGCAGGAGGTGGGGCGCAAGGCGATGAGCGTGACGTGCAAATACTGCCACAAGCCTTTGCGGTTGGAGGATTTGCGATTCAAGGAATACCAGGCCCGGCGGGTGATCGACACCTGCGGGATGGTGACAGTGGAAAAAAAGGGGAACGTGGTTTCGGACAAGATCAACTGCGGCGGCATGATTGTTCGCGGGAAATTGAAGGGGAACATCATCAGCCGCGGGCCGGTGTTGATCGGTCCGGAGGCCGAGGTCAAGGGGGATGTCAGCGCCCCGGTCCTGGCGGTGGGGGCGGGGGCGATCCTGGATGGGCAATATGCCATCGGACCCAAGACGCCGACGGCGACGTAACACAATCCAATCATCATGTCGCAAGCCCTCCCGCAGATCAGCCTGATTGTTCCGACGCTGAACGAGGCGGAGAACCTTGAGCCATTGGCCCAGCGCATCGCGGCCGCGCTGGCGGGTCGGGAATATGAAATTTTAATCGTCGATGATAACAGCCGGGATCAGACGCCGGAGATTTGCGTCCGGTTGGCGGAACAATATCCGCTGCGGCTGATGGTGCGCCAGCGGCCGACCAACGGGTTGAGCGGGGCGGTGATGCACGGCATGGCCGGGGCGCGGGGAGAGATTCTGGTCGTGATGGATGCGGATTTGCAGCATCCGCCGGAGAAAATCCCGGAATTGATTGAGAAACTGGAACGAAGCGAGGCGGATTTTGTGGTGGGTTCGCGATACACCGCCGGCGGATCGATGCAGCAGGAATGGGGATTGTCGCGTCGGGTCAATTCATGGGTGGCGACGCTGCTGGCGCGGCCGTTCGCGGGGGCGGTGTCCGATCCGATGTCGGGGTTTTTCGCGTTGCGGCGGGCAACGTACGAACGGGCGCTGCGATTGACGCCGCTGGGTTACAAAATCGGGCTGGAATTGATCTGCAAATGCCGGGTAAAGCGTGTCAGCGAAGTGCCGATTCATTTTGCGACCCGTCAGCGGGGCGAGTCGAAACTGACGGTCAAACAGCAGTTCAAATATCTGGAACACCTGAGCCGGTTGTATGACTTTTGTTTTCCGAGATTGTCGCCGATCTTGAAATTTCTGATCGTCACCGCGACCTCGTGGTTTGTGGGGTGGGGGGTCTATCTGTCGATGCTGCGGCTGAAAATCGGGCCGGCGGCGGCGCCGTCGATCGCGTACCTGGGGGCGATCGCGGTGACGGCGGTGTTTCATCTGCGATACGTGCGGACACAACGGGAATTTATCATGCGGCCCCGGCCGTGGATGGATTTCTGGTTTACCAGCCTTGCGGAATGGGCGGTTTGTTCGTTGACGGCGGTGTATGCGGCCGCCCGATTGGACAATCCGTGGGATGTGGAGATTTTTCTCATCAGTTTCGGCCTGGCGACGGTGATGCGGTACATCATGCGAAAGGAATTTTTACAGGATGTTCGCGGCCTGCGGCGGGATGTGAGATTGGAAGAGTTGGCCGAGGTTGGCTCGGAGGATGCGATGCGGAATGCGGGCCGTTTTAAGGATGACCACGCGGGGAACGTGCGGAAGTAAAGATTGATGGAGACCGCCGTTTGCACCATCCCGGATCGAATTGATCGCCCATCTAGCGGCCGGTGGGACTGGATCGCGGCGGGGGTTGCATTGCTGGTTTTCGCGGGTTTGTCGGCGTATTTCGCCGCCGCCAGCGGGGGGTTTCTGGAGGCGGATGGGTGTACACATTATCTATATGCGCGATTCGCGCTGGTCGAGCCGCATTATTTCACCAACGTTTGGGGACGGCCGTGGTGTACGGGTTTGTTTGCTATTCCCGCGGCGGTGGCGGGGTTGATCGGGGTTCGATTGATGAGCCTTGCGCTGGCGTTGCTGTGCGCCCTGGTGGCGTATCAATTGGCCAGGGAGCAGGGGCATCGCCGTCCGGTTTTGGCGTTGATCTTGACGCTTGGCCAGCCGCTGCTGTTTTTACATTCGTTCAGCGAGTTGACCGAGGTTCCGTTCGCGGCGCTGCTGGTATTGGCGTTCTGGGCGTATCAACGGCGGCAATGGCTGGTCATGGCGCTGTTGGCGTCGATGCTGCCGTTGGGCCGGCCGGAGGGGTTCGGATTTATCCTCCTGGCGGCGGTGGCGTTGATGGCGGCAAGGCGGCGGGCGTGGTTGCTGTTGCTGCCGGTTCCGCTGCTGCTTTGGAATCATGCGGGATGGGTGTTGTGCGGGCGAGCCGGGCCGTGGTGGCGTTGGTTGATCGACAACTGGCCTTACGCGGCCAACAGCCTGTATCCCGCGGGCAACCTGTTCAAATTCGTGGCGTTGATGCCGATGCTGGTCTCGCCGTTTGTCTTTCCGATGACCTGCCTGGGCATCTGGCGGAATGTGCGGCTGACGCCGACGATCCGCGCGTTTATGAAATCATCCCATCTGAGCCGTTGCATCGTGTTGACGGCGTTGTTGCCGCTGATGGTGCTGGCGGGGCACAGCGTGTTGTATTGGCTGGGAAAGATGGCCAGCAATGGGGAGTTGCGATATCTGCTGATCATGGCTCCATTCTGGGGCATTCTTTCGGCACGCGGGTGGGAATGGTTTTTTGAGCGTTTCGGATGGCGATGGCCGGTGGCCTGGGCGGGATTGGCGGTCATCGCGCCGGGTGGATTGAATTTTTATTATCATGCGTTGCCGATCCAGCCCGATGAGCAGTGGAGGCGGGCCAGGTGGGTGGCCGACTGGTATCAAAGCAGCCCGCTGGCGATGGAGTATCCCAAATTGATGGCCTCCCATCCGGGGTTGTTCTATTTTCTGGACCTGAGCGTAAACGACACCGGCCGGGCCAGACAGTGGAATCTACAGACCGTTCGCCAGGCCCCCGGCGGGACGATATTGATCTGGGATCCGGTTTATGGGGTTTATAACGCCACCGGCGATCATTCGATCCATATCAAGGATCTGCTCGATGCCGGATGGATCGCCGATCCGAAGGTGGAGGCGATGTTGAATCGGCCGATTGATCGGACGGAAAATGCGGATTCGCTGATGAAACTGGTTCCGCCGCCATCGCCGGGGCAATGGCATGTCTTTTTAAGTCCCACCACTCAGTCACGCCGGCCCACTGTTGTCCGTTGATGCAAGCTGGAGATGGGCGAGCATTTCGCGGTTGCCCTTGCCGCCGCGGATGGGGCTGTCGGCCATGGCCAGGATGGTCATGCCGGCTGTGGAGATGTCGGAGCGAACCTGCATGATGATCGCTGGCATCTCAGGCTCGATCAACACCCCTTTGTGCAGCTTTTTGGAATCGGCTTCGTAATGGGGTTTGATCAGGGAGACAATGGTTCCATTGGGGGAGAGCAATTTGGCGGCGGCCGGCAGGATGTTTCGCTGGCGCGTCCAGGCGACGTCGATGGTCACCAGCGACACGGCTTCGGGAAGCTGAACGTGCATCGCGTTGGTGCGTTCCATGACGACGACACGGGGGTCTTTGCGAAGTTTCCAGTCCAAAACACCATAGCCGGTGTCGATCGCGTAAACTTTGACGGCGCCGCGTTGCAACAAACAATCGACAAATCCGCCGGTGTTGGAGCCGAGGTCCGCGCAGGTCAGGCCGGCGACATCGATGCCGAACACTTCCAGGGCGTGTTTCAACTTCAATCCAGCGCGCGAAACAAACTCGGCCATGCGATTCATTGTAAGGCCATTTGGGGCAAATTGCAGGGTTGGGCCGACACCGATACACTGGTCGGCGTTATTCATCAGAAGGGAAACATGATCGAGAAGATTTTCAAGGCTTATGACATCCGCGCCACCTATCCCAACCCGCTGAACGAGGAGTCGGCCTGGCGGGTGGGTCATGCGACGGCTCAATATCTGAAGCGCAGCCGCCAGAACCTGCCCGAATCGAGCCGGGTGAAGATGGAAGACACGATGGTCGTCAGCCGGGACATGCGGCCGAGTTCGCCGGATTTGTGCCGGAACCTGGCCGACGGGATTCGATCCACCGGCATGAACGTGATCGACATCGGCATGGTGGACACCTCCATGATCTATTTCGCGATCAACGAGCTGGACACGGTGGGAGGCATCCAGACGACCGCATCGCACAACCCGGTTCAGTACAACGGGTTTAAGATTTCCGGTCCCAAGGCCAAGCCGATCGGCGCGGCCAGCGGATTGGATGACATCAAGCGCATCGCGACGACGCTGCGGGTGGGACAGACCGGATTGCAGGGCAAATACGAAGAACGGGATTTGTGGCAGGCGTATCGCCGGCACGTCCTGAAATTCCTGAACATGGGACGAAAGCTGCGCGTGGCGGTGGACGCCAGCAACGGCATGGCGGGCAGGATGGTTCCGGCCGTCTTCGACGGCGTGACGAATCTGGAGATCCTTCCGCTGCTGTTTGAAATCACCGGATCGTTCGTCCACGATCCCAACCCGCTGGTGGAAAAGAACTTGGACATGCTCAAGGAAAAGATGGCCCAGGTGAAGCCGGACATCGGAGTCTGTTTTGACGGGGATGCCGACCGGTGCATTTTCCTGGATGAGAATCAGAACGTGATCGGCTCGGACATCATCACGGCACTGTTGGCCAGGGATTTTCTGGGCCAGCCGGGCAACGAGGGGGCGACGATTGTTTATGATCTGCGATCCAGCCACGTGGTCCCCGATGAGATCAAGGCCGCCGGCGGCGTGCCAAAACGGGACCGCGTGGGCCATGCGTTCATCAAGAAGACGATGGCCGAGACCAAGGCGGTGTTCGGGGGCGAATTGTCGGGGCATCTGTATTTCCGCGACAATTTTTACGCCGATTCGGCCGCCATCGCGTTCGCGCGATTGTTGTCGGTGTTGTCGAACCAGCCCAAGACGCTGGGCGAGCTGGTCAAGCCGTTGTACCGCTACAGCCAGAGCGGCGAATTGAATTTTCAGGTCGAAGACAAGGATGCCAAAATCCGCGAACTGGCGGAGATGTATAAGAAGGCGCAGATCGACTACCTCGACGGGATCACCCTCGACTTTGGTGATTGGTGGTTCAACGTGCGCAAGAGCAACACCGAGCCGCTGTTACGGCTGAACCTGGAGACGAAGACGCCGCAGATGCTGGAAGAAAAACTCCGCGAACTGAAGCGTGTCCTGGGCGAACCGATGGTTGGGCATTAAAGCAGACTCATCCGGGATCGGCCAAATCCTGAGAAAATAAGGCATTCCCCGCCGTGGGATCGGCGCGCGATGATGAGGTCATCGTGAAGGGGGATGTTTTGTTCAGGAGAATTTTATGAGTCAGAGACATTTGATCAGCGGCGGACGATATCCGGTGCTGCGGACGTTGGGCATTTTGTACCTGATCGGCGCCGGCGTCGCGGTGTTGGTGGGGATCGCGGCGTGCATCTGGACCTTGTCCAGCGCCCCGGCCAACTGGGGCGACCGGATCATGATGGCCGTGGGCGTATTGGCGGCGGCGTTTTTCCTGTTCATCACGATGCTGGCGGTTGCCGAGATCCTGAAGCTGGTCATCGACATCGAACACAACACGCGCCTGACGGCGGTGAATTCGACGCCCATGCCGACGGAACCGGCCGCCTCGCCGTCCGATGGCGGGATGTCGATGCAGCACAACCGATTGCATGCCCTGGATGAAGAGACCGCCGAGGCGGCGCTGTTGCGCGGCCATTAAGCAAGATGGATTCAAACGGCGGAAATCTTAAAACCCGGTGCGTTTGAACTGTTTTTCGAGGTCTTTGAGGGACAGCCGCAGCGTGGTGGGGCGGCCGTGGGGGCAATTGCTGGAACGTTCCACAAGCTCGCGACGGGCCAGCAATGCTTCGATCTCGGCCGGCGACAACGGATCTCCGGCTTTGACGGCCGCCTTGCAGGCCATCATGTCCAACACCTCGTGCAACAGTTCCTCATCGTGCAGGTCGAGCAATTCCTGTTCGCCGCGCTCCAGCAGTTCCTGGATGAAGCGATCCGGTTCCAACCGATGCAGAAAGGATGGAAACGCCTGCACGGCGATGCTGTCCGGGCCGAACGAGGTCAATTCAATCCCAAGCCGTTGAAGCAACGGTTGAATCTGATCCACCAGCGCCATCTGCCGGCTGGTGACGGTCAATGGAAGCGGAATCAGCAGCCGCTGCGATTCCAACGGCCCGCGCAACATGCGGGCACGCAGGTCTTCATACATGATCCGTTCGTGCAGCGCGTGCTGGTCGATGATGATCATCCCCTCGGGGCTTTCGGCGACCAGATAACTGTTGTGCAATTGAATGGCCGGGCCGGTGGTGGATGAGGCCGGTAAAGGTTTTGGCTCCTCCACCGTTGATTCCGTGGCAATCGACCGTTCCAACAACGGAGGCAGGTCGATTGATGCGGCGGTGGCCGGTTGTGCCGTTGATTGATCGGACTCGGCGGCGTGGGTGGGGAGGGATTGTTGTAGAAACGATGCCAGCCGGGAGCGTAAATCCACCCGTTCCGGCGTTATGGCGGTTGGTTGGGCGACGGCCGAGGGGGTCAAATCGCTGCCGAGCAGTTTTTCACGAACGGCCGCCAGGACCAGCCCGTGAATCCGCCCGCTGTCGCGAAAACGGACCTCCATCTTGGTGGGATGGACGTTGACATCGACATCCGACGGCGGAATGTCCAGCAACAAAATCGCGGCCGGGTACCGCCCCGGCTCAGTCAACCCGCGATACGCCTCGCGCAGGGCGTGTTGCATGAATTTATCGCGAATCGCCCGGCCATTGAGATACAACTGTTGATATTTGGCGGTCGGGCGGGCCAGTTCCGGCAGGCCGATGACGCCGCGAAGTCGAACCTCCGCATCCCGCACATCCAGCGGCAGGCGTTGCTCGCGAAAATCCGAAGGCCAGGCTTCAAGCAACCGATCAACCGCCTCGGCGGGGGGCAATTGCAGGGTTTTGCGGCCATTGTGCAGCAGCGTAAACCCGATTTTCGGATGCGGCAGGGCGAGCCGGATCACCATTTCGGCGATGTAGCCATATTCGGTGGATGCGCCGCGCAAAAATTTGCGTCGGGCGGGGGTGTTGTAGAACAGGTGGTGGATTTCGATGGTGGTGCCGACGTTGCCGGCGGCCGCCTGGGGGTCGCTGATGACGCCGCCACGATTGTGGATCTCATAGGCCGCCTGTTCGGTGGGGATTCGGCTGAGGATTTTCGCCTGCGAGACCGCCCCGATGCTCGCCAGCGCCTCGCCCCGAAATCCCATGGTGGCGATTCGGGTCAAATCTTCATCACAGGTCAATTTGCTGGTGGCGTGCGAGGCGAATGCCAGAGGCAAATCGGCCGGTGCGATGCCCGATCCATCATCCACCACGCGGATCAGGGCATGGCCTCCCTCTTCGACTTCGACCTGGATGTGGGCCGCGCCGGCGTCGATGGCGTTTTCGACCAGCTCCTTGACCACCGAGGCGGGCCGTTCGATCACTTCGCCGGCGGCGATGCGGTTGACCAGCGACGGGCTGAGCTGTTGGATCGGTCGGGGATTCACGCGGCCGATTATAGGGGACGAAGCAGCGACGGCCAAAAGTGGCCAGATTGAATGCCGATCCCTACACTGAACCGCATGATTGAACTGACCGCCGACGAAGCTCGTGTGCTGGGGGTGCTGGTGGAAAAGGCGCAAACGACGCCGGAACAGTACCCGTTGTCTCTCAATGCCCTGGTGAACGGCGCGAACCAGAAGAACAACCGCGACCCGGTGACCGAATTGGATGAGAACGCGGTCTTTTCCGCCGTTGAATCGCTGCGCGCCAAGGGGCTGGTGGTGCGGGTGGATCAGATGGGGGCCAGGGTTTCAAAATATCGCCACAATGCCAATGAAGTGCTGCATGTTCGCACGGCCGAGCTGGTGATCCTGGCGGAATTGATGCTGCGCGGACCGCAGACATTGGGAGAATTGCGCGCCAGGGCCTCGCGGATGCACCCGCTGGAATCGACCGAACAGGCGCAGGGGATGCTCGATGCGCTGATGAATCGGCCCGAACCGCTGGCGAAGATGATCCCACCATCTCCCGGCACGCGGGCGCAGCGGTTCGTACAACTGCTTTGCGCTGATTCGCATCCGATCGAAGCGACGACCGTCACGGCCGAGTCGCCGACGGGCGATTTCAAGGAGCGCATCAACCGGCTGGAGGAACAGGTGCGGGTGTTGCGACAGGCCGTGGTCCAACTGGCCGGGTCGCTGGGCGAGTCGGTATTGTTGGAAAATCTTGACCAGAAGCCGGCCGACTCGTGATAGAATGATATCGAATGATCTTGAACGCGGGAGTGACCATGCGAAAACTCTGGCTCATCGCCCTGGGGGTCAACATCGCTCTGGGCTGGGCCTGTCTGCCGATGGTTCGGGCCGATCAGGCGCCCACCACCGCGCCGGCGCAAACCCAGGCCGATGCATCACCCTATCTGCGTTTCGTGGATGAAGGGGCGGCCGGAGGAAGCCTCCAGAGTGGCGAAGTGACGCTGGTCAACGCGGATGGCGTCACGATTGATCTTATCGCGGCCATTCACATCGGCGAAACCTCCTACTATCAGGAACTGAACCGGCATTTTCAGGATTTTGACGCGGTGCTGTACGAAATGGTGATGCCCAAAGGGATGAAGCCACACGCCCCCGGGGTTGGCGGGGACAGCTCGGTGGCGCAACTTCAACGATTTTTGAAGGATGTTCTGGCGCTGGATTATCAACTGGATGTCATCGATTATCGCCCGGCCAATTTCATCCACGCCGACCTGGACACCCAGACGTTTGAAAAATTGCAACGCCAGCGTGGCGAGTCGTTCGCATCGTTGATGTTGCAGGGCCTGATGCGGGCGCTGGCGGATCCGCCGCCCCAATCGGATGCGCAGACGGAGGATTTGCTGGACTTGTTGACCCGCCCGGACCTCGACCGGCAGATCAAGCTCGTGCTGGCCCGCCAACTGGGGGACATCGAACGTATCGCGGGCGGGCTGGATGGCCCCGATGGATCGGTCATCCTGACCGAACGGAACAAGGCGGCGATCTCAGTCCTCGAATCGACGCTCAAACAAGGTCATCGCCATCTCGCCATATTTTACGGCGCCGCCCACATGCCCGATCTGCAACGGCGGGTGGAGGCGTTGGGATTCAAGCCGGTCAACACCCAGTGGCACATGGCCTGGGATCTGCACATCCGCGCCGATCAGCCTTCGGGGGTTCAGCGGCTGCTGGACCATGCGATGCAGGCATTGGAAGAACCGCAATAACGTCGACTGCCGCATTCATCGCGCGGCGTTTATTCCTGTGTTTCCCATCCGCCCCCCAGCGCCTTGTACAATGCGATCAGGCTCGTCGTCACCGTCCGGTTGCTCTGCACCAGCGCATCTTCCGAGGCATACAACGACCGCTGGGCCGAAAGCACGTTGAGAAAATCGGTCTGTCCCTGCCGATAGAGTTGCGTTGACAGGTCCACCGCCTGCCGATTGGCCGCCACCGCGGCCGCCAGCGCGGTGCGATGCTGCTGCTCCTTGTCATACGCGATCAGGGCGTTTTCCACATCCTGCCATGCCCGCAGAATGGTGGATCGATAGGCCAGCAGCGCCTGTTCCTGGAGGGCATTTTGCACCTCGATGTTTGACCGAATCTTTCCGGCGTCAAACAACGGCCAACTGACCGAAGGCCCGATCGACCAGAACCGATTTCCCCAGTTGAACAGCGAGGCCGGCTTGTCCCCTTGCAGACCGATCGAACCGGTCAGGGAGAATTTCGGAAACAAATCCGCCGTCGCCACACCGAGGCGCGCGGTGGCGGCATGAAGCTGGGCCTCCGCCCGCCGAATGTCCGGCCGTCGTCGCAACAAGTCCGATGGCAATCCCACCGGCACCACCGGCGAGGCGAGCGGGATCGGCGACTGCGAGGACAATTCATCAAGCAGCGCCGCCGGTTCCATCCCCAACAGCACGCTGAGGGCGTAAATGGCCTGCCGTTCGGATGATTCCAGCACCGGGATCTGTGAGGCGGTCTGGGCGACCAGCGCTTCGGCGTTGACCACATCCAATCGGCTGACAAAACCCGTGGCGTTGCGCTGGCGGGTCAATTCCGCGCTGTGCCGCTGGGCATTGAGATTGTCCCTGGCGATGGCGATCTGACGCTGAATACCCCGCAGGTCGGTGTAATCCAACCCCACCTCGGCCACCAGCGTCACCAGCACATCCCGCTGATCTTCGATGGCCGACAGGATGTCCGCTTCGGAAGCCTCGATGTTCCGTCGAACCCCGCCAAAAAAATCCAGCTCCCACGTGGCATCCAGCCCAGCTCGATACAGGTCTTGCGAAGATCCGGGCAAATTCGAGCGATTGCCCCCTCCGCTGCGCGTGTAGGAGCCGCCGACATCAACCCCGGGCCAGAACGAGGAAGCCACCACGCCCCGTGCCGCGCGGGCCTGTCGAACCCGCGCCGACGCCTGCAACAAATCCAGGTTTGACCGGACCGCGCGATCAACCAGCGAATCCAGCACCGGGTCTTTGAACGACAACCACCAGCGCGCCAGTTCAACCGGCCGGGTGGCCGCGGTGGTGGCCTGCGTCGTGGCGGCCATGGTTGTCGTCGGCCCCGACCAGGCCGCGGGAGAATCCACCTTGGGCCGTTGATAATCCGGCCCCACCATGCATCCGCTAAACAACAGCAACGACGACAACGCCGCCGTTGCGGTTCCAAAATGCCTGAATCGACGATCATTCATAGCGCAACGCCTCGATCGGGTCCAGCCGCGAGGCTTTCCATGCGGGATAAAACCCAAACACCACCCCGACAAAAAACGACACCGCCACCGCCGCCAGGATGGCCTCCGGCGATGATTCGGTCGGCCAGCGCAGCAGCATCGTCACCAGCCGCGAGCTGCCCCAACCCAGCAGAATGCCCAACGCCCCGCCCGCCAGGCACAGCACCACCGCCTCGGTCAGAAACTGCCGGAGAATGTCGCTCCCGCGAGCTCCCACCGCCATCCGCAAACCGATTTCGCGCGTGCGTTCGGTTACCGACACCAGCATGATGTTCATGATCCCCACGCCGCCCACCACCAGCGAGATCAACGCCACGCACAACAGCAGCTTGGTCATCAACGCGGATGTTCCCGACAGGGCGCTGGTCAATTCGGTCAAGTCTCGAATGATAAAATCATCCGGTTGACCCGCCCGGATGCGATGGCGTTCGCGCAGCAGGTCGGTGATCTGTTCGACCGCCATCGGAATCTGTGCCGTCGATCGGGCGGCCGCGACAATCTGATCCACGTTGGTGAACCGCACCGGCAGAGGGGTGTCGGCCGCCTGCGTGGGCGATGGGGCGGGGTAAAGTTGCACCCCGCTGCTGGGATACAGGTTGTTCAGGCTGTTCACCTGCTGCGACGTGTCGGTTTTGGCGGCGGCGCTCTGGTTGACCGACTGGGCGGACGAACCGGAGACGCGATATTTGATCGCCGTCCACGGCGCCAGAATGATGTCATCCTGATCCGATCCCATCATGTTCGCCCCCTTGCGTGACAACACGCCAACCACCCGAAACGAGACGTTGTTGATGCGAATTTCCTTATCCAGCGGCGACTGTTCGTCAAACAACTGCCGCACCAGCGTCTGGCCGATCAGACAAACCTTGCTGCCGTTGCGCACATCCCGGTCGGTAAACGGCTCTCCCTCGGCCAGCGTGTTCCAATCCCTCACATCGAGGTACATCGGCGTGGTTCCATAAATGGTCTGTGGAACCCAATTCCGCCCGCCGTAAATCACCTGCGTGCGGACCCGTACGATCGGCGCGGCCGTGCCCACCGCCGGGCAATCCCGCAAAATCGCCTCCGCATCCTGCGGCGTCAGCGTCATGATGCTCCCCGAACCGAAACTCACCCCCGCGCTGGAGGCGGTTCCGGGAAATATCAGCAGGTTGTTCGCCCCCATGCTGGCGACCGACTGCTGGATCGCGGTGGATGACCCCTTGCCGATCTCCATCATCGCGATCACCGCTCCGACGCCGATGACGATCCCCAGCGTCGTCAACACCGCCCGCATGATGTTGCGGCGGATCGCGCGAAATGCGGTCATAAACGTGCGGACCGACCTCATATCGCCCCTCCGGCTCCGGCCATTGATCCTTCGTGCGCGAACGCGCCGGATTCGATCAGCCCATCCCGGATCCGGATTGTCCGCCCCGCATGTTCGGCCACTTCCGCATCGTGCGTCACCAGGATGATCGTGATCCCCTCCTCGGCGTTCAATCGCTGAAACATCTTCAAAACCTCCTCGCTGGTGTGCGAGTCCAGGTTTCCCGTCGGCTCATCGGCGAACAACAGCGGCGGCTGATTGATCAGCGCCCGCGCGATCGCCACGCGCTGCTGCTGGCCGCCCGACAGTTGGGAAGGGTGATGGTGAATCCGGTCTCCCAGCCCCACGCGCTCCAGCAGGGCGATCGCCCGCCGCCTCGACTCGCGATCTGAAATTCCCCGCGCGTTGTACGTCATCGGCATCATCACGTTTTCCAGCGCGCTGGTGCGTGGAAGCAGGTTGAAACTCTGGAACACAAACCCGATCTTCTGATTGCGGATGTGCGCCAATTCATTTCGCGGCAATCCGCTGACGAGTTGATCATCCAGCCAGTATTCACCGGATGTGGGCCGATCCAGACATCCCAGAATGTTCATCAACGTGCTCTTGCCCGACCCGCTGGCCCCCATCAACGCCACCAGTTCCCCACGGGCAACCTCCAGCGACACCCCTTTCAACACCGGCACATCCATCTCGCCCAGGTGGTAGGTCTTGTAAACATCCTTTAATTCGATCAATTGCATCGACCGCTCCGCCTGGGGTTTGAGGCTCTGTTTAATGCGCTCCTGGTCCGCCGCCGTGTGTTCCACCCGCGCTGCCCCCGCCGCCGCGGTTTTCAACACTCGTATTGGCCGCCCGTCGCCTTGGTATTCGCGGCGCGAACGGATTGTTGCCCGCCGCATCCCCACCCCCGACCTCATCCGGCCGCATCTCACCGGTCACCACCTCCATCCCTTCCTTGACCTGATCCCCGCTGACCTGCGTCTGCGACCCATCCGTCAACCCCACCTGCACGTTGACCGGCCTGACAAACGTCCCGTCGGCCACCCACAGCGTCGCCATGCGCGGCCCGTGGTGTGGCTGGGTTGTCGGGCCGGCCGGTTGTTCCATTTTTTGCGCATCGGGCGCGATCTGTCGCTCCTGTGGCGTCCATCGCAACGCCGCATTGGGAACCATCAGCACCCCATCCCGCCGGTTGACTTCAAACTGCACGTTGGCCGTCAGATAAGGCAGCAATTTCCCATTGGCATTGTCGGTGTTCACCTCCACCGTATACGTCACGACGTTTTGGGTCATCGAAGCGTTGAGGCGAACCTTGTTCACGCTTCCATGAAACATCTGGCCGGGAAACGAATCCACCGTGAACGTCACCGGTTGTTCCGGCCGGATGCTGCCAATGTCCGCCTCGTTGACCGCCACCCAGACCTGCATCTGCTTCAAATCCTTGGCGATCAGAAACAAACTTGGCGCATTGAGGCTCGAAACGACCGTCTGCCCGATGTTCACCCGCCGGTCGATGATCACCCCATCAACGGGAGACCGTATCGTGCAGAACGCCAGATTGCGCTGTGCCCGTTTGAGGGTGGATTGGGCCTGATCCACCGCCGCCTTTGCCTGCACGATCGCCGCCTCGGCGATGCTGACATTGGCGTCGGCGGTCTCATAGACGGCCTTGTAATTGTCATAGCTGGATTCGGCCAGGGCATCCGATGGTCCGAGCTTTTCGGCCCGTTTCCAGTCGCTTTGGGCCTGCGCGAATTTGGCCCGCATCTGCTTGAGGTCCGCTTCCGCCCGCTTGACGCCCGCCTGCGCCTGCTCCAGTTGCGCCTCGGCCTCGGTCACGTCGGCGGTGTACAGCGTGTCATCAATCTGCGCAAGCACCATCCCCTTTTGCACCGATGATCCGTAATCGATGGTTTTGCCGTGGTTGTCCTTGCCAAAGGAGACAATCTGCCCGGCCACCTGCGCTCCGACATCGATCACCTCCTCCGGCTCAACCGTGCCGGTCGCTCCGATGGTAACGACCAGATCGCCTCGAACCACCGGCGCGGTTCGATACGACACGGCCGGCGCGGCATCCTTTCGCCAATACCACCCGGCGGCCGCCGCCAGCAATATCAGTGGTATCAGCAGCAGGAGAATTCGTTTGAACCATCTCATCAATCAACTCCAAACCACAATCAAATAATAACCTTGGGATTTTATCTCGATCTTGCCAAGTTCATCCCATGGACGATCGTTCGGCCAATCGCCATGGCGCATACCCCAACCGAACTACAACGCCTCAAACGGCCATTTGTTGCGACAGGACAATGGTTCAGCCCGATTATCGCCGTGATGGGGGTTTATTCCTCCAGTTTCCACTCGGTCGTGAAACTGATGCGTTGCTGGGGTTGAAGGGTATGCGGATCGCTCATCAAGACCACCGGCAACGGCACGGCCGGGGCGGTGGCGGGGAATTCGTTGTAGGCTTGCAGGTGGATCGTGCCAAAACCCGTGATGGCTTCAAACACATCGCGCCCGCGCTGGGCGATGCGCACCCCCGCGAATGGAGCTTGAAACTCAATGGTGGCGTCCAACGGCTGATCGCGCAGATTTTTCACCAAAACGCTGATCAGCAGTGAATTCCCTTCCAGGCAATAGATTTTTCTCCACTCAACGTGCTGGTCGTCTTCGCCAATGAATTGCCAGGTCTGATCGTCTCGCTTTTCGACGTATCCCTTCATCGGTGCCGCGACGACGCCGGCCAGTTGAACCGATGCCCCCGGTTTCATCAACAAATTCCGGTCAATTCCGGCCCGTCCCCAATAAATCAAATTGCCCGTGTCATCGGCGATCACCGCGCGGATATGCCGATTTTTCAATTCATATCCGCCGGCCACTTTCCTCATCAACGTCGGCCCGGCCAACGGATTGATCTCCATCGTTTCATTCCCATCCGCGGGCGATTCGAGAGCTTCGCGGGTCGTCGATTGTGGAGCCGTTGACCCGTGACAACCCACCATCACCCCCATCAACCCCACGACAACGATGGCTTTCAGATATTGATTCATCCCCCCATTGTGCGAATCCGCGGGGCAATTGACCAGAGCCGAGCCAATTTCTCTGACGCTCACAAGCGGAAATTCAGGCCGAAAACGAGGATTAACGAAAAAATTCACCTCCGATAAATTTTTCTTGTCTTTTTGTATGCCATGATGTACCATATACAGGTCCAGTCTGGCCTATTTTATAGTCAATGCCACAGACATTTACCAAACTTTCGGCCGCCCAGCAGCTTGCCCGGCAGATTCAACGCCAGGTCGAGGATGGGGTTTGGTCCACCGGTTCCAGCCTGCCCACCGTGCGGGAATTGGCCGACCGGTTTCAAGTCAGCCGGACGACCGTTCAAAATGCGATTCGCGAACTGAGTGATCGAGCGATCATCAAACGGCGTCATCGCCAGTCGAGCATCATCACCGCGCCATCGGCCACGCCGAAAACAAAATGCCAGGTTGGCTGCGTGGTTGGCCTGGACCCCTCGATTCATATTCCGCTCTGGTGGGCACAACAAATTATCCACCATGCCCAGATGGCACTGGCCGAAAGCGGTTATCTCCTGACTTTGTTTAATTACTGGAACAACAAGCCGGATTACGCCCGTCAGGTGATCGACCAGATGTCGGGTATGAGGGATTCTCTGGCGGGAATGTGCGTTTTTTCATGTGATGATGTCATCGAAATGGTCAATCATTTCGAACAAATCGACATGCCTTGGATGTCGGTCAATCCGATGAGTCTGGAGACGCATCACAACTTTGTCATGGCCGACCAGATATCGGCCGGCCGGCTGGTGGGGCGATGCTTTGCCAAGCTGGGTTATGAACGGGTTGCGTTGATTTTTGACGATGTGCAAAACGCCTCCCCGCTGGAAAAAATGACCGGCGTTTATCAGGGGTATCTGCTTGAAGGCAAATCCACCACCGGCATCGAACAGGTGATCTGTCGGAACATGGAAACGAATATGGGTTACTCGGCCATGAAAAAACATCTGGCCACCCACCAGCCGCCACAGGGGATTTTCGCCACATCCGACACGCTGGCGGTTGGTGCGATGCGGGCCTGCCAGGAGATCGGCCTGCGCGTGCCGGAGGATTTGGGCGTGATCGGAAGCACCGGCCTGCCCAGCAAGGACCTGCACAGCGACCCGCCCTTGACCGAGATGCGCCAGCCGGTCGAAGGAGTTGGACGTCAACTGGCTTTGTGCCTGTTGGAAATGATTCGCGGCGACGTCCGTCGAATCAGCGGCCGCCGCGTTCCCTCTCAATTAATCCTGAAAGAATCGCTGGCCATTCCCGACTCAATCTGTAGAGAACTGGGAATTGAACCTGTTTTGGAGAAGCCGGCGGCACGGTGGCAACCGGCGGAACAGGTTTCAACGGCCTGACAATGGAGATTCGCATGTCACAACATCATATCCGTAAAGGATTTACGTTGGTCGAACTGCTGGTCGTCATCGGCATCATCGCTCTTTTGATCAGCATCCTTCTGCCCAGTCTGAACAAGGCCCGCCAGTCGGCCAACAGCATCAAGTGCATGAGCAACCTTCGCCAGATCGGCCTGGCGATGGCCATGTATCAAAACCAGAACAAGGGATCGTTTGTTCCCTGGGACACCCATCTGATGGTCCCGCAGCATCCCACCATCTACCGTGCGAGCTGGGCGAAGATGCTCTGGTCGTTGAATTATATTTTACCCAAAATTTACGATGATCCGGCGTTCCAGGACAGCGACATCACATTCAATGATCTGCCGGCCTATCACCAGAATCAGCAATATGCGGACGGCGCGACCAACAGCACTTCGGCTTATAACGAGGATTTCCCGTTCATATTTACGCCGTACGGTTACAACTACATGCACCTGGGTTCCAACTGGCGGGCGATCTCCGGCGATTTGACCCCAGCCAAGATCACGAACGTGAAAAACCCGGCCGAGACCATCGTGGCGGCGGATGCCCGATACACCTACATGGTCCGCGGCTCAAGCACCATTGATGACAATCCGGGGACGTACAACACGCTGGATGCGCGGCATCCCGGCCCCAGTGTCAACGTGTTGTGGGCCGATGGCCACGTCACCGGCGTGCTGTGCAAGGCGGGTGATCCTTATACATCAGGGCTCACCAGCGTCACCGACCTGGTCAATTACTGGGATCGCAAGTGAATGGTTTGACGTAAATGGATGAACCAACCCCATCGGCACAATGTGTGCTGGATGGGAAAATAAAGTTCCTTTTGAGAGGAGATGAATCATGTCTGTTCGTAAATCAGCCGCGATTTTCGCGGCGGCGTGCCTCGCGATTGCACCTTTGGCCGGTGCGGCTGTGACTTATACGTTCCAGGATGGCGATGTGAACGGGTACAACGGAACGCAGGATTTGACGGTTTATTATATTAACGATGTCGAAAACAATATTAATGCGGGAGCGGATATCAGCATTTACGTGGGCTATAGTTCAAGAGCCCTCTTGCGATTTGACAATTTGGGAAGCCTGACAGGACAGACCGTCCAGTCGGCTACCCTCACGCTGTACACATCCGCCAACAGCTACGGGACACACGAAGGTGATGCAACCAGTCACCCGGCCAGTATTTATGCTTTCGAAAATGAGAATGTAGGCTGGCAACAAGGCGTCGGACATTATTCCAATGTCGCCAGTTCTGGCGAAGCGACGGGAGCTTATTTGAGCTACAACACGACTCCATGGCCTAATACTGCGGCTTTGACGGGATTCAACACGTCGGATGTTCTCGCACCTCTCGATACGCAAACCTTTCCTTATCTAACTGATGGTGTGGCGATAACTTTTACTTTGCCTGCCCCATTGGT
The DNA here is from genome assembly GCA_020853095.1 of Phycisphaerales bacterium. GTDB lineage: Bacteria > Planctomycetota > Phycisphaerae > Tepidisphaerales > Tepidisphaeraceae > JADYZN01. Next base: position 56,337 of record JADYZN010000033.1, on the reverse strand, counting down.
GCAGCAATGGGTGGATGGCGGGGCCAATCCGGGCCTGATCGTGGACAGCAGCGAATACTATAATGGCATCCAGTTTCAAAGCTCGGAATTTGCAACCGCATCCGGACGCCCGCTTTTGACCGTGACCACCGCCGTCCCCGAACCGGCGTCGATGGCCGTGTTGGGGTTGGTTGGCCTTGGATTGATGGGCCGACGAAGCCGCAAGTGATGATGTGATCGATTCCCCTCCCCCGCAGCGCCGGGGGAGGGGAAATTGACGATTGGTTTACCCTCCGGAAATGGGGCAGGTGGAGAGTGTTGGATGGGTTGGATGCCCATCCGGCAATCATTGAGTCCGTACAACCCAATTGGGAGTTTGGCATGATGCGTTCGGGTCTTTTCGCCGCGATTGTGGGATTGGTTCTTTTCGGGATTGTTACGATTGTGAGTGCGAATACACCGGAGTCATTGCCGGTGGCGGTTGCGGAGGTGGGTGATCCGCCGCCGCCTGTCAGTGGCGATCTTGGGCGGCTGGGGCGCGTGCCGGGTTGGGTGGATGTCAAGGGAGCGGGGTCGATCGCGTTCGGCACCGACAAATGGAAAGGCGATGAGGACCTTGGCGGCAGTGTCGTGCTGGGGTGGGATCCGCAGTTTCTGTACGTCGCCGCCCGCGTGCGCGACCAGGTGATTTCGCAGACGTATACCGGCGACATCCTGTGGCAGGGGGATCACGTCATGCTGGTGCTGGATGTGCCCCGACAGGAAGGGGTGCGGGACAAGAATAAAATTTTCCAGATCGGAATCAGCCCGGGCAATTTCAAACCCAACGGGATCGCGGCCGAGGTTTATCAGTGGGCGCCCACGCGAGGCTCGATCGTCGGCGCGCGGGTGGGGGCGGTCAGGACGAGCGATGGATACCAGATCGAGGCGGCGATTCCGTGGAAAAGCCTCGGCGTCGATAAAGCCGACAAGGGAATGCGCATCGGATACGATGTTTCCCTGAGCGATTCGGATCAGACCGGCGATTCGATTCAGGACAAACTGACCAGCCTGATGCCGGACAAATGGGAATTGCGCAATCCCGATCACCTGGTGGAAGGCGTCCTGGCCAGCGGCGATGGGAAAATCGATCCCAACTGGATCAAGTCGGCCTTTGAGCTGGTCCGGTCGGACATTCGCGTCGATGCGGGAAAGACCGTCAAGGTGGAAGCGGGCCAATTCGACCGCAAGCCGATCGAGGAGCTGGTCGTCCGCGCCCGGCTTGATTTCAAAACCGTCGCCGGCGGCAATGCGTTCATGCAGGTGTTTGTCAACGGCAAACTGCTGGACATCGACCGCGTGCGCAACCGCCTGCAATTTATGGACATGGGGGCGCGGCAAATCGCCAGCATGGGCGGCAAAGGGGTTTGGTTCGTCTTTTTCTCGCCGGATTTCAATCCGATCCCCAATGAGACGGGATACGCCGTGCAGGGGGTCGATCCATTCGAGTTTCGCTTTGACGTTTCGGACCTGTGGAACAAGCAGGGGCAAAACAGCGTTGAAATTCACAACCTGGCGCAAAGCAATGAGTACATCCTGATGGCGGAAGTGGGTGTCAGCGAGCGTCTGAGCCGGAAGATCGAGCCGCCCAAGCTCCGGCCGGCCCCAACCGGCGAAATCCCGACGATCGTGCCCAAAACCGAAGCCAAACCCCCATACACCTTTGAACAGACCCCCGGCGGGGCGATCGAGGTGGCCCTTGGCGATCAGAAGTGGGTGATTGAATCCTCCTTCTCAACCATCACCCCCGGCTGGGCGAAACTGGGGATGGGAACCGAACCCAAATCGGAATGGAAAACGTTGAACAAAACCGCCGGCGGCCTGAACGCCACGGCCACCGGATTTGAACTGCGACGCACGATCACCCGGCATGATGATCATTTGCAGGTGGTCGACCGCATCACCAACACGCTCGATGAAGACCTGCCGGTGATGTATGGCCACCGGACGAAGGTGGACCGCAAGACCGGCCGGCTGTTTCTGGCCGGGATGCCGATCACGCAGGGCAAATCGATGACCAGCACCCCCGAACATCCCGTCACGTTGATGCTCTGGGATCACAGTGGCCTGGGATTGATCGGCGAGGATGACCTGACCCGCGTGCAGGCGAGCAACATCGCCGATGAGGATGTGGTGGGCATTCAAAACGACCGGCTGGTCGTCGGCAAGGGGAAGACCATCGAATTGGAATTCTCGATTTATCCGATGGAGACGGGTGAATATTTTGATTTTATCAATCGCGTCCGCCGCACCTGGAACGTCAATTTCCAGTTGACCGGCTCGCACGCCGACACCCATTCCGAAGCTCCGGGCATGAACCTGGAGATGTCCGATGAGGCGATCAAGGCGATCCTGGACAACAAGTCGGCCATTTACGGCATCGCCTGGGTGTCGTATTACAATCTCCCCGGCAACAACTGGCACGATGACGACCTGGTCCTGCGGCGGCAGCGGATGCTGGACCGCATCAAGCGGGCGAAACCGGATTTTTGCCGGTTGATGTACTATCACTGCTTCGCGGCGTTCCAGGACCCGCGGACGATGACCGATGAGAACGCCGCCTATCTGAAATCGCATTTCAAGGCGGATGCGATTTTGCGGCCCAATGGACAACAGGCGGATTATTCCAATCCGAACATGCCATTGTTTTTGCCCACCGAAGGATCGGCCTGGGCCAGGGCAACCGAGGAGGGCGTTCTGGATTACCGCATGGAACGCAGCAAGTTTGAGGGCGTCTTCTGGGATGAAACCGCCTACAGCTCGGACAAATACGATTACAATCCCAACCACTGGGATGGCGTGACGGCGGACATCGACCCGAACACCCATCGAATCGCCCGCAGAATCACCAGCGTGACGCTGGCCAGCTTGTCATGGCGGGAAAACCTGGCGAAAAAGATCATGAGCAAACACGTGCTCATGGGCAACGGCGCGCCGCACACGCGCACGTTCACCCGGTTGCATTTCCTGCGGTTTGTGGAGACCAGCTCGATCAACAACCTGTTGTTGGCGCAGTTGTACACGCCGATTCAACTGGGCGATCACCTGACCGAACGCAACGAGGTCGATTGCTATCGGAACATGGTTCGCGGTCTGGATTTTGGCGGGGTGTATTACTGGTATCGGCCGGAGATCATCGCCACGCACCCGACGTTGACCAGCTACATGTTCCCCATCACGCCGGTCAATCTCGGCCATGGGTACATCATTGGCAAGGAGCGAATCCTGACCAACACCAGCGGCTATTTCGGGTGGGGCGACAAGAGCGAATTCGAGGCCGTGGTCTTTGACACCCGCGGCAACAAGACCGACGAGGTGAAAATCCCGCGCATCGAGAAAGATGGCAAAGTCTTCGCCGAAGTGCGGATCGGTGAAGGATATTCGGTGGCTTTGATTCGCAAATAAACCGCCGGCCGATCAATACATTCGGGTTTCGGTTGTATGTCGGGGCGATGCCACCGACTGGCGGTCGAGGTATTGCATGGGAATGGCGATGGTCTGGCCGCGCAGGGCATCATCCCAGCGGTTGAGGCAATTGCCCACCGTCCGGGCCATGGCGAGCGGATCGGATCGGATGACCGAAATCTCACGGCCGAGGACACCGATGTAGTGGTCGTTGGGATCGTCCATCCCGATGATGGATAAATCCTGTGAAGCATTCAACTTATGCTTGCGGGCGGCGTCGGCCAACCGGTGGACGCCGCTGGCGTGCGTGCTGATCCACGCGCGGACGTCATCGAGCGGGAATTCATCGGGGCCTGGTTCCGGCTTGCCGGTGAAACAGCGAACGATCCCCTTGGGATGGATGGACAAGCCCAATTCGCCGCACGCATCAAGATACCCATTTATCGCCTGTCGAAAGTCGTTGTGTTCCAGGTCATGCAGGATGATGCCCACGCTGCGGTGCTGTGCCTCGGCCATGAGCCGCACGGCCTGATTCACTGCGGGGCGAATGTCATCGTGCAGGTTCAAGGCGAAATTCATGGGATGCGACGGTGTGGCCACCACGATCCGCGCTCCGGCCGATGCCAGGGCGGAAAGGCGATGGACCGTCGATCCACGCGGGTCGATGGCAAGAAACGTCAACTCGGTTGGCTCGGCGAAATCCAGCGGGTCGTTCGCATGACGGATTTCAAGTGCATACCGCCGTAAATCCTCCGTGGCGGTCATGGCATGAATGACATGGGCGGCATAAAACCCTTCGGTGGTGTCATCCCATTGCGGCAACATGGTGATCAGCCGGCGATGGCCGGTTGAGGCCGATGGACGATTAGCCAAGGTTTGCTGACGAGGACTGCGTGGGGTTGCCGGCGTGCCGCTCTGGCCGGGGATCTGAAGAATGATGCTCCCCCGGCCGCGCTGGCGTTGCAGGTAGCCGCGGTGTTCAAGCTCTCCCATGGCCCGCCGGATGGTGTTTCGACTGACCTGATAACGGCTGGAAAGCTGCGATTCGGTGAAGTATCGCTGGCCTGATTTGACGTCCAATGTCGCCAAGTCGGCCAGAATATGGTCGCGAACTTTCGTGAAAAGCAGTTGATTGGGTGACATATCGCATCAATAATAAGGTACAACTTGGGTATATGCAAGAAAATTATCGCCAGGAAAAGATTTTTGTTGACTTGATTAGTTCCGTAGTTATACTCAATTGATACATGAGCGTTCGCTCTACGGTCATTTCAACCTTTTTTGGAGGATGAATCATGTTGCGGATGAATGCGATTTTGGGCGCGGGGCTGGTCTCTTTGGTGACGGCGGCACCGGCGTTTTCGGCGGTGGCGTATTATCGGTTTGAGAACAACCTGACCAGTCAGGACAACTCGCCGACGCTGGACGCGACGGCCGGCTCGACGGTCGGGTATTCGAGCGATGTGCCGGGCAGTTCCATTTTTGATCCGATCGGGAGTACGACGGTTGCCAATACCAAGTCGTATGACCATGGCACGGGATCCGCATCGACGCTGTCGGACACATCCATCTTGAACAATACTGTGAGTACACATGGGTTCACGATCGAGGCATTCATCAAATTGTCTTCTTCCGATGTGAACGATGTGAAATTCGATTTGATCTTCGGAAATATGAATGGTGCGGGAACGGAAGGGTGGCTGTTCGGGATTAACGGTTCGGGCAAGTTGCGGTTTTCCGGCGTACAGAACAATGGTGCGGCCTATAAGGAAGTCAGTTCCACGGATGCGCTGACGGCCAACACATGGCATCACGTCGCGGCGGTGGGCACTTTTTCGGAAAGAACGGGACAGGACCTGGTTGATTTTACGGATGTGCAACTTTTCGTGGATTACGTGGCCACCGGATCATCGGTTCGATTTTTCGGGCCGACCAGTTCCGGATCGTCGGGCAATTCAGGGCCGAATTTCGCCACCTCTACCGCCAATTACAACATCGGCGCCAACAATCCATTCAGCGGGTTGATTGACGAACTGCGGATTTATGATTCACCGTTGATGACCACGCAGATGTTGCAGGCGGTCGTGCCGGAGCCGGCATCGTTGGGGTTGTTGGGGTTGGGCGGGTTGTTGCTGGTTCGGCGACGAAAGGCTTGAAATAAGTTGAAGTTGAAAACCTCTCCCTGGTTTCAGGGAGAGGGAAGGGAGTGAAGGGAACATTGGAGATCACCATGAAGAATCGCAGTGCGTTTACGTTGGTTGAACTCCTTGTGGTCATAGGCATCATAGCGCTGTTGATCTCGATCCTGTTGCCTTCGTTGAACAAGGCGCGCGAGGCGGCCAAGACGGTGCAATGCGCCAGCAATCTGAAGCAGGTGGGGATGGCGTTCATCATGTATCGCAACGACAACAAGCTCTTTTTCCCGCCGCACTGGGGGTCGGCCACGTATCAATGGCCATCGGGGTCAGTCGCAACACTGTGGTATGGATTTCTGGCGAAATACCTGGGATGGAATGGGGACACCACGAACATGACCTTTTCGCGGGTGTTTCATTGCCCATCCGATCCGGCCCTCGAAATGGAAATTCGACAAAACCAGACGTACGAAAGCACCGTGGCCAATGCCCAGCCACAGTCGTATGGTTACAATTACGCTTATTTTTCCAGCAATCCCAATATCACTTCCGCCGCGAAGCACCAGAAGAATCCCAAACAGCAGGTGGTATTGGCGGCCGACAGCGCGAACGTGGTCAGTTTCTCGGCACCCAATTATGGGTATTGTGTCTGGCCTTCGTCCACAACCTTCCCGCTGGGCGATCGACACAGCCAGGGGGCCAACGCGCTGTTTCTGGATGGTCACGTGGAGTATTTCAAGACTGCATTTTTGATCGGTCCGGATCAATATGCCAAATACTGGTGGCCGGATTGATACAGGGGGGGATGAATTGATTATCGCAAATCACACAAGGAGTTGTTCATTCATGCGCCATGTTGTATTGGGCCTGATTGTGGTCTTGTTGAGTTTGAGTGGGGCTTGTGCCGCGACGATTCCGGTTTTTACAGACGGGAAGGCACGGATTTATTTCGCTCCCATTGATCCGGCCGAGCTGGAACAATGGGTGAAAAGCGATGGGCCGATTCTGGATGGGGCGCAGGGGGGCAATGGGTTGGGAGCGGCGATTGCGGATTTTGCGAGGTGTTATCAGGGGATGACCGGCACGGCATTGCCGACCGAGGCGGGCGAGGGGCTGATTCCGCTGACGTTGCAATATCAACGCGACCTTCTGGGGGAGTTGAAGGAGCGGGGCTGCCGGATCGAGGTTTCGGCCGACCGGATCATCCTCACCGCCGCCAGCCGGCTTGGGTTGGTGAACGGTCTATATACGCTGCTGGATGGGTGGGGATGCCGATGGGTGATGCCAAGCCAGATCGGAGAAGTCGTTCCTACGAAGAATGCACTGGAATTGCCGGCCGGGATGGTTGTTTTCCAGCCGCCGGGGGTGACGACGATGAATTCGGCCTATGGGGGCAACGGCCAGCAGAATGCCGAATGGCTTCGACGCAACCGTTCCGGCTATGACCGATGGATGAGCGGCCAGCATTATTACTTTTATGCATTGCCGCCGGAGAAATATTTCAAGGATCATCCCGAATATTACGCCTTGATCGGCGGCCAGCGCAAGGCGACGCAGTTGTGTACGACCAATCCGCAGGTCATCGAACTGGTGACGGAGGATGCGCGACAGTTTTTGCGCAAGCATCCGGCGGCCGTCAGTTATCCGATGGATCCGGAAGACAATTACGATTTCTGCCAGTGCGACCGATGCACAGCGCTGGACCCGCCGGGCCAATGGCAGGGACAGCCGTTGCTTACCGATCGTGTGATCGCGTTCGCCAACGAAGTGGCTGGGCGCATCGAGAAGGAATTTCCCGATCGCGTGGTGGCGTTGTACGCATATCAGAGCCACCAGCAGCCGCCGGTGCGCATCAAGCCTTTGCCGAACGTTTACGTCATCATTTGTCGGGCGAATTACTGTTACGTGCATCTGACGCCGACGGATTTCTGTCACGACCTTGCGACGTATGAGACGATGGTGGATGGGTGGGGCAAGGTGTGCGATCACCTGTTCGCCTATGAATACAACCCGATTTACTGGACGGCGCAATTGCCCTGTCCGATTTACCTGGAACAGGCGAAAACGGTTCGCCGCCAGCAGGCACAGAGGATTTACGACCGGCACGAGGATGCTTCGTATCCGGGCAGCACTTCCAATTATCTCGATCATTACATGACGCTTCGGATGAGGAATGATCTGAAGTTGGATGCCGACAAGGAACTGTCGGACCTTTGCAATGCGTTTTTCGGACCGGCTGGCGGAGCGATGGGCCGATATTACCTGTCGCTGGCGCGGGTGTCGGAATATACGCATCCCGACACGGGCCGGGTGGGGGGCGGGTTGGAGGGGTATGACCGCATGTTCAGCGATTCGTTGATGGCCGAGTCGCGATCGGCAATCAATCAGGCGATGGAGACGGCCGGTTTGGAGGGCGCTTTCCAGAGCCGCGTGAAGATGGTGGAGACGACGCAGCGGTATCTGGAAGCCTATTTGCAGGGGATTCATCAGGCCCAGACGAGTCATTATGAAAAGTCGGTGGAAGGATTTGATCGGGCCGATGCGCTGCTCGATGAGATGGGCGTGGTGGAATACCTGGCGAAGGATGGGCACATCCGCCTGAAAACCGCGCGGTTGAAGACGATTGCGGAATATTTCCCGGATCGGCTGGGGTTTGTGCGGACGTGGCGGATCATCGGTCCGTTCGACAACGACAAGCGGGATGCATTGGTGTTGCACGAGGATTTTGAAGCCGATGCGAAGCCAACATTGATGGGGGAATTATCCGACCATGCCGGCCGCAAGGCGCGATGGCGAACGTATGCCAGTTCGGGCGGCTTTGTCAGTTTTGAGAAGGCGTTTGAGAAGGATCAACGGCCGTGGCGATTCAGCACCGCCTATGCGGGCGTGCGAATCAACAACAAACAGGCCCGCACGGTTCAATTTCGGATGGACAGTTTCAACGGGTTTCGGGTGTATCTGAATGGCAAACAGGTGTATGAGAGGCCGGGGCTGAATGCCGATTCGCCGGACAAACGCATCGTCAATGTGGAACTTCCGGCGGGACAGAGCACGATCCTGATCAAAGTGGGCAAGAGTTTTGAAGGTGTGGGGTTTCACTGGGGATTTTATTTTCGCATCACCGATGCGAACGGCCAGTCGATCAACGGATTGCAATATAGTCCATAAAATACGGTATGATCATGAGTTCCATGGCATTGAAAGAAATTCGTCGAGATGAAACGGCGCTGGAGTCGCCGTCATTGAGCGCACGGCGGGAGAAGGCCCAGGGGCGGTTTGTATTTCCCGAATCGTTTCAGTGGGGCGTCGCCAGTTCGGCGTTCCAGATCGAAGGGGGCGCGCAGGCCGATGGGCGGGGGCCAAGCGTCTGGGATGCGGCCTGGGCGCGGGATGCCAACCTGTTTTATCAGCGTCATTCGCCCGCGGTGGCGGCGGATTTTTATCATCGTTATCGCGAGGATGTGGCGATGATGCGGGAGCTGGGATTGACCAGTTTCCGCTATTCGATCTCCTGGTCGCGCGTGATGCCGGATGGGCGGGGGCGGGTCAACGAAAAGGGGATGGCGTTTTACGAGCGGCTGGTGGATTGCCTGCTGGAGAACGGCATCGAGCCGCTGCTGGATTTGTATCACTGGGATTTGCCCCAGGCGCTGGCGGAAAATGGAGGGTTCACCAACGACGGGATTGTCGCGGATTTTGAGGCGTACGCGACGCTGTGCTATCAGCGGCTGAGCGATCGCGTCAAGCGGTGGAGCACGCTCAACGAACCGTCCGCGATCGACCATTACAACCCGTTTTGCGAGGGCAACAGCGACATCGAAAAGCGACAGATCATTGACCGCAACTCGCTGCTGATGCATTTCGCAGCGGTGCGGGCGTATCGACAGCACGACCGCGGCCATGGAAAGATCGGGACGGTGATCGCCTACGTGCCCGTCTACGCGGCCAGCCAGGAACAGGCCGACATCGAGGCCGCCCAGCGACAACAGGCCCACGTCACCGATCGCTGGCTGGACCCGATGCTGGCCGGGCAGTATCCGGCCGTGCTGCTGGAGCATCCGCATTATGGGCCGAAGTTGCCGAAGAACTTTTTGCGGGATTGCGGGCGGGCGTACGTGCCGATGGACTACGTCGGGTTGAATTATTACACGCCGGCGGTGGTTGGATACAGCGCGGATGAATTTTTGAATTCGCAGGGGGTCAAGCCTTTTGCCGCCCAGACCGATTACGGGTTTGTCATCTATCCGCAGGGGTTGTTCGACTCGGTGATGACGGTGTCGCGGCAATACAACAATCCGCAAATCTACATCACTGAAAACGGGATGGCGCATGAGGGGACGCGCCCGGAGAAGGAATTGATGGAGGATGACGACCGCTCGGCCTACATTCGCGAGCATCTTCGCGAAGTTCATCGTTGCCTGCGGGCTGGGGCGGATGTGCGGGGGTATTATCTCTGGACGCTGCTGGATACGTTTGAATCCGTCAACGGATATCGTTATCGCTTCGGGCTGGTGAACGTGGATTTTCAGACGCTTCAGCGGACGCGCCGAAAGAGCTGGAGTTATTATCAACGGGTCATTCATCATCGCGCGGTGGAATGAAGGGGTAGATTGATGAAATTTCTGGATTGCAACTGTTTTGTCGGCACGCCGGTCCACCGCGACATCTGGTCACCGGTGGATGCCAAGGCGTTGGTGGGCCAGATGGACCAGGCCGGCATCGCCAAGGCGCTGGTCTGGCACATCGCGCAGCTGGAGTTGCATCCCAGCGTGGGCAACGACCTGCTGTTGCGCGACATCGAACCGTTTAAGGATCGGTTGATCCCGCGCCTGGCCATTCCATGCCCGCACACCGACGAGATGGGGGACATGGATGAATGGTTCGCCCGGGCGCTGTCGACGGGCGTTGGGGCGATGCAAATCTGCCAGCCGCGCGGCAGTTATCTGGTCCGGCCGGAGGTGGTGGGGGGGATCGCCAGGAAACTGCTTCAACATCAAATTCCGCTCATCTACTCCATCGAACGCGGCGGCAACTGGAACGAGCTGTACGACCTGCTCAAGGCGTTTCCCGAACTTCGAATCATCATCAGCGACCTGGGGGTCTGGCCGGCGGATCGGATGTTTCGACCTCTGCTGGATTTGTATCCAAATGTCATGGTCGAGATCAGCCAGTATTTCGTCCCCGGCGGGGTAGAATCCAACGTGATGCGATACGGGGCGGGTCGATTGTTGTACGGTTCGGGTTTTCCGGCCTGTTATCACGGCGCTTTGATGTTGTTGACGGCCCACGCGAAAATATCGGAGGCCGACAAGGCGGCCATCGCCGGCGGAAATCTGCAACGGCTTATTGAACAGGTGCGACCATGATCTGCGACAGCGCCCTATCCCGCGAGTTCGTCCAACAGGGCCGCAGCGCCTCCTGCCCGGTCATCGACGTTCACGTTCACCTTGGGCCGGTCTATGCCGGGTGGATGCCCAAATGGTCCATTGATGGTCTGATTGACACGATGGACCAGGCGGGCGTGGAGGTGTCGGTGCTGTGTCCGCATAGCGCGCTGTTTTCGCCGGACATCGGCAACGATGAGACGATCGAAGCGGCCCGACGCCATCCCGGACGCATCCGCGGATACCTGGGGATCAACCCGGCCCACCCGCGTAACATTGAAAAAGACCTGTCGAATTTTGGCCGCAACCGTGATCTGCTGGCCGGCTTGAAAATGCTGGCCTCGTATCATCGGGTTTTGATGGATGATGATGCGTATCGTCCGGCATGGGAATTTGCCGATGCCCACCGGTTGCCGGTGCTGTGCCACACGTGGGGAAGCGATGGTTCGGAACAATCCCTCAGAAACGTCGCCACCCGTCATCCCAACGCCCGGATCATCATGGCCCATGCGCTGCACGGCCTATGGGATGATGCGATTGACATGGCGAAACGATTTGAGAACGTCCATCTGGATCTATGCGCCGTGCTGGATGACCGGGGGCCGGTGGAAAAATTCGTCAAGGCGGGACTGGTCAAAAGACTGCTGTTCGGAACGGACAATCCGTGGTTTCATCCGCATCAGGGCATCGGGGCGTTGTTGTCGGCCGATTTGACCGATGAGGATCGACAGGACATTCTTCACCGCAACGCCCGGCGGTTGTTCGGGGCGACCATTCCATGATGCTCAAGGATAAAACGTGCCTGATTACGGGTGGTGGAACGGGAATCGGCCGGGCCGCCGCGCAGCGTTTTGCCGAGGAGGGCGCCCGGGTCTGGATTACCGGCCGGCAACAGAAACATTTGTCCGAAACAGCCGCCGCCATCGGGTCGGCCTGCACCTCTCGACAGGGTGATGTCACGGACGTTGAAACCCTGCGGTCGATCGTCCACGAGATGCCGGCGCTGGACGTGGTGGTTTCCAACGCGGCCGTCAGTTTTCCGGTGGACCCGCTGGCGGATTCGCCGGACAAATGGCGGCAGATGATGGAGGTCAATTTGTGGGGGACGGTCAACGTCTGCCGGCTGGCCGGCGAACGGATGATCCGGCAGGGGACCGGCGGGCGGATCGTGATCGTCAGCTCGATTCTGGCCGAACTGGCCGAACCGGGCAGCGCGCCCTACGGCATGGCCAAGGCCGCCATCAATCAACTGGCCCGGCAATTGGCCGTGGAATGGGCCGCGCATCGGATTCTGGTCAACGTCGTCGCGCCGGGTTTTGTGCATACGCCGATGAGTTACGTTTCGGGGGTCAACGAGTTGGAAAGCGAATGGTGCAAGACGTTTTTCCTCAATCCGCGCCGGCCGCGCGTGCCGCTGTTGAGGCCGGGAGAACCGAACGAGATCGCCGAGGCCATTTTATTTTTCGCCAATCCGCGAAATACCTATTGCACCGGTTCGGTGCTGACCGTGGATGGCGGCCTGACCGTCACGTTTTAATACTTTTGGGTCGAATTCCATGAATGAATCCCATTCCATTCGAGAAATCCGTGTGATTCCGCTCTATGGCGTGCCCTATTCGGACTGGCCGGCTCGATTTGGCAAACGGGAGCAGACGCGCACGCTGGTGGAGGTCGTCACCCACAGCGGCTTCACAAGCCTGGGGTGCGTCTATACGTCGGCCGAACTGGTGGAAGGTTCGTTGAAGCTGCTGCGGCCGCTGTATCAGGATGCCAGCGCCATCGACCCGGCGGCCACCTGCGAGAAATTGCACCAGAACACCTTCTGGCAGGGGCGGGGCGGGGCCGTCACGCACACCATCAGCGGGATCGACATGGCGTTGTGGGACATCCTGGGGAAAGTGACCGGCCAACCGATCTGGCGGCTGTTGGGCGGAAAATATCGGGATCGGATCAAACCGTACGCCTCGATGCTGATGACCGAGCCGAAGGAATTGTCGGCCAAATTGCAATCGGCCCACGGCAGGGGGTTTCGCGCGTTCAAGATCGGGTGGGGGCCGTTTGGCCGGCGCGATGACCGGACCGATGAGTCGATCGTCAAAGCCGCACGCGAAGCGGTGGGGGATCAGTGCGACCTGATGGTCGATGCCGGCGGGTCGGATGCCTTCTGGCCGCATGGATACAAATGGGCGCTGGAAAAATCGCACATGCTGCGGGCTTACGACGTCAACTGGTTTGAGGAGCCGCTGCGGCCGGATGACATCGATGGATACGTTGAGCTGACCCGCCATTCCCGCGTGAAAATCGCTTCGGGCGAGTGTCTGACGCGGCGGCAGAGCTTTATCCCGTGGATCGAGCGCCGGGCGGTGGATTTTCTGCAACCGGACGTGACCAAGGTGGGGGGATTGAGCGAGCAGCATCGCATCGGCCAGTACGCCGATGACCATTCGATCATGGTCGTTGCGCACGGCTGGAACACCGGCGTGGGCTTGGCGGCCGACCTGCACCTGGCCGCCGCCGCCGCCAACGCCGGCTGGGTGGAATACCTGACACCGGAGCCATACATGGACGATGTTTTCGCCATGCCATTGCAACTGGAAGAAGGAATGCTGCGCGTGCCGGATGGGCCGGGTTATGGATTCCAGTGGAACGTGGAGGGGATCAAAAGATTGAGCGATGGCGTGGTGATCGGCAAGGCGTAATCAATTGAGCGATTTACGCCAAGGATCGACCTTCCCCACAAATAGTGAACACATCATGGTGCATCAGTTCAAAGCCACCTCGAATGTGACGGGGCTTTGATAGTCATATGCTCATGCATTATGACTGATAATTGAAGGATTCATCAGGATTTACAATCAATCGGGGCGACAGGATTTGAACCTGCGACCTCGTGGTCCCAAAAATCTTCAGATATCCTAGGAAAAACCCCATATTCCTAGGTAAATCTGCTATTATCATAGCAATCATCCCCATCGCGGTCAATTGTATTGTATTGCAATTTCTCTCGGGAAAATGATGAGTCGGAAAATCAAAAACGGAAGAATTCCGTCTTTGAGTCATGGATATGGTTGTGACTGACTACGGTTGCAAAGGATGATGCAATACAAGGGGGTTACATGCACGGCCCGGCGGTTTGCCAGACGGCTTTGAGGCTGCCGTTTGACGTCAATTCCATGTTGCGGTATTTGGCCCTGGGTTCCCGTCGCTTGAGTTCTCTGGCCAGCAAGACGATTGTTGGCATTATGCTTTGGATGGCGGCCTTGTCTTTGATCGGATGCAATCCGTTGTTGCGGCATATCTGCTTGACCAGCCCGGCATAACGCTGGCGGTAGGGCCTGGCAGATTTCTTCCGCTGATAAATCTCGGTCGGCGGGTCCGGCCAGCGGCACAATCCGCCGCCGGGTCGATGGGGCCAAGGGTAGGCATGGCATCGACATTTGGGCCGCCCCTTCATCACGGCTTTCATTTGTTCAAGCCGATGCTCCCGCATGGCTCTGGCCTGCCGATTCAAGTCCAACCAGTAATCCCGCAAGCTGCTGGTGAACGTCGGTTCTGTGTCGATGAGATGGGTAGTCATTGCTTTATTCCTTTCACTTTCACTTGCCGGGCACGCTTATCAATCAACAGGCGGGTTATTCGCCCCTGTTCCGCGCCCATACCCCTACCCTCCACGGTCAATCCGGCACGCCACCACGTCCATATCTTGCGATGGTAGAAAAAGAGGGTAATCAGGATCACGAGTCACCCCCGTCTTCTGCTCGATTCCCATTGCCGGCGTTCTGTTGGCCGTTGGCGCGTTTTGCCATGTCGGAAGGGTTCTGGGTCGTCCCGTCCTTCGAAAATGCGTCAGCGTCAAGCATGGGCGGTTGTTTTTGGTGCAGCAACCGGCCAATGGTGGACAGCAGCGTCGGATCGGCCCGGCAGTTGCGGACGAACCACGTCAGGTACTGGCGGTCCTGCTGGATCACCTCATGCGGTGTCCAGCCGCGGTATTTTCCATAAGGCAAGGTCATTGTTTCGTAGCTCATGGGTTTTCCTTGATTGAAAGCTCATCCCCCAAAATCGATATTGTCACCTTCCGCAACTGCCAGCGTTTGCGGCCCTTCCCCCGCTTGCTCCATCCCCCAATTTCAAACCGCTGGCCGCAAGTCAGCCATGTTCGCAAACGCGGTTCCGCCCTGGCCTTGGCGATTCTGGCCGCGACATTCGATCCGCTGGTGCATTGAACCAGCAGCACCGGCGAATCCTCCCGCATGGCCAGCACGTCACCCACCCTCCAAAGGTCGCGACGGATGTTTAGTCGCGGTATCCATTGCTCCACCGTCTGACAGGTCCAGCCTTCGGATCGAAGCTGGTTTAAGGTTCTTGCGGTGAGGGTCATTTCGCACCCCCTTCCGCGCGATCCGTATCCCCACCGACAGCACCGACACCGACAAAAGGCTCGTTTTCGGTGTCGTGATCGGGGGTTTTGTCAGTGTCGGTGGTGTCGGTGGTCAGAATAAACGCTTTGGATTGCCGCCCGCCGGTCTCTTGGGGGTCGGTCCATTCCCACCGCCCGCGCCCCGCATCAATGAGCATTTGTAAGTCTGCCTCGGCTTGGCCTGCCTTGCCCTTGTAACGATGTAGGTAACGCACCAGATCGCGCACCGTTACCCGGCCGCCCCGCCTCTCAATCCACGCCGCCAGTCCCGCCAGTGGATCGGCGGCCTGTTCGCCACCATTGGTAAAGATGTATGCCGCGCTGACCTCGCAGTACCGCCATACCGCCACGGCGGCTTGAAGATGGACCGGCCGCACCCATGCCTCGCAATCGAGAAGGGCGTAAATCATGGCCAGCCGCAGCACTTGGGCAGATGAGCGAGCCGTCACCGCGCCGAAGATGCCCGGATGATCGACTTCCAATTCAGGATAAAGCCGTTCCCAAAGGTCCGCCGCTTCGCGGTCCCTGGCGATCAGCAGGTCCTGCTTTCCGTGTTCAATAGCCGCCGTCAGCCGCTTTTTCTCGCCCGTGAGGTCAACCGCGTGAAGCTGGCCACCATCGGGCAACAGCTTTCGGCGTCGCGTGTAAACCCACAGAAAACGGTTGGCCCAGCCGTTAAATAATTCGCTGGTCCCGGCCAGCAGTTGCCGTAGTTCTGTCAAGGTGATGTGACCAATGATTGAGATATGCGCCCCCGTCGCCTTGGCGGGGGAGTTCTTGGTCAAACTCTGTAGCCTCCCATCAGAATCCCATGCTTTGCGGATGATGGGAGAAAGCGTATTCCCCTCACGGGACATTACCTTCAGGGGCTGACCAAGCTCTCCCTCAATCACCATCAGTCGCTTGTCGCTGATGCCCGGATCAATCTCAACGTCCTGATAACCAGTTACTTCTCCCCTCTGACGAATCGGCTGTTGCTGGATGATCTTGTCGCGTACCGCCCATATCAGTCCTTCGCCGCTGCTCATCCCGCTTTGCTGGCGTTCGTCCAGCCAGTCCGGCGCGATTTGCCCTATCACAAAATTCACGTTGGCGCTGGCCGTCCCCTTTCTCCCCTTGGCGGAATTGCCCACCAGCGCTGCGAACAGGTTGCCATAGTGCCTTTGCCCGCCCGCGTAGAAGTGCGCACTACGCCCAATGATGCTCCCAAAACTCCCCAAGAGATGAGTCAACAGTGCCGCCGGGTCGGCCTCGGTATGGGGTTCGATTTTGCGAACAATCTCCCCGGCCAGTCCGTGAAAAGCCGCCTCGGCCAGCCGGTCGGGCGGTCGCTGGGTTTGTTTTGCTTCACCGGCCGGATACCGACAAACGTTCCTGGCAATCGACCGTACCTCCCCGTCGTCCAGCGGCGGCTTGCACCGGTTCAAATTGACCGCCGCCAGCGCGGCGTAAATCTCCGCTTCACCCATGCCTTTCCGCCGCATTGCACCTGCCAAGCTTGTCAAGGTGGCGTTGCGATGGCCTTCTGTGATTTCATCGCTGTCGCCGGCCTGTGCGCTGGCCGCCTTGCGTGATTCCATTCGTGGGATGATCTTCCGCAGCGACGCCAGATAGTAAATCCGTTCTGGGGCGGCCTCGACCATTTCGCATTGCGCCACCGGCGGCTTGTGGTTGGCGAACCCCGGCAATCGCATTACTCGTTCGGGGTTGATAACCTTCGGGTCGGCGTGGAGCAGGTCGGCCAAGTCTTTTTGAATCTCCCGCCATGCCGCAAGGTCGGTCATTGGCTCGGCCAGCCGCCAGTAGGCATGTACGCCGTGGCCGCTGTTCAACAGCAGGGTCGGCGCCGGCAATCCCGCCGCGGCGATTCGCGCCTTGGCCTCATCAGCGTCAATATGTTCGATGTCGGTTAAGATGGTTCTTGCCAATTCGATGCAGGCATCCCCACGTTTGCCCTTTGTTGGCCTGGGGTTTGCGCCAACATAGATGTTCCATCTGGCCACGTTGGCCTGGATAAGCTGGTCCGCCTGGTCCGCCAATTCGGACGCCAAAAACCATTCGCTTCTGGCTCCTTCTTTCGCTCCGCGATCCGGCCAAATGAGCCGCACCTCCACCACATCGGCGCGGTCGAAAATGGCAGAAACAAAATCTTGAATTTGAGTAGCTGAATCAGATATAATTTGCATCGTAATCACCTTTTTTCACCGCCGCCCGATCTGCACCGGGCGGCGGTTTTTTTGTTGGGGGTTTTGGTCTCAGATACCAGCGGCCGCCAGTTCGGCGTTGGCTGTTTCGATTTGTTTGGCTCTTGCCGCCGATGCGGGCATCACCTGGTCACCGGCCAGCCGGGCCAGAAACCTCCGGACGGCCTCGGCCGATGTCACCCTTTTGCCGCCGATGCGGCCGGTTTCCAGCACCACCCCCCGTACTCCCGCGCTGGCCCAGCGCCAGACCGTGGCCAAGTGCGGGCCACGGCCGCCCGATTGCAGCTCTGGTAAACCGGCCGCCTCTTTCAAACTCATGCACGTTTCGCTTTGCAGGTTCATTTTGAACCTCCATTTAATGGGCTGGACCATTCCAGCCGCGGGGTTATTCGACGCTGATTTTTAGTTTTTGCGGTTGGGTGCGAAAAAGGCAGAAAATGTGGAGATTCTGCGATGAATTTTGTGGGGAATTATGTAACAGTCGTGGCAAGGGAAGAAAAGTTTTTAATTTTGGACCATTTTGCAACACCTCCTGAATCGGTAGGCGCTGGCCATGCGGATGGGGGTAGGCGACACAACCTCCATTTTCCATTGATCCGGGGGGTTGTGTCGGTGTCGGTGGTGTCGGGTGGTCAAAAAACAAAAGCCCTCGCCGGTAATGATTTATCCGGCGGGGGCTTTTGTCAGTTTTGTCAGTTGGTCCCCCTGGGGTATCTGAAACTTTTACCCCACTTCCCCCGCGATTCGCATGGCTTGGGCCAAGTCCTTTTCGGCGTAGATTTCGGTCACGTTCAAGTTGCGATGCCCCAGCATCACCCCGGCGCTTTCGATGCCGTACTGTTTTCGCAGGTCGGTGGCGCGGGTGTGCCGCAACTGGTGGGGATGCCAGTGGGGCACCCCGGCCGCCTCGCAAGCTCGCGTAATCGCTCGCCGGTAGCTGGCGGCCGTGTATTCATGGCTCGGTTTCCAGCGGGGTTTGCGTTTGCGGTTGGATCCCGGCGAGTTGCCATAGGACAGGGGGGTCTTGCGGCTGGCGTGCATCTTCTCCCGGCGAATCCGTTCCGCTTCCCTGGGGCTGAACAAGGGCAATTCCAGATCGGCCAGCAGGAAGGGGCGGATAATGGCCTGCGCCCTGGGTCCGATGGGGATTTGTCGGGCGTGGCCATGATGCAGGGTCTTGTGCTGTCGCGGCGTATAAACCCAAACCTGGCCGCTGGTGTCCAAGTCCATCCCCCGTATGGCGCAAATTTCGCCGGGCCTCGCCCCGGTCAAAAGCTGTAATTGGATCAACGCCGCCACCTGGGGGCTGACGTGAGGCAGGATGGCCTGGACATTCTCCACCGGTACGGGTTTGACCGGCTCGGTTTCGCGGGCGGCGGATCGGCCGGCGCGTAACCCTTCCACGGCCGCCAAGCCGTGCCAGACCGATGCGGGGATCATCTCATTGCCCGCCGCCCATTTGAACACCCGCCGTATGCGGTTGACGTGGTTGTTGATCACCCCCCTGGCCAGTCCATGCTCAATCATGGCCTGCCGCGCTGCCTTGAGCGACAGCGGACCAAAATCTGCCGCCGCCGTATCCCGATACAGTTTGGCGCAAAATCGCATGGCTCCCTTGAGGCTGTTCAATTCCCCGGTCGGCGTCCCATCAGAATGCCGGTAGTACGCCTGGGCGTGCCGCCAGTAGGCCGCCAATACCTCCGCCACCAGCACCGGGGCCTCTGGTGCGGGCAACCGGCGGCCGTTGACCAGCCATTCAGTAATCAGCCGGTTATATTTCTGGCGACTGGCCACCGTCCCGTACCGGCCTAACAGATGATCCTTGCCGTTCAGGGTGACAATAGCCTGTCCACTGGATTTGTGACGGCGATAGGATGGAATGCGTGAATCACCAGTTTCGCTCATGGCGCTGCCTCCAAGCGGGGTCCCAGAGAAGAAAACGGAACAATTCCGTTTTTCAGCGGGGCTTAGAGTCGCCAAACGCTAGGGCGTACTGGCCGCTAACCGAAGATTCCATCAGGATTTACAATCAATCGGGGCGACAGGATTTGAACCTGCGACCTCGTGGTCCCAAACCACGCGCTCTGCCAAACTGAGCTACGCCCCGGATGGGGGCATCATAACAGGCGATTGGCGGGTTGGCGATGATGGGAACAGTGAATTCCTTTTGCCTTCCGGGTGGCCGTAGGGTCAAATACCACTCATGCGTCTGTTTTTCATCACCAAACCACAAAAGGCCGGTGTTCGTGCCGCGATGGATCAAGCCATCGCACAGCTTCGGCATCGGGCGGAAATCGTCGGCATTGAAGAGCGGCCGGACGCTCCGCTCGATCAGCTTCAGGCGGATGCCATCATTGTACTGGGCGGCGATGGGACGTTGTTGTCGGTCGCCCGGCGACTGGCGGGGCGGCCGATCCCTCTGATGGGGGTCAATTTCGGCCGGCTTGGGTTTCTGGCCAGCTTTACGCCCGATGAGTTGCCCGAACAGCTTGAGGCGCTGGTTGCCGGGCGGTTGCCGATCCAACGCAGACTGATGTTGCAGGTCTCGGTGGTGGGGGCGGATGCATCGGCCAATTGTTACGACCCGGCCGAGGTGGCCGCCCGAAGGCGGTTTGTCGCCACGGCGTTGAATGATGCGGTGATCACGGCCGGGCCGCCCTTTCGCATGATCGAACTGGGTGTCGCCAGCGGCGATGAACCGGGCGTTCGTTTCCATGGCGATGGGGTGATCGTCTCGACGCCCAGCGGATCGACCGCCTACAACGCCTCGGCCGGCGGGCCGATCGTCAATCCGGATGTCGATTGCTTCTGCATCACGCCACTGTGTCCCCACAGCCTCTCGTTTAGGCCTGTGGTGGTCTCATCCGGCGGCACGATTTATCTCTCCGCGGTTCACGTCAACGAAGGAACCACGCTCTTTTGCGATGGTCAGGAGAGCACCCGCCTGCACGCGCGGGACACCATCATCATCCGCCGCAGCGACCATGATGCGCTGCTGTATGACAACCCCGACTCCCACCAGTGGCGCAGCCTGGCCGAAAAACTCCACTGGGCGGCCGGCCCGCGTTACAACCATGTCCACGAACATGACTGAACCTAATCGCCCCACACCGGCCGCTCTGCTCCGCATCAAGGTGGTTCCCGGCGCCCGACAGGATCGGATCATGGGCTGCCTGGGCGATGCGATCAAAATTCGCACCAGCGCGCCCCCGGAAGGGGGCAGGGCCAATGATCGGGTCATGCGTTTAATCGCAACGGCCCTGGACATCCCGCAGACGCACCTGAAATTGCTCCGAGGCCACGCAAATCCGAACAAGGTTCTCCAGATTGACGGCCTGACCCAGGCCCAGGTGAACAAATGGGTTGAATCGATCATTTAACCCTCCCGTCAATCCCCATTTCGGGGGTATAGTTGAAGGTGAACGTCCGATAATGAAGGGAGAATCTCATGCTTCGCCACCTGTTTTTGTTCGGGTTGCTGCTGGCCGCATCCACCGCATCGGCCCAGATCATCTATCAGCCGGTGCAATATCAATACGATGGGTTTTATTACGGCGGGGATGACCCGGCCATGTTCGCCAAGGCACACCGCGACTCGTGCGCGCAAGCCATTGTTTCGTTGCACCGGTCGGTCAGCAACGTGCCGTTGCCCGTCTACAGCGATTGTCTGCCCTGGGCCAATGCGGCGCTGTATGGCATGACGCCAAACGATGCCAGCAACCAGGCGTATCGGTCCGTTCCTCGTTATTTTCGCAAGGCGGACCTGCTCTTTTCGGCCGTCTGGGTTGATGGCGCGTTGATCGTGCCGGCCCGCGCGCCGGCCGTGCAGCGGATTGAAATCAAGCCGTTTCACCGCCGGTCGGCATCCACGCAGCCGGCCGTCAGGCCCTTGTTGATCATCCCACGGGACATGCTGCTACGGCCGCCGCCGGTTCAAATGGTCCGGGTCGATCAACGCTGATCCTTGTTGGCGGAAAGGACACCGCCGGCGGCTTTACACCGCCCCCTTGTTGGCGGATGATCCCTGTCCATGCCTTCATTGCTGATTCAAAACGGGACCGTGCTCGATCCTTCGCGGAATCTGGAGCAACGGGCGGACGTGCTGGTGCGGGATGGCAGGATCGCCGCGATTGGGCAGAATCTCGGCGATGCCGACCGGACCATCGACGCCACCGGTTGTTATGTCACGCCGGGATTGATCGACATACACGTTCATTTTCGCGAGCCGGGCGATGAGGAGGAGGAGACCATCGCCTCGGGATCGGCCGCCGCCGTGGCGGGGGGGTTCACCACCGCCTGCTGCATGCCCAACACCAAGCCCGCACTGGACAACGAGGCGCAGGTCGAGTTTGTGCTTCGCGAATCGGAGCGGGTGGGCCTGGCCAACGTCTATCCGGTCGGCGCCATCACCAAGGGACGAGCCGGCAAGGAACTGGCCGAGATCGGTTCGATGCACGAGCGGGGCGCCATCGCCATCAGCGACGACGGGGTGGGCGTGGCGGATGCCTCGGTGATGCGAAAGGCCCTGCAATACGCCAGAATGTTCGACACGGTCCTGATGCAACATTGCGAGGAGCCGACCCTCAGCGGCGGGGCGATGCACGCGGGGACGGTTTCGACGATCCTGGGAATGCCCGCCATCCCGGCCGAGGCCGAACAATTGATGATCGCCCGCGACCTGCTGCTCAATCGCACCATCGGCTGCCGCTATCACATCCAGCACATCAGTACCGCCGGCAGCGTCGAGCTGGTCCGTCAGGCCAAACGGCTTGGCCAGAACGTCACGGCCGAAGTTTCGCCCCATCACCTGCTGTTGACCGATGAAACCTGCCGCACCTTCGACACCCATTTCAAGATGAACCCGCCGTTGCGAACCGCCGCGGATGTGAAGGCTTGCATCGACGGGGTTCGCGATGGGACCATCGATTGCCTGGCCACTGATCACGCCCCGCACCTGCCGGAGGAAAAAGAGCTGGAATTTCAGTACGCCCCGTTCGGCATCATCGGGCTGGAATGCGCCTTGCCGCTGTACATCAAGGCGTTGGTCGAACCGGGTCACATCAACTGGATGCAACTGATCGATTTAATGAGCACCCGCCCGGCCAAAATCGTTCAACTCGACAAAGGCACGCTGCGCGAAAGGGCCGATGCGGATATCACGATCATCGATCCCAAGGCCAGATGGACCATCGACGTGGAACAGTTCGCCGGAAAAAGCCGCAATTGCCCATTTCACGGCTGGCAGGTCACCGGCCGTGCGGTGGCCACCATCGTCAGTGGGGATGTGAAGTGGAACTTAGCTCACAAATGATATCTTTTTATCCTATGTGATCCGTTGAAGAATCGCCAAACAGAATCTTGAGGATCTCCTGCGGATCGTGTGTCGCGGGCGTGCCGAAAAACGCATCGAAGCTGGCGCCGATCTTGAATCGGCCTTGTTCCACCGGCACGCAATGCCGTACCGTGTAAAGCACCAGCAATGAACGTTCGGGTTTGAGCTTGGCGATGAATTGCGAACCCACTTCCATCGGATTGTTTACTAACAACCCCAGTCCATGCACCGAACAATCCAGCAATTCAACTTCGTGCAAACCCTGGTTGTCCGAACTACCGGTTGAGACGATTGCTATTTTGTGATCACAGGAAAATCGTCGCTCGCGACGTTGTTCCGCAGCGCCTGCCGCCAGTTGAGCATTTGACGTCAGGTCCGCATGACGATGGCCAGGGTTTTGATGGGACATGGTACTTCGATCGTCTCCTGCCGACGATCCCTTGTGTTAAGAAGCCCGCTGCTTACGAAGCGTACATTGAAGCAACACAAGATATATCGACCAGCCTGATGGAATTCTTTTGGGGCGGCGCAGTTTTTAATTCCTGCGGATGAAAATCATCGCATTGCATGGGTAATTGTGATGTACCTCACCCCGTTAGAGGTGCTTGCGGAAGAAATCGACCGACTTGTTGGCGCCCCAGGCGTGGCCACCCTGGAACAGGTCCAGCTCCAGGCGTTCACGTGAGCCGGCGGCGGAGTAGATTTTTTCCACCTCGCGGTAACAGCTTATCGCATCATCGGCCAAAAAGCAGTTGTCGGAGATGCCGATCTCAACCAGGAGCGGGCGTGGGGCGATCAGGCCTTGCAGGTCCGGCACATCGCACAGGTCGAATAATCCCGGCGTCATCTGGCTGCCGCAGAAATTGGCCCGTCGCATCGCGAACTGCTCGAAGCGATCGCTGTAACAGATGATGTCGGTCGCCTTGATGCGGTCATCGCAGAGGCTCATCCAGGTCGTCATCGTTCCGCCGAAACTCAGCCCCATGACGCCGATGCGATTGGGATCGACAAACGGCTGTTCGCACAGGTGATCCAGCGTCCGCTGGCCGTCGTGGATGTCCATTCCCAGCAGGGTCATTCCCAGCATGGTCGCCATCAGAAAATGAACGTTGCACTGGTCGCGGCCGCGCGCGATATCCTGCATGAAAGGAGATTTGCGGTCGTCGCGTTCGCCAAAGCCACGCCAGTCGATCGCGATGGTGACAAATCCCGCCTTGGCCATCTGAAGGCCGTAGTCATAATTCAGTTCACGAATATTGGCGCTGACGGCCGAATCGGAAGCCTGTCCCATCACCGCTTCCTTGCCATATGGCCCGTGACCATGACAGCACAAAATGGCCGGCAGCCGGCCGGAGGCGTTCTTCGGACGGAACAGATAACCCGTGGCGGCCAATCCCTCCTCGACATCGATCACAAACCGCTGTTTGATCAACCCATCCCCCTCCCATTCCACCAATACCTGCGGATTGAGCGGCACGCGGCGGGGCATCTTCAACAGCGAAGCCTTGGCCGCCTCCAATAGTTTGCCATGCCAGGATTTCCAGTCGGTGTTGCCCTGCGAGCCAAATCGAAAACGGGGCACGTGCCGTTGACTCAGGCCATTAAAATATTGATTGATCGACAAATTGCGGGACATTTTTTTCCTCGTTAATGCGTATGCTGATTTAAGCGTATGGATTGGTCGGTGCTTGTCCAGTTCGAGGAAAATCAAAAAAAATAGTTGAAATATTTTTCTTGACAATCGTATTTTATTGGTCATAATTCAAGCGCTTGAACTAATGGTTCATGCGGTTGAATTGTCCGATCCCAGGCATCAGGAGACTTTCCAAGTGCGGGTGACGTTAAAGGACATCGCGGCCAAGGTGGGGGTGGATCCGTCGGCCGTGTCGCTGGCACTGAGCGACCGGACGGCCGGCAAGTTGTCGCCCCAGCGGGTTCGACAGATTCGCGAGGTGGCGGCGAGCATCGGCTATCGGCCCAATTTGTCGGCAACCCATCTGGCCAGGGGCAAAACCATGTGCATCGGCGTGGTCCTGAGCTATCTCGACTGTTATCCCTATAACTATTATTTCAATCTGATCAGCGAAGCCTGCGACCAGGCGGGGTATCACGCCGTGCCGCTGGCGGTGGGTCGGCGGTCATTGTTTGAAGAATCCTCGCTGAATCTGGGGCGGGTCCACGTCGACGGGATGATCGTTCTGGATTATCAGCCGGCCGACGATGGGGCGGATTTGTCCGCCCGGCTGGCCGGTTATCCGCTGGTGGTTCGGATGACCGATCCAAAATTGCCAAGGCCCAATTTCCCGTGCGTCTTGGTCGATTATTACGAGGGGATTTGCGAATTGTTGCGGCACGTCATCGGGCGCGGTTGGCGCAAGTTCATGTTCATCGCCGAGGATGACCCCACGCGGCCACAGTTGCGCAATCATGGCCGGCTGTTGGCGGATCACGAAGAACGCGCCATCCGCGACACATCACAGGCGATGGGCGTGCCGATGGATTTTGACCATGCGATGATCCGCACGCCCGAACGGGGGGCCAAGGCCCGATACGATGCGATGATGGCGTATTTGTCGAACCATCGGATCGAAAAAGGAGTCTGCCTGATTCAGGATGGGGCCGATGGCGTCAGCGGAACCTACGCGGCGCTGACGCGGATGGGATACGTGGTCGGGCAGGACCTGACGGTGGTGACGATGGGGGCGATTCCCGCCTGGGAACACGTTGAGCCGCTGCCGACGTTCACGTGCGAACGATTTCAGGAAATTTCCCGCCTGATGGTGGAATTGGCGCTGGATGGCATTGAGCAAAAACACCGGTTTTCGCGGCAGGCGCAGTTCACTTATGCCGCCACGCTGCACGATTTTGACGCGGTGACGGACGTTACCAAACAACCCAAACAATAGTCTCCCTCGCCG
Organism: Phycisphaerales bacterium; assembly: GCA_020853095.1. Taxonomy (GTDB): domain Bacteria; phylum Planctomycetota; class Phycisphaerae; order Tepidisphaerales; family Tepidisphaeraceae; genus JADYZN01. Next base: position 30,521 of record JADYZN010000033.1, on the reverse strand, counting down.
TGTGGCGCGGGTCATTTTTTTGTGTCCTGTTCATTTCATTTTGGAGGTTCCCATGCGGAATTGGAAAAGTACGGTTCTGGCGGCGGTGGTGGCGGGGACGGGTCTGGCGGGATCGGCGATGGCGGCCCCATCGTTAACCGGCCTGGATGGTTCATTGGATTCGAGCTTGTTTACGTATAAATATGAAGGCGATGCCCTGCCCACCGATCCTTCCTATTCATCGCTGGGGTTTGTATTGACCGCTTCCGGCGGGATCGACACCAGCACCATTGGGCTTGGAACCAACAGTGGAGTTGATTACCTTCGGATTGACACCGATACGAACTCGACAGCGAATGATGCGTATTGGTATGGGATCACCGGTGGTACCAGCACAAGCTGGGATCCTAATTATGTAGGCGGTTTCACCGCCGAGTTCCGGGCGATTGTCCGGGCCGCCAACAGTGGAACTTACGGTGCGGCCTTCCGGTTTGAAGATCCCAACTCATCCGGACTGTTCCAATTCTGGAACAACAAGGTATCCGGTGATCTCTCGTCCGTCTCCACGACCGACAACAGCGACACATGGCATACGTTCCGGATCGCATCCTATACTCCCGATGGTTCCAGTGCCGGGCAGATATATAAAGTATGGCGCGATGGTGTTGAAATCGGAACGTTTGCGCAAAATACGGATTATTCCGGCCCATTGCTGGCCTTTGGCGATTACGTTTCCGGTGCCCCAGAAGTGAACATCGACATCGACTATCTGCGCTGGACCACCGAAGGCGCCTACTCTCCGGCTCCCGTTCCTGAGCCTTCGACGGCGATGGGACTGCTGCTGGCCGGGTCGGGATTGATGCTTCGTCGGCGCAAAGAGTCGAGGTAAAGGAAGTAAGGGATTGTTGTTGAATCTTCGGCCCATCGGCGCGCCACCGCGCTGATGGGCCAGTTAAGGAGAACGAACATGAACAACTTGACGGGTTCCCATCCATCGCGTTCCGGTCATGGTTTCACCCTGGTGGAACTGCTTGTGGTGATCGGCATCATAGCGCTTTTGATCTCGATCCTGATGCCGGCGCTGACGCGGGCCAGGCAATCAGCGCAGGCGGTCTCCTGTTCCAGCAATCTTCGTCAGATCGGCCTTGCGTTTACGATGTATGCGCAGGCCAATCACGAGATGCTGCCCTCGTTGGGGCCTGATACCAATTTTACCCCCTGGGCATCGTTGATTCATCCCTATTTGAATCGTTCCACCGGCCAGGAACCGGGGCGCGATTACATGCGCTGCGAAGTCATGGTTCGAGGAACGGCCGATAATCCGGGCACTATCCTCAACACCTACGGGGTGAATTATTGCCGGGTCTTTTCGTATGATCTGGCGGATGACACCAAGCCTTGGTGGGCACCGGGAACCAAGAAGCTGACCCGGTTGAAGGCCGACACTTTTCTGGCGGCCGATGCGGTGGGTCTGTTGGTCTATTCGCCCGAAGTCTGGACGTTCAATTCAGACTTCGATGGCAATGGGGTCAACGACACCAACGCCAGCGTCGGTTGGGAAGCCAAATACAACCGTCTTGACCCCCGTCATCCTGGCAAAACCGCCAATTTCCTCTTCGCCGACGGCCACGTCGTCGCCGTCCCGATTACGGAATGGGAAAACAACACCAATAACATCTGGAATTCGGGAAAATAGCCCGCAAACATCAAGCGAGAAACAACTTATGAAGCACCTGGCAATCACATGGCTGATGGCGATGGGGATGGTCTTGACGGGAATCGGCGTCGAGCGGACTCTGGCCGACGAGATCAAGGTTATTCGAGCCGACAACATTTACGCCAAGGGGACGGCCGAATGTCCCGATGCGGTGGTGGCGGCCAACGGGGACATCATCGTCGTTTTCGCCAATCATGGCGATGTGCAGCCAGGGGCCGAGTCGTTGTTCATCCGTTCCTCCGACGGGGGCAAAACCTGGTCGGATGTCTATCTGAAGATCGGCGCGGACGATCCGAGCGAGACCGGCACGGCGGTTTATGACCTGTTCAAGCTGGACAACGGCCATCTGCTGGCCGCCCGCACTGACATTTACATGCCCGGCGGACAGTTGAGCAAACATCAAACCACCCGGCTGGACATTCTGCAAAGCACCGACAACGCCAAAACGTTCAACAAGATCAGCTCGGTCAGGTTTCCCAAGGGCGAACTGGCCGCCCCGTATGGACCGATGGTGAAACTGGCGGATGGGTCGATCATCATGCCGGGGTTTATCCAGAACGTCGGCAACGGTTATTGGCAGACGCGCGACAGCGGCAAAACCTGGAGCGATTTCCGCGTCGTCTGGCAGGATCCGCCCGAGGGCGTCAAACAGCATTTGTGGTTCAATGAAACCGCCTACGAGGTTTTGAAGGATGGGTCGATCGTCGCGATCGCGCGAAATGACGTGAACGACCTGTTTTATCGCATTGAATCCAAAGACAACGGCCGCACCTGGTCCAAGCCGCTGCCGCTGGCGATTCTGGGTGGTTCGCCGGCGCTGCAGTTGATGGCCGATGGGAGTCTGATCATCGCCATTCGCGATGCGGGGCGGGTGGGGCTGAACATTTATCAAAGCCACGATGCGGGCAACAACTGGCGATATTTGTTTTCGTTGCAGGCCCCCGAAGGGGTTCCGGCGCTACCCAATCAGCGATGGGATCGGCCCAAAGTGGACCAGTCGTGGCAACCGGGCGAGGGGCATACGGGGTATCCGGCGATCGTGGAACTGCCCGATGGGAATGTCTACGTCCTCTCGCACGTTCACAACATCCACAGCCCGCCGGCCGCGCCGGGGCGGGACACTTATGGGTTGATGGGGCATCTGATCAGCAACCCCAAAAATAACACCCTCGCCGGGTCGGAACAGGTCTTTCCGATGTCGCAGATCGGCGCGATTCTGCGGGCGCAGATCATCAGCGGGCCGACGGCGGCCCCGGCGCTGGTTGATGCCTCGGCCGGCAGGGGATTGCAGATGACGCCGCAGCGAATCGAGAACCGCACCAGCAATGATGCGGAGGTCCATCAGAACGAGGATGACATTTTCTACATCCTCGACGGCGGCGCCACGTTTCATCTGGGCGGGACGTTGCACGACACCTGGACCTATTCGCCGGGAAATCAGGCCGGCCACGAACAAAAGGGAGCCAGGGAATATGTCGTGGGACCGGGGGACGTGGTTTTTGTCCCGCGCGGCACCGTACACCGCATCACCTGCCCCGATGGTTTTGTGGAAGTGCTGATGATCAAGCGAGCGGAATCAAAATAACTGGATTGAGCCTGTTTGCCCGACGACGACATTCAACGGTATGCCCATGATCAGCCCCATCATCCTGGCCCAGCAAAACACCCACCTGAGCATCCTGGATTACGCGATCCTGGGCGTCTACATGCTGGGCATGGTGAGCATCGGGGTCTGGTTTTCGCGCGGGCAGGAAAACGAGGAGGAATTCCTCATGGGCGGCCGGTCGATGCACTGGCTGCTGGTGACGTTCGCGGCGGTGGCCACGGCTTTCAGCGGCGTCTCCCTCATCGGCGCTCCGGGATACGCCTTTTCCAACGACAGCCGGATGCTGATGACCGCGCCGGCCAGTTTGCTGACGCTTCCGATCATCCTTTTGGTGCTGCCGTTCCTGGTACGGCTTCGCATCACCACCGTCTACGAATATCTCGAACATCGCTTTTCGGTCGCCCTGCGGCTGATCGCCAGCGCCCTGTTTTTGGGGACCAAATTCATCTACGTCGGCGTGGTGATTTATACGCCCGCGCTGCTGTTGAGCACCTCGGTCGGCATGCCTCTGCTGCCGTCGATCCTGCTGATGGGGTGCATCGCCACCGCCCTGACCATGATGGGGGGCATGAAGGCCGTCATGTGGTCGGATGCGATTCAATTCGTCATCATGATGCTGGGCATCGGCGTCATCCTGTTCGTGCTGCTGGTCCCCGACAGCCAGGGACACGGCGGGGCGGCCGAATACTGGAAAATCGCCGATCACGCCGGCCGAACCCGGCTTTGGGATTTTTCCTTCAATCTCAAGGAACTGACCACCTGGTCCATCATCGTCTGCATGGCCATGGCCGGCCTGGGCAGCACGTTTTCAGACCAAGTGATGATGCAACGTTATTTCGCCGCCGGCGGCAGCAAAGCCGTCGCCAAAAGTTACGTCATGTCCACGCTGGTGGCGTTGCCCACGGTCGTGCTGTTGTACGTTCTGGGCATCCTGCTCTTTGGATTTTACGGAACCGGCCGGAATCCGATCCCCGATGAAATCCGCGCCAACGGCGACAAAGTCCTCCCCTTTTTCGTCAGCACCCAGCTTCCCACCGGCCTCAAAGGCCTGGTGATCGCGGCCATCGTCGCCGCCACGCTCAGCACCGTCAGTTCGGTCCTCAACTCGCTCTGCACCGCCACCGTGACCGATTTTTATCAGCGATTCCGCAAATCCCGCCCCGCATCCGGGCGATCGGACGTGGCCCTTTCGCGATGGCTCACGATCTTCTGGGGTGGATTGGGCACGCTGCTGGCCTGTTACGTGGACCGGCTGGGGATGATCATCGAACAGACCCAGATACTGGCCGGCCTGGTGGGCGGGGGGCTGGGCGGCATCTTTTTCCTGGGGTTGTTCACCAGGCGGGCCAATTCCACCGGAACCATCGTCGGCGCCGTCGCCGGCACGATGGCCACGGCGTTTGTGATGTGGGAAACGCAAATTCACTTCATGTGGTATTACGTCGTCGGCATGGGCGTCTGTGTCATCGTCGGGTATCTGGTCAGCCTGATTTTGCCCAGTACCGCCGTGGCAACCAATACGCCGGAGGGTGACCTGTTCGCCAAGTCGGATGCAATCGCGAGGTCCCAACTGTAGAATCGCGACCAAACCGCCAATTCGTATGGCGGGCAGGCGTTTCATCCTCAACAGGACCACAAATCGTATGTCCAACACCATGACCAGCATCGACTCGCTCCCCGTCGGCCGTGCCCCACAGCCGATCTCGTACCCTCATTTTCCCGACACCCTGCACGCGGTCATCTGGCGAAACTGGGATTTCATCAACGTCAATCATCTGGCAAAGGTTCTGCGCGTCACGCCGGAGCAACTGACCGATCTGGCCCGCTCCATGGGGTTGCCTCCGCAGCGAACCATCACCCCGCGGGATCAACAACGCAATTACATGTCCATTCTCATGCGCAACTGGCATCTGCTGCCTTATGAACAGCTTTGCGAGCTGCTCAACTGGGATGCGGCCGAGATGCTTTATTCGCTCAATGAAGATGACTTCATGTGGGTCAAACTTGGCGGATATAAACCGCAATGCCGGCCGGTCTATTACCAACCCCCAACCGCCGAAACCCGCGAAAAGGCCAAAAAAATCGCAAAAATCCTTAAATCCCACCTTGGCGAGGGGATGACCGCCCCGGCCGAGCCTCCCTTTGGTTTTGTCAAACAACTTGAGCGGATTCAACCACCGAATCCCAACGCTCCCAAAGCCGATGGCGCCTTTCAGGTCCGGATGTGCTACCCCTATTTCCTTCGATTCGGCGATCCGCTGGTCGGCAACGGCATCGACGACATTCCCGAAGGGTATCTTTCACAACTCGCCGCGTGCGGCGTCAACGCGATCTGGTTTCAGGCGTTGTTGAACAAGCTCGCCCCATGGGAACTGGCGCCGGAATTGTCCGCCGGTTGGGAGGAACGCATCGCCAATCTCAACCGCCTGGTGCAGCGATGCCGCAAGTATGGCATCGACGTGATTTTATATCTCAACGAGCCGCGCGCCATGCCGCCGGCGTTTTTTGACCGTTATCCCCACCTGCGCGGCGTCAATGAAACCCCCGACCGCGCGCCATATTCCCCCAACGTCATCGCCCTGTGCACCAGCACCAAAGAGGTTCAGGATTTTATCACCAACTCCGTCCGCCACCTGTTCACCCGCGTGCCCGATCTCGGCGGCATCTTCACCATCACCTACAGCGAAAACCTGACCAACTGCTATTCGCGCAAATACGGCATCGGGGATGAATATGCCCTTCGTTCCACCACGGATGCGGATCAAGCCAACGCCGCCCCGAAGGTGGCCGCTCCCTGTCCGCGATGCAAGGCCCGCGGCCCGCAGGTCATCAACGCCGAAATCAACACCCTGATCGAACGGGGCATGCGACAGGCCGGTTCCAAGGCGAAGTTGTTCTGGTACGTCTGGAGCACCCCCGAAGAATGGATCCCCGGCATCATCGAAAAACTTCCCGACACCTGCTGGGTGCTGTGCATCAGTGAATGGGGCAAGGTCTTCACCCGCGGCGATTACACCGGCAAGGTCAACGAATATTCCATCTCCGTCATCGGCCCCAGCGAACAAAGTTTGCGCCAATGGAAACTGGCGCAACAGCGCAATCTCAAAACCGTCGCCAAAATGCAGGCGGGAACATCCTTTGAAATGTTCCTCTCCCCCTATCTGCCGGCCACGCGCAACGTCGCCCAGCACGTTTCCAACCTGGCCGACGCGGGCGTGGACGCCCTGATGCTCGGCTGGAGTCTGGGTGGATGGCCTTCGACCAATCTGGAGGTGGCCGCCGAAATGGGCCGGCTGCCGCGTCCGAGCGTCGATGAGGCGATGCGCACCGTCGCCGGCCGACGTTTTGGCCCCGATGCGGCCGACAAGGTGGTCGAGGCCTGGAACCTGCTCAGCGAAGCATTTGGCGAATTTCCCTTCGACATGAGCACCGTCTACAACGCGCCACAGTGCCTTGGGCCGGCCAATTTGTTCCATCCAAAACCAACCGGCCTGCCCGCCTGCATGATCACTTTCCCATACGATGACCTCGATGGATGGCGCGGTCCCTATTCCGTCCAGACTTTCCAGCAACAATTTGAAAAGATGGCCGCTGGATGGCAAAAAGGGGTCGATGCGCTCGACCGGATTCGCAAGGCCCACCCTTCGGACGCTCTGGAAGCGGAATGGCGCATCGCCGAATCCTGCCTACTTTCTTATCTCAGCACCGCCAATCAGATCCGGTACGTGCGATATCGCCAGACCGATCCGGCCACCTGCCGGGAGATTCTGCGCGATGAACTGGACCTGGCCCGACGGATGTTCGACCTGGTCCGGCAGGATTCGCGCATCGGTTTTGAAGCCACCATGCAATACGCCTTTGCCCGCTTTGATCTGGCCGAAAAAATCCTCAACTGCGAACACCTGCTCCAACAAGAGGGTGAATCGCAATGACCCAGCTCGTCCAGCCTCCATATCCGATGTTTTCGCTGAATGAAATGCAGCGACGGCATGATCGCGTGCGGGAATTGATGGCGACAAAGGGCCTTGATGCGCTGGTGATATCACAGGAGGAAAACCTTCAATATTTCGTCGGCACCACCTCGTCGATGGCGCTGAATTTCTCCCTCACCCGCCCCTCGGTCCTGATCATCCCGATCAAGGCGCCGCCTGTCATTTTGACCATGGGCCGTGGAAACCTGCTGGCGAGCGGGTTCCTCAAAGACATCCGCGGATACCGTGATCTGCTGGATTTTCCATTAACCGATCTGGTGGGGTTGTTTGGCGAGCTTGGCCTTGATCATTCCGCAATCGGTTTTGAGCTTGGCCATGAACAGCGCATGGGCATACCGGTGGGGGGGTATCTGGATTTGTTGAAATCCCTGCCGGGCATCACCCCCATCGATGCCGGCCCGCTGCTGCACCGCCTGCGTATGATCAAGTCCGGGGAGGAGATTGCCTGCATGCGCGCCGCCGCCGACATCACCGCGCGGGCTCGTCAACGGCTGTTTCACCACGACAAGCTCCGTCACGGCATCACCGAACGACAGGTCGATCGCCTGATGCGGCAACTGATCCTCGAAGAAGGGGGCGACCGCACGGCGTTTGTCATCCTGCAAAGCCCCAAGCCCGGCGCGGCCAGCCCCTTCAAACCCGACCGCCCGCTGGAACGCGGCGACATCCTCGCCATCGACACCGGCGCGTATTGCGGCCTGCTCACCATCGACTACCCCCGCATGGTCGTCCTCGGCAAGGCGACCGATGCCCAGAAAAAAGCCTACGACGCCATCCTTTTTGTGAATCGTAAAATGACCGAGGCCCTTCGTCCCGGCATCCGTTGTTCGGAGTTGTTTGCCGTCTGCATGGACGCCATCGACCAAGCCGGCGCCAAAATCGACGATCCATCCCGTCTGACCAGCGGCCGGATGGGTCATGGCATGGGGATGATCATCACCGAACCCCCCAGCATCATGCCCAGCGATCATACGATCCTCGAACCAGGAATGATCATCAGCACCGAACCGGGCATCCGCCTGGGCGATGTCGAGTTCCTTTACGAGGACGTCCACGTCATCACCCCCGAGGGTTCCAATCGGCTGACGACCGAATCGGATCAACTGCACGAACGACCTGATTTTTAACTATTTCGCCCGGAGAGAATCGTGAAATCGACTTCCAAATCATCCTCTGACCTGCAATTCGCCATCGCCGCCCGCCAGACGCGACTGCGGCTGGAACATAACGACGGCGGAACCCAGCTCATCAGCCTGGCGGATGCCGATGGCCGCGAATATCTTCGCCGGCCCAACATCCTCTGGAAGATCGAGATGATCGACCGCCAGAAACGCATCGTCGAGCTGGACATGCGTCAATCGCCCCCAAAACTCCGCAATGGCAACGATCAGGTTCGCCTCACCTGGCGCAACGTCCACATCGCCAGCACCTCCGAGCGTGTCACCGTTAAGGCACTCATCCACCTGAATGATGAAAACGGCGAGATCGCGTTTCGACTGGCCGTTGAAGATGTCCCCGCCGACTGGTCGGTCTTCCGTGTGCATTTCCCCCGCCTTGATCTGGCCGTTACCCCCGGCTGCCAGACCGATTGCCTGGTCGTTCCCGATGATCGTGGCGTCCTCTACCGCGATCCGCTTTCCTCCATGCCCACCGGCGGCATCCACGAAAAACTTCGCCGCCGTCCTTATCCCCACGGCAGTTTCACCATGCAGTTTCTCGCCCTTCAGCGTGAGGATCAACTGCTCTACATGGCCGCCCACGACCCCGCAGGGCATTTGAAAAATTTCTTCATCGGACCGGACCCCGACAACGAGCTGGTCTACATCCACCCCTGGGTCGATACCGAAATCCATTATGGGCAAGACTGGTCCCAGCCTTTTCCATGGATTCTGCGACTCCAACGCGGTGACTGGTACGACGCGGCCCAGATTTACCGCAAATTCGCCCTCACCGCCGACTGGACCAAACCCGGCCCGCTGGTCGAAGGACGCAAAACGCCACTCTGGTATCAGCGCATCGGCCTAGTCACGCTGCGGCTGATGCGCGGTCCGGCCTTTGAAGATGAGGATGTCATCGCCGAACACGCCTTCATGAACACCCCCATGGTCTGCCACTATTACCTGTGGCACCAGAACGCCTTCGATGCGCAATATCCCTTTTTCTTCCCGGCCGTCCCCACCTTCCGTGACACCATCAAAAAATTTCAGGCTCGCGGCATCCACACCATGCCCTACATCAACATGTGGTCCTGCGATATGCAGATGCCCGCATGGGAGCAGGGAATGAAACACTGTGCCCTCCAGATCACTCCCGCGGGCGATCTGGACACCAAGGTCTGGAGCCAGAACCGATCCTTTTCCGTCCTCTGCCCCTCAACCGACCTGACTCGCCGGATCTCGCAACTGACCGCCATGCGACTCTTCGAGCAGGGGGCCAGCGCCGTCTATTTCGATGAAATCGCCATGAGCGCGGCGTGGCCCTGCCACGACACCCATCATGGCCACCCGGCCGGCGGCGGGACCACCTTCGTCAAAAGCATCAACCAGACCCTCGCCCTCATCCGCGAAGAAGCCGCCCAGGTTTATCCCCAAGGCCCCGTCCTCACCACCGAAGGATGCGCAGAACCGTACATTGGCCAGTTTGACGCCCTGCTGATGGGCAACGCCATCCGCGGCAACGCCATCCCCTTGTTTGAAACCGTCTACCATGACCACGTCATGGCCTTTGGCCGTTACACCTGGACCCCAGAATTGATGGACCCCAAATTCGCCGGCGCGATCGAATCAAAGCACGCCCAGCAGTTCGTCTTCGGTTCACAGATCGGTTGGTGCGACATCCCGCTGTCGTTGATCATCGAAAAATCCCCCCAAACCGCATCCTTCCTTCGACATCTGGCCCACACCTGGACCCACAGTTATGACTTTCTCGCCCAGGGACGGATGCTGCGCCCGCTGGACCTTTCCGACCAGTTGCAACCCATCACCCGCCGCTGGGCGACCAGTTGGCAGGATGCCGAGGGGACCGAGGTCAAACTTTCGCCCGTCCTCAACGGCGTCTTCCTGCGGATTGATGGATCGATCGGCGTCGTCCTGGTCAACATCACCACCGACACCATCTCATTGACCGTTCGACTCCCCAGCCCGCAAAGCATGTACGCCCAGGCTATGAAGCAGGGAGCGATCGTCCATGCCGATGAGGCCACCTTGTCTCATTATTATCCGCTCCCCCAGCGCACCGGCGGCGAAATCCGCACCGTGACCGACGGCCAATTCAGGAAATCCATCGCCGATGGCGATTCCGAACGCGGTTTTGAGCTGTCCCTCAAACCCCTCTCCTGCGCTATCGTCACCCTCGGCAGTGAAAAACCCTATGGCCTGAGTTGATTGTCGTTTTCATCCTCACCGGCCATTTGCCGGCCGGACCTTTGGCGGAATCATCCCAGCAATCCGCGCCAATATTCCCACAGCATCGCCGCCACGCCCAGGAGGGTGATGATCGCGGTCATCGCGGTCAGTTTCCAGACCACCGATTTTGGCCGTATCTGCTGGTAGACCAGCGGGATGTCGATCACGGCACTGGCCATGGACGTGATCACCGTCGCGACGCCGCCCATTTGCGGCGAAATTTTGCCCGATGCCACCAGCGCCGCGGCCGTCGCGGTGGTGCTGGCGCTGCTGACCAGGCCGCCGATCACGCTGAGGACCAGGAAGCCGGAATTTCCAAAATATTTCTGAGCCAACGTGCCCATCGCCGCCAACAGCACGAACAATGCGGCGAATTTCAGGACGCGCTTCAGCGAAATCGGCGAGGGGAGATTCAACGATCCATCCACCTGTTTTTGTTTGCGATACGCCCAGATGTAGATCAACGTCGCCGCCGCCATCACCGACAGGGGCAACAGCGCGCTCCTCACGGCAGTCGGCGCGAAAATCGCCAGGATCACCCCATTGCGGACGAACAACGCCACGTTTGTCAGCAGCAACACCGGAACCGCCACCGGCAGCAATCCCGGCTGGCCCGTAAAACAGGCCGCCAGTTCCACCACCGCCGCCGTGCTGTTGACCAATCCGCCCAGCAAAGCCGACAGGAACAGTCCCCTGGCCGCGTAAATCCTTAACAGTGTGTAGTTTACAAACCCAAGCCCCGCGATCACCACCACGATCTTCCATGCCTGTCGCGGATTGAGCAGTTCGGTTCTGTCCACAAACCGATTGGGCAACAGCGGATAAATGACGACACTGAGCAGCCCCAGCAGCACCGCGCTGCGAATCTCATCCGGCCGCAACGCCCCCGCGAACCGCTCCAGTTCCAGCTTCCACGCCAGGAGCATCATCATCACGATGGCAGCACTGGACGCCGCGAAAGTCTGCCATCCACCCACCGTCCCCTCGCCCACCAGCGCCCCCAGGAAAAAGACCATCACCAGGCTGATCGAGGTGGTCAATTCCAGCGACCGATCCTGCAGCAGGCTGTGCGTGTTCAAAAACGCCACCAGCAGCAACACCCCCAGCAACCCGCCGACCACAAAAATCGGCGCCAACAGATAGGTTAATGTCCCCAGTAACCCCACGATCGCGAACGTGCGGACCCCGATCTCCTTTTGCGCCCACTCCCGTTCCAGCCCCACCAGAAGCCCGATGCCGGTGGACAACGCGATTTTCAACGCCACATCGTGTGGTTCAAAGGTATGTGTCGACCAAAGCGACTGTGCCAACCCGATCCATCCCAGCCCCGGCCATGTGCCCATTTCATGGATTATAACGATTTCGCGAATTGCTTGTAGTCCAATTGCGGCACCCGCCACATCAATTTAGTGGCCGTCGTTGTTCCCCCAACGCAATCCCAGCCGGGCGATGGCATCGATCAACGGGGTGTGATCGGGCATCGGGCCGTTGGTTTGAACCAGATTTTCGACGATCTCCAGGGCATGTCTGGCCGATTCGATTCCATGGTTGTCGCCGACGTGGAGAACCAGGCGGCAAACGCCGGCCGTGCGGGCCGCCATCGCCTGCAAGATGATCATCATGTGGCGATTGCCGCCAAACGCTCCACACCCCCAGAATCCGGTGTGGATGAGGGTTTGTAGTGGATTTGCACCCCCTTGCGTTGATTCATGGACGGCCGCGGCAAAAGCGGTGTGGGCGGTGAGAAATATCCCGTCGATCTGCTGTGGCATATAGGCGCCAAATCCCCCGGCCGGGGCGGCCATGGCGATGATGTTGCTGAAAGTCGGGGGATCGATCCTGCGGGCGGCCTTGCGAACCGCGTCGGCCGGCGCCGTGGCGAAACGATTGCCATACAGCCCGTGCGGCCGGCCGGCGGCGGGATCAGGATGGGTGGCAATCGACAGCCGCCGTTCAACGTTGCGAACCAGCACCGGCGCGGCTCCGTTGTGGCCATTGGCGCGAACCTCCAGCCGCCTGTCCAGCAACGCCTGCCGGACGCTTGCCAGCAGCGGGTGTTCGGCCACCTGCATCTCATCCTGCGCGAACAGCCCCGAACTGTACCCATAAAACAGGTTCGGATCGGCGAAGTTGACGTGCCATTCCAGCATGGCTTGCGGGTCGGCGGCCGGCTGGTAATCATAAAAATCAGGCCGCAATTCAACCGGCATGGGCGACAGGACCACCGGCCCCGTCGGCGCCGTTTTCGGCCAGCGCGTGACTTGGATCATCGCCGGCGTCGGCTGGCCATCGGGATAGGCCAGATGAAACAGCAGGTCCTTGTTCGCGTTGCGGAAATAAGGTGGATGGTCACGCAGGAGTGATGGGGCATCGAACTGGAATCGATATTGCGGCTGCATGGAGGACAGATGATAGCTCCCATCGCGGACAATTTCGATTTTGAAAATGCGTGATGCGCAATCTTGCCGCGCGGCGGGGAAGATGCACAATCGGGCCTTTACGGTCCATCGGACCAAGTTGGTTGAACCAAAGGAAAGGACAAAACCATGGCGGAAGAGAATCAGCCCCAGGCGATCGAAGGTCAGCAGGGCGTGCAGGTGTTGCTGGACGAGCGCGAACTGCGCACGGTCTACAGCAATGCCTATCGGATCCACACGGCTTCGGAAGAAGTGGTGCTGGACCTGGGCTTCAACATGCCCAACCCCAACCAGCAGCCCAATCAGCAGCAGCAACTGCTCTTCAAAGTGACCGACCGGGTCATCATGAGCTATCCGGCCGCCAAGCGGTTGGCGCTGTCCCTGAGCCAGTTGGTCAAGCGTTACGAGCAGCAGTTTGGCGAAATCCCGCAACAGCCGGGACAGAAGCGATAAGCCATCATGCCGCCACCGACAGGGGCGGGGTCTGATGGAGTTGCGACAGAAGCTGGTCGGCGGTGATCGGATGATTGCCGACCTGTTCGGCTTCAATCGCGGCGGCCAACGATCCCAATAAGGCGGCGGCGTACAATGACCCGCCGGCCGCAAGGCACAGGCTGGCCGTCGCCAGCAGGGCGTCGCCGCATCCCAGCGGATCGACGGCGTTGCTGACAAACGCCGGCAGGTACTCGCTGCGCAGTCGCTCGCCGGCGGCCGCCTCCTCCGGCGGACAATCAAAGGTCAACAAACCCTGCTTGCCAAGCGTGATCAGGGCCTGTTGCGCGCCGGTCTGATGAAGCAGATGCCACACCACCGCCCCCAGCCCGCTGGTGAAATCGTTCAGGGTTTGTCGCACCTCTCGTTCGGTGGGACAAAGCAAATCCACCCCTTTGAATTGCAATAAATTGCTGCGGGAACCGCTGATGTCCGCGGTCAAAATCGGAACGGTTTTCCGCAATGGAACCAGAATGCGATCCAGCAGGCCGGCGGTCAGCGTGCCGTACCCGAAATCGGTAAAGATGACGGCCGACGCCCCCTCGGCGGATTGCAGAATCTTGTCCGCGAACATTTGTTCGGCTCGTGAATCAAGTGGAGATTCAGCCCCTTCATCCACTTTGAATAATTTTTGCTGTTCGACCAGAAATCGGTTTTTGGTGACAAGCTGTCGGCGTTGTCGAATGGCCTGGACGTCAACGCCCGCGCCGCGAAGGCGCAATTCGGTTTGGGCGCTGGCGGAATCGTCGGCCAAGGATGTCAACAGGACCGGATCAGCGCCCAGGCCGGCCAGATGCAAGGCGACAACGGCGGCGCCGCCATCAAAATCCTGCCGCTGGAGCGAACGAAGGCTCATCATGGGCGCTTCACCCGCCACGCCGCCGGCGGCGCAGAAGTGGTAGCGATCCAGAAGATAATCACCGATCACCAGAACGCGCTGACCTCGGGCGCGTTGCATCAACTGATGAAGATTCGGCATCGTCAGGCCATATTGTTCGGTAAATCGCGTGATGCGATCGTGATCGAACGCGCGGCGATTCATCGAATTGATGAGCGCGGTGGAGGAGTAGACGATTTCGCCGCTGGAGAAAACCACCCGCCCGCCGTGGGTCGTCACGGCATCGCGCTCGGCGATAAAGCGGGGATCGTGGTTTTTTTCGTATTCGCGTCCTTTGACGTAAATATCGGGCTGTAAAGAGTTTAGCAATTCCACCGCGGTGGGTTGGCTGTTGATGTACACCGCGTCGACGCATTGCAGCGCCGCCACGCTGGCGGCACGCAGATCATCCGGAATCAATGGGCGGTTGACCCCTTTGTTGACGTGGGTGTCGGCACTGATGGAGACAACCAGGCGGTCTCCAAGGGACCGGGCGAACTCAAGGTGCTGGATGTGGCCGGGGTGAACGATGTCGAAACAGCCGTGGCAATGAACCAGAGTTTGCCCCTCGCGGCGGACGGATCGACGAAATTCGAGCAATTGGGAAAAATTCAGGATTTTGTCTTTGGCGGACATAAGGAGACTCCCATGTTCAACATCGGCATTGGGATGAAATAGGCTTGAGATTATCGGACATTGAAGGAGCCGGAAAAGTTGATCCGTGATGGCCGTTTCGTCCGATAACCATGTGGTAGAAGCGATCAACAAGGATGGCGTGCATGGATCGACAGGCGGCGCGGGATGCGATTGATCGGCAGGATGCGGGGGGACTGGATCGCGCGCTCGATGGGGATTGGCATGCACGGGAGGAGGGGGAATTTCTTCACTCCGCGGCGGGGGTGTTGATGGCCGGCCGTCGATGGGAAAAGGCGGCGGCGGTGCTGGACCGGCTGGCGGAGGAGGATGCGGGGGGGCGGATGAAACGGAATTTGTGCCGCAACCTGGCGGCAATGCGGGAGCATCGGCCCGGCATTTACGAACAATTGATGTCGTCGGGGGTGGACAACCGCTACAGCGTCGTGGCATCGGCGACGGGGCATCCGACCGTGTTGTGCCGGAAGGGTGACAAGCAGGTTGGGTTGTCGCCAAATCATCGGCCAGTGGAGGGTTTGGCCGGGGTGATCGGGAGCTTGAGGGCGCCCTACGCGGCCGGCGAAGCCATGGCATTGCTGGGGGTGGGGGATGGGTATTTCCTGAATCATGCCGCGAAAAACCCGCCGACACTGCTGTTGGGCGGGCAGCAGGCGTTGTACGTGCTTGAGCCGGATGTGCATGGGCTGCTGGCGTGCCTGATGATTCACGACTTGTCGGGGGAGAATGGGCCGATCGAACAGAAGCGGTTTCAGTGGTTTGTGGGGGAGGATTGGGCGGAATCGCTTCGACGCAGGCTTCTGGGGGATGGAATGCTGCCGCTGCCGGGATTCAATGTCAGCCTTGGGATTCATGCGCCGGAGATGGTTGGGGGGGTGATGGAGGCGAATCGGGCGGTGGTGGAGGCGTATGACGAATTGAACGCGAAGGTGAAGGCGGCATATGAGGGGTTTGCGTGGACGGATGTCGCCAATCGGTTGATGGGGAACCAGGGCGATTGCATTAAACCGCGGGTGGGGTTGATTACGACGAAATTTTCGACGGTGCTGCAATACTCGACGGCGGATGTGGCCGAGGCGCTGGAGGGGATGGGGTTTGAGGTTCGGATAATTATCGAGCCGTCGGCGTATCACCGATTGAGCAAGATCGCGATCCGGCGGATGCTGGCTGAGTTTCGGCCGGACCTGGTGATGCAGATTGATCATCACCGCCAGGAATATGGTGATCTGTATCCGCCACAGTTGCCGTTTGTCTGCTGGGGGCAGGATCATCTGCCGAATTTGAAGACCGTCGCCGTGGGAAAAAAATGGACCTCGGCCGATTTTCTGCTGACCGATGCGGTGCCGACGTACGTCAACGCCTATGGTTATCCCCGGCGGCAGTGCATCGCGCTGCCGAAGCTGACCCGCGATGAGATGGAAGACGTGGAGCCGTCGGCCGATGCGCCGGTGATTTCGTTTGTTTCCAACGCATCGCACGACCCGCGACGGCTGCTGGAACAGAAACTGGACGAATTGCGGCCAGCTCCGGCGCTGCAAGAGCTTGTGGGCGAATGCGGACGGCGGATATTGGATGTTTATGAGAAAGGGGAATGCGTGCCGACGTTCGTGGCGGTGCGCGAATGTGTTCAAGCCGCGCAGCGCGAGATGGGGCTGGCGGTGGGGGCGCAGGAAATGGAGCATTATGCGAACTGGTTGTCGCATCCGTTCAACGATGCGTTGTATCGCCAGCAGGCTTTGATCTGGGCGGGTGAGACGGCCGACGAGCTGTCGTTGTCGATGGGGTTGTACGGCAAGGGGTGGGAGTCGCATCCGACGCTGGGGAAATATGCGCGGGGGCCGGTGGCTTACGGGCGGGAACTGGCACAATTGACGCGGGGATCCCGGATCAATCTGCAGGTGGTTCCGTTTCCGTGCGTGCATCAGCGGCTGTTGGATGGGGTGATGGCGGGCGGATTTTTCCTGATTCGCGAACATCCGGTGGATCGGGCGATGCCGGCATTGCTGGATTTTCTGCACCAAATTGGAATGGATTCGGCGTTGCACAGCCGGGATGCGCTGGCGAGGTTGTCGGGCGCGGATCGGGAGCGATTTGTACATCTGGCCGAGGCGGTGGCGGCGTGTACGAAGACCTCGGAATTGGATGATCCGGTGGAGATGGCGCGATGTTTTGAGGAGGCGCGAATTATTTCGCCGGGCGAACAAATTGTGCCGAGGTTTGACGAGGTGGCGTTTAATTCGGCGCGGGCGTTGCGGGAGATGATCGAGCGGTTTTTGAACGATCCGAAGGCCGCGGAGCGGATCGTCCGGCAACAGGCAACCAGCATTCGCCGGCGCTTCACCTATCCGGCGGGGATGAGGCGGGTGTTGGATAGGATCGGAAGGTTGTTGAGCGAATCAGTCATTAAGCAGGAAGGATTGGCCGCATGATCATCAGTTACATCATCATCACGCACAATCGTTGTCAGACGTTGATGGCGAATCTGGCCAGATTGGAACGGCAGACGCCCTGGAGGCGGGATCAGTGGGAGTTGTTCGTGGTGGACAATGCCTCGACCGACCAGACGGCCCAGACGGTGGCGAGCTGGTTTCCAACGGTGAATCTGATTCGACGGCCGACCAACGAGGGGATGAGCGCCCGCAACCATGCGATAGAGTCCGCGCGGGGGAAATACATCGTCTTCCTGGACGATGACAGCTACCCGATGGGAACGGCCTTGAAGGATTCGGTGGCGTACCTGGAAGCCCATCCGAAGACCGCCGCAGTGGTGGGGCGGGTGGTGCTGCCCAATGGGGAGTGCGAAGCCCCGGCGATGCCGGCCGTGACACTGGGGGGTGCGAGCGTGGTGCGGAGGGAAGTGTTGAAAAAGGTGGGAGGGTTTGCGGCCGAATTTTTCCGGCAGGCGGAGGAATATGACCTGAGTTTTCGCATCTGGGAGGCGGGGTACATCATCGAGCGGTTTGAGGATGTGCTGTTCGGGCATGACAAAGTGCCGGCCAGCCGTAGCAGCGACCTGACGGCACGGATGGACCTTCGCAACAATCTGATCCTTGCGGAGCGATATCTGCCCAAGCCATTGAGAAGGGAATATCGGCGGGATTGGCTGCGGCGGTATGGGTTGCTGGCGTTGCACGAGGGGCATCGACAGGCGGCGATGCAGGCGATCGCCGAAGCGCGTCGGATGGCCAGAACGGAGTCGGATGCCGGCCGGCGAATCCTGAAAAGCCGGACCATCGAGTCGATTTTTGATCTGGAGATGCAGGCCGGGATGGTCAAACAATGGGCCGTGACGCGGGGCATTGGGCGCGTGGCCATCGCGGGGATGTCCAAGAACCTGTACGCCACGTTTCGGGCGGCCCGGAGGGCGGGTTTGGAGATCGCGGCGATTGTGGATTCGCACCCGGCGTTCGCGGGAAGGTCGTATCGGGGATTGCCGATCTGCCCGGTGATCACGATCGACAAGCTGGACGTGCAGGGGGTGGTTCTGTCGAACGTGAACCCGGCGCAGGTTGATGGGAGGATCAAAGAGTTGTCGTGGTGTTTCCGCGGGCCGGTGCTGCGGCTGTGGGAGCCGAAGTATCTGCGGCCGGCGGGCGGGGCGGGTGATGAACCCTTGAGCAAGGTGGCGTGAACGATGAAACTGCCATTTGGCCAGCGCGGGCGGATGCCGATGCGGCGGTGTGAGCGGCGGGGGGATGTGTCGATACATCCGACGGCGAGCCTGAATCGCCGGGAGATGATCCACCTGGGCCGGCGGGCGCAGGTGGGGGAATACGCCATCATCCGCGCTCACGATCATCCGGTTGAGATCGGGGCGTTCAGCCAGGTGGGGCCGTTTACGGTCATCCTGGGGGGATTTGGAGTGACGATCGGTGACAACGTGATGATCGCGCCCCACGTGGTGATCGCGGCGGGAAATCACGATTATCTGCAAACCGAAAAGCCGATGCGTTTTGCGGGGAACCTGAGCAAAGGCCCGATCATTATCGAAGACAACGTCTGGATCGGAGCGAACGTGACGATCACGGACGGGGTGAGGATCGGGCGTGATGCGGTGATCGGGGCCAACAGCGTGGTGACGCGGGATGTGGGGGCGTTTGACGTGGTGGGGGGGATGGCGGCGCGGGTGCTGTTTAATCGCAAGCAACTGCAACTGCGGAGGACCGGATGATGACCGAGGTCGGCAGGCACAACGAGTCGAACCGGGTCGCGTGGGTCGAAAAGACGCTGGGGCGAATTCCGGCCGGCTGGTCGCTGCTGGATGCGGGGGCGGGACAGAGGCAGTTTCAAAAGTTCTGCGGCCATCTGCAATACACCAGTCAGGATTTCGCCGAATACGACGGCAGCGGGGATGGGAAGGCTCTTCAAACGAAGACGTGGAACCAGGAAAAACTGGACATCGTCAGCGACATTGCGGCGATCCCGCGCGAAGATGGCAGTTTTGACGCGATCATGTGCACGGAAGTGTTGGAACACGTTCCTGATCCGCTGGCGGCGTTGAATGAATTTTCGCGATTGTTGCGGCCGGGTGGATATCTGCTGCTGACGGCGCCGTTTTGCAGCTTGTCGCATTTCACGCCGTATCATTTCGCGACCGGTTTCAGCCGGTACTGGTATCGGGCGCATCTGCCGGCCAGAGGGTTTGAAATCCTGGAGCTGGAGGAAAACGGAAATTATTTTGAATATCTGGCGCAGGAAGTCAGACGGCTGCGCGGGATCGCCGATCGATATGCCTCCGCCGGGTTGGGCGAACAGGAACAATCCGCGATCGGGACGATCCTGGAGGCATTGCAACGTTTTTCGGCGGCGGATGCCGGATCGGCGGAACTGCTGCATTTTGGTTGTCACGTGTTTGCCCGTAAACAACATTAGCCAATTACAGGGACAAGCATAGAAGTTCGATTCGCACGAATGTCATTTGAATGGACCCTTGCCATGCATCCTGGTTTTGTTGATTTATTGCGTTGCCCGGTGACTCAGGAACGATTGTCGTTGCGGGTGGATCGGGAGAGTTCCAACGGGATGGTGGAACGTGGAATGCTGATGACCCAAAGCGGCCGGGAATATCCGATTATACGGGGGATCCCGCGATTCGTTTCCAGTGAGCGCTACGCCAGCAGCTTTGGATATGAATGGAATCGATGGCCAAGAGCGCAATTCGAGGCGGAGAACATTGGCCGGCCGATGGAAGGGCATACAACCCGAATGTTTGAACGAATTACCGAGGCTCATCCCGGGCGGATTGATGGGAAAACCATCGTCGAATTCGGATGCGGGCCGGGGCGGTTTCTGGATGTGGTTCGCCGCAAAGGAGGGATTGCGGTGGGGGTGGACATGAGCCAGGCGGTGGATGTGGCACGGCGGAATTTCGCGGACGATTCAAATGTGCTGATCGTGCAGGGGGACGTGCTGCGACCGCCATTTGCACGAGGTGTATTTGATGGTGGTTATTCGATTGGCGTACTGCATCATACTCCCGATCCGGCGGCGGGGGTCCGAGCGCTGGCGGGCGTCATCCGACAGGGTGGATGGATCGGCGTTTGCGTCTACACGCGAGGCAAGTTTTATGATTATGCTTCGGTGAAACGGGTGCGTGAGGCGCATCTGCGTCTGAAACGGAGTTTTGGATATGGGCCGGCGCTGGCGTACGCATGGTTGTCCGCGGGCGTGATTTCACCTGTATTGCAGAGGTTGAAACGATTTGCGAAATTAAAACGAGCGGTGGAACACCTGGAGCAGAACTGGATTGTTTCGCTGGGGTTGAAGGATCGACGCTGGCGGTTTCTGGATATATTCGATGCGATCACGCCGGAAATCGCATCCACGCACGACGAGGAGGAGTTGCTGTCGTGGCTAGGCGAGGCGGGATGTGAAGATGCACGACGGACGGCATTTTGTGCTACATCAGCGACGGGAACGGCGGGGTCTGCGGCGGGGTCTGCGATGCCTGTACAATGTGCGGCGTAGGGATTGATGGATATGCGCATTTTCCACGCTGCCGCCGATTCACCCAATTACTGGGATCTGCCACAGTCACGTTTGTGGTATGGCAACTTGTACCTGCCCCTGTTGGACTTGGGGCATGAGCTGATACGGTTTGAATATGATTTTGGGATGCATAACAATCATCTGAATCCGGCGAATCCGATTCAGCGTGAATTTATGTTGCGTCATCGGCCCATGCTGGGCGATCAACTCTTAAATCAAATTCGCGCAGCGCATCGACACAAGCCGATCGATCTTCTGTTTACCTATTTCTATTCCGCTTACGTCGATCCGGAGGTGATCCGCGAAATTCGTCGGATGGGGATCGTGACGGTCAACTGGTATTGCAACGGGTCGTATCAGTTTGATCTGGTGAGCGAAATCGCGCCGGCGTATGACTTTTGCCTGGTGCCGGAAAAATTCAGGCTGGAGGATTACCGCGCGGTCGGGGCCAATCCGATTTATTGTCAGGAGGCGGCCAACCCGAACATCTATCGTCCATACGATCTTCCGGTGGAGTTTGACGTGACTTTCGTCGGTCAGCGTTACGGCAATCGGCCGGACTATGTCAAACATCTGATTGCCAACGATGTTCCGGTCAGAGTCTGGGGGCCGCGATGGACCGATCCGCCGAAACGGTCGGGGACTTTGGATGCGGAATTGGCAGCGTGTGCCGGGGGCGCGTTGGAGGATGAGCAGTTGATCCGCATGTATTCGCGCAGCCGGATCAGTTTGGGGTTCAGCGCGGTGGCGAAGCTGCCCAAGGATGGATCGCCGCCGATCAAGCAGGTGAGGCTTCGTGATTTTGAAGCGCCGATGAGCGGGGCGTTTTATCTGGTGGAACATTTTGACGAGTTGACGGAGTTTTTTGAGCCGGATCGGGAAATGGTCACGTTTGGTTCGGCCGATGAACTGGCGGAAAAATGCCGGTATTATCTGGCCCATCCGCGTCAACGGGAGACGATTCGACAGGCCGGGATGGTTCGGGCGCGATCCGAACACACCTGGCAGCGGAGGTTCGAGCGGGCGTTTGAACAAATGGGGCTGAAGCCGGCTTGCCGGAGGAGCGCCTGAGGCGTGTGCGGGATCGCGGTCATCTTGCCCAACAGCGCCCTGGAGGTGGCCCCGTGGACGATTGACCGGATGACGGCCGCGTTGGCGCATCGGGGGCCGGATGCGCGGGCCACGCAAAGACTCAAGGGTTGTTATCTGGGACATACCCGGTTGGCGATTCTCGATCCGGAAGGGGGCGCTCAGCCGATGGGCGATGAGGGTGGGCGGCACTGGATCGTCTTCAATGGAGAGATTTTCAATCATCCGGCATTGCGGCGGGCGCTTGAGTCGTTTGGACATGTTTTTCGCACCCGCAGCGACACCGAGGTGCTGTTGCGGGCGTATATGCAATGGGGGCGATCGTGCGTGGGCCGGCTCAATGGTCAGTTCGCGTTTGCGGTCTGGGACCAGGTTGAGCAAACCCTTTTTGCGGCACGGGATCGGTTTGGTGAAAAGCCGTTCCATTATGCCCTCACGCCGGAGGGGCATTGGCTGGCGGCATCGGAGATCAAATCGCTGCTGGCCAGCGATTTGATCAACCCGCACATCGACTTGCTGTCGGTGGATGCGGTTTTGTCGTTGTTTTACGTCCCGCCGGATCGGACGATTTATCAGGATGTTTTCACCCTTCCTCCCGCGCACGCGGCCATTTTCAGGCCACAGGGCCGCATGGAATGCTGGCGGTATTGGGAACCGGTGTTTTCAAACCGTTCGATCAGCGAATCAGAGGCGGTGGAGGGGATCCGCACGCTGGTTCAGCAGGCCGTGCGTCGGCAGAAGGTGGCGGATGTGCCGGTGGGGTGTTTTTTGTCCGGCGGGCTGGATTCGACGACGATCGCCGGCGAATTGGCGGGGATGTCCGGCCGGCCGGTGCGAACGTACGCGGTGGGGTTTGGCGATCTCATCAACGAATTGCCTTTCGCTCGCGAGGCGGCCGAGGCGTATGGAACCGAGCATCGCGAGCTGGAGATGGACATCGATGTCGCGGCGGCATTGGAGCAGATGCTGGAGGTGTATGATGAGCCGTTCGCCGATTCCTCGAATATCCCAACCTGGCACGTCTGCCGGTTTGCCCGCCAGGAGGTGAAGGTGGCGCTCAGCGGTGATGGGGGGGATGAGTTGTTTGGTGGATATGACTGGTATACGCCCCTGCTGCAACCTGAAGCGGAACTTTCGCAGGCCGACGTTTGGCAACGACACACGCAATCTTCAACCCATCTGCATGCCGACCGGGGCAGCTTGTGGGGTCATCGCCCCCAACCGGCTACGGCCGCGATCGTACGGGATCGATTCGGACCCAATGATCAGACGATCGGCATCGACCGCGCCATCGCGTTTGATCTGGGGTGTTATCTTCCCGGAGACATCCTGGTGAAGATGGATCGGGCGGCCATGGCGCATGGATTGGAGACCCGCGCTCCATTTCTGGACGTGGACCTGGTGGAATTCATCTTGTCGTTGCCGCATGAGATGCGATTCAAAGGGGGGCGGTTGAAACACCTGATGCGGCAGGCGTTTTCGGATCGGTGGCCGGCGTCGATTCGATCGCGCGGCAAGCAGGGGTTCGGCGCGCCGGTTTATCATTGGATGCGACAACCACCGGTCGCGGCGATGTGGGATCGCATCCGCCTGGCTGGCAGCGCCCTGTGCGAACTGCTGCCCGGCACGCCGACGGTTGCCCAAACGCTTCGTCCGCAGCGACAATGGACGCTGCTGTGCCTGGGGTTGTGGCTGGAAAGACATTCATCATGCCTGCGCAACCTCTGGTAAGCGTTCTGCTGTGCGTTCACAACGACCGGGCATACCTCGCGCCGGCGGTGGAGAGCATCCTGCGGCAGACGATGGGGGATTTTGAGTTTATAATCATTGACGATGCCTCCACCGATGGATCGGCCGATCTTTTGGCCGCGCTGATGGATCATCGCATCCGACTGTCCCGCAATCCGAAAAATCTCGGCCTCACCCGTTCGCTCAATCTCGGCTTGAATGCCGCCCGCGGCCGGTTCATCGCGCGCATGGACGCCGACGATCTATGCGAAGCCAACCGTCTGGCATTGCAGGTGAATTTTCTGAATGAGAATCCCGATGTCGGCCTGCTGGGCACATCCCGCATCATGATGGATGAATCCGGGCGGTTCATCGCCAATGCCCCCGCCTGTCGCGATGACCTGTCCATTCGATTCAAGTGCCTGCTGGGCAACCCCTTCGCCCATCCGAGCATGATGCTGCGGGCGGAGACTTTGATCCGACATGGCCTGCGCTACGATGAATCGTTTCAAACCGCTCAGGACTACGAATTGTGGGTGCGAATGCTCGCCGTCACCCTCGGCGCCAATCTGCCACAGCCGTTGCTTCATTACCGTCTGCGCGGCGGCATCAGCAAAACCCGCAAACCCGAACAACTCGGCAACCACGATCGCATCTCCATGAAGGCGATCCACACCTTTGTGCCCGGATTTGCGATTGAACCACAGGAATTACACCAGCTTCGCGGCCGGTTCGGAGGGGTCAGCGTGCGCGATCCGAACCTCGATCCGGCCGACCCCTTCTGGCAACGTCGCCACCACGACCTGCGTCAGGCCTTTATCGACCACCATCGCCATCACCCGGATCTACCGACGTTTCTGGCCGCTATTCCGGCTGACCCTTGGACAGGTCATACACCCAGACCTGATTCGCAGGCGTCCAGTCCACCAGCTCATCGGACTTGAAGAACAACCCCAGCTCCCGGGCCGCCGCCTCGGGCGAATCGGACCCGTGAATCAGGTTGAACGAGTTGCTCACGCCGTAATCGCCGCGGATCGTACCCGGCTCGGCCTTGGACCCAAACGTCGCCCCCATCATCTTACGGGCGATGACGATCGCATCCTTGCCCGCCAGCGCCAGCACCACCACCGGCGAGGAGGTCATGAAGTTCAACAACCCTTCGTAAAATCCCTTGCCCTTGTGCGATTCGTAATGTTTTTCGGCCAGCGCCCGGGGAATCCGCATCAGTTTCATCCCCGCCACCTGCAGCCCTTTGCGTTCAAATCGGCTGAGAATCTCCCCGCACAATCCCCGCTGCACCGCATCGGGCTTCAGGATGATCAACGTTCGTTCCATGTTCCGCACAATTCCTTTCCAGTTTTGACCCGCGCCAGCTTAAATGATGGGGCTGCGGGAGACAAGCAACGCAATGGCCCGCTCAGAGCGAAGATTGAAGCGGTCCCAGTGTCGGGCGGTCGGCCAGTGGCACGCCGTCGCGGAACAGCCGCAACCCCGGGCCATGGCCGTAACGTGAGCCGGTGCGATCCCAGAGAATCGTCAATCGGGCATCGTGGTAGGGGATGCGGTCGAGACAGAAAAAGTCCCAGGCGTGATCGCGAATCAACGGATGGACCTGAATCACCCGATCTTCCCGCGGCCGCAGGCCGATCAGGCCGGTGATGATCAGGTCGCAGAAGGTGGAATGGTTGTAATCCTTGCCGCGTTCCACGTTGATCCCATCCACGGCCCAATCCTGACGATATCGGGTTCGGGCAATCCAGTCGCCGTTGTAGGGATGGAGGTTTTCATCAATCCACGGAAGCAGCGTGCCATCTTCGCGAAGTCGTCGATGGCTGCGGGCATAACAGAGCAGCGTGTCGAAATAATCGCGGCAATTGATCGTATTCTGCGGATAATCGTTCAGGAGGTTGGCCATCGCCGTCAGCGCCATCGAAGTCGTCATCGGCCAGCTTGGGCCGTTCCACTGGCATTGGTGGCCTTCGTAGCTCAGGCTAAAGCCCGGATGTCGTTGTTCAGGGAATGTCGGCCCATACGGGGCGGCAAAACCCTGTGGGTCGCGCATCTGCGCCCAGCTTGCTTCGTACCCCTTGTCGGCCATGCCGAAATACCATGGCGCGTAACCGCACAATTCGCGGACGGCGGCCAATTCATCCCCCTCGGTTCGCGTGCAGAAAAAATCCAGATCGGCGTTCCATAATCGCTGGTGGATCAGTTGACCCAGCCGGCTCGATTCGGCCGCAAATTCATCCGCCAGGGGTTTGTCGCCCGCGTGACGGGCAAAGGCGGCGATGGCGGCGGCGTTGGCGCACATCGCGGCATTGGTCAAGGGGCGATATCCATACCCGGAGATGGAATATTCCGTCCCTTCATAATTGTCCCCAAAGAAAAACAGGCCGTTGGAACGAAGCCCGGTGCGAAACGTCCGGCCCTCGGCCGGCCCAAAGCCGGAAATATCCCACCCTCGTTCCCATGCACGATGGTTTTCGACCATTTCCGGCAGATACCCCGCCATCTCATCCACCTCGCCCCAGACTTTGGCGCATTCCCACAGGGCATGGGTCAGCCAGTTGGCATAGGCCCTTGGGCCGTTCACCGTCCCTCCCTGACGCCACCAGAAATTGGCTTCACTTCGCACAAACCGGCGGTCGATCAGCCATCGCCCTTCGTTGATGTGCAACGGCGCGGTGAGATTGATCGTGTTGTATTTGCCCGCCCACGAGACATTCGGCAGAAATTCAGTGAAAACAAACCCTTCGGGCGTCCGCTTGATGTGCTTGCGGAACGTCCACCAGCGAAAGTAGTACGTCAACTCCAATTCCTTGTCCGGACATTCAAACAAGGGAATGTTTTGCGCCAAAAAGTCCCCCGCATCGCGGTTGGGTACAAATTGAGGATAAAGCTCCTGGTCCTGGCGGTTGAAAGCTTCAACATAAGGAGCAAAACACGCCGGCTGGAGAATAAACGAATCCATGTTCCTCAAATCCTTCCACCAATGGCGAAAATTCAATGTCCTGACACGGCAAACTCCTCCATCACAATAATCGAAAAAATTATCTTGACAATCCTCTCTTCATGATGAATAATAACGTTACGAATCCAATTAAGAGGCTTATTAACAATGCCGACTCTATTGGACATTTCACGCAAAACAGGCCTGTCGGTGGCGACGGTGTCCAATACGCTGAACGGCCGGCCGGGGTACAGCAAGGCCACACAACTATTGGTACAGCGGACGGCAAAAGAACTGGGATATACCGCCAATCCGCTGGCGTTGGGGTTGCTGGGCAAAAGCACCCGGACCATTGGATTGCTCTGGAGCCTGGGCGGGCCTCATTCGGCCGAGGGGATGGCGCGGGATATTGCGTTGCGGATGCAGCATCGGGGGTATGTGACCCATCTGACGGACAGTCTTTCAGACCCTGATGTTGTCGGTCGGCAGTTGGCGGACTATCGCCGGCGCGGGGTGGATGCGGTGGTGATTCAATATGAAAGCGGGGTTGTGACCGAGGAGATTTGCCGGCAGTTGAAAGGGTTTTCGGCGGCGGTGGCGGTGGGGCCGGTGGAACCGTTCGATGAGATCGATTGGATCCATCACGACATGCCCAATGGCTATCGTCAGGCCGTGAATCATCTGGCCGACAGCAAGCGTACCCGCCCGGCGCTTCTGGTTCATGCAGCGGTAGCAGTTCACAAGATCAAGGCATTTTTAGAGCAATGCCGTGAACTGGGGATGGATGTATCGGACCGCTCGATCATCAATTTCCCCGCCAACGGAATTCATAAGCAATTCGCCTCCCTCTGCCGGCAATCGCTGGATGAGCGATTTTCACGTGAGTTTCCATTCGATTCGTTGATTTGCCAGTGCGATGAACTGGCGGCGGCGGCGATCGCCTGGTTGCGGGAGCGAGGGGTGCGCGTGCCGGAGGATGTGGCGGTGATCGGCTGCAACAACGCGATGCTCGCCGAATCGCTCTGGCCGCCGCTTGCGAGCATCGAACGACATGATGAAAAAGTGGCTGACGAGATCGAGAAGTTGGTTTTTTCCCGACTGGATGACTCCGATTTGCCGGCACGGCGGCGAAACGTTCAATCGCAATTCATCTGGCGCGAATCGGCCGGGAAACGGCTGTCGCCCAAAACAAACGTGAAATTGTCAGGGGGTTTGTAATTCCATTTTCTGGAGGTTGGTATGCGTATCGGAAGATTTCTCACATCGGGTTCGGCTTTGCTGGTTCTGGCGGCCACAATTCCCGCCGGGGCGGCGACGATCGCGAAGTACGATTTTGATGCATTTTCGTCGTCACCCCCACCGAAAATCGCCGACATCAGCGGCAACGGACACAATTTGACATATAGTGCTAACAACTACGCCGCTATAGACACATGGGATCCGTTCGATAATGCCAACAGCAAGAGC
Organism: Phycisphaerales bacterium; assembly: GCA_020853095.1. Taxonomy (GTDB): domain Bacteria; phylum Planctomycetota; class Phycisphaerae; order Tepidisphaerales; family Tepidisphaeraceae; genus JADYZN01. Next base: position 2,164 of record JADYZN010000033.1, on the reverse strand, counting down.
CTGGTCGCCAGGTACAACACAGGAATCATGACCGATCCGGGCACCATCAATTTAAACAACGGTGGTTCGAATCGGTTTACCATTGAAGGATGGGTGCGCCCCGCAGCCAGCAACGTCGAGGCGGTTGTGGCTCATTTAGGAAGCACCCAGGGTGGGAACACAACGGATATTTATCTAAAAGTGGTTGCCAATACCGGACAGGTTCAGTCCAGGGTGTACAACGGAGGCGGCCCGGTGGTGACCAGCGCCAATTCAATTGTGCAGAATAATGAGTGGAATTACCTGGCGTTGGTCTATGACGGCAACTGGATGCGTATGTACGTCAAGAACAGCGCATATCCCTCGCTGACGGAAGTTGGCAGCGCTGAGGCGGGCGTGGCATTGCCTACCAGCCTGAATTCCGGCACCACTTATGTCGCCGCCGTTCCAACAGATTGGTACGCGGGGTTTGACGACATCCGAATTTCGGACACGGCGTTGACCGATGCCCAGTTGGGATATCACGCCTCGTTCACTCCCGTTCCGGAGCCGGCATCGCTGATGCTGGTGGGTCTGGGTGGATTGATGCTGTTCCGCCGGCGAAAGATGTAAGTCATGGTTTGACAAAGATCCTCCTCCCCAACCCTCTCCCGGAATTCCGGGAGAGGGAGATGGGGATCAAGAAAGGATGACATAATGAAACAGCGCACTGCCTTTACGCTCGTGGAACTGCTGGTCGTCATCGGCATCATAGCTCTTTTGATCAGTATCCTGTTGCCGGCGTTGAACAAGGCGAGGCTGTCGGCCAAGCTGGTTCAATGTCAGAGCAACCTGCGGCAGATCGGCCTGGGTGTCATCATGTACGCCAACGACTGGAAGGGGGTTTGGCCGCGATATTACGACGGCGACACCACCTACGGCCCGTCGGGTGACAGTGGCGGTTGGACGACGACGATTCTGTGGCTCCAATATGGTGGCTGGGGACAGGGCAGCCCTGGGAACTGGCAGGCGTTGGGCCGGCTCTACCCTTACATGAAAAACCAGGGACTCTTTTTCTGTCCGAATGATGAATTCACTGCCGGATATGCGAGATTGAATTTCGCGGGCTTCCCGCAAAGTCTTCCCAATCCCAATTACAACGTCTTTGGCAGTTATTGTCTGCGGGGGTGGCGTCAACCTCCCACCAACACATGGGGTTCACCCAATACCGATCCGCTGGGTTTACCTGGTAAGACGCTTCAGAGCCTGAAGAACCGGGCGCTGGCATCCTGTTTTTTCATGTGGACGCCGGGCTACAATTGGCCGGTGATGCTGCATCGGACCATGGGAAAATTTCCGGTCCTCTTTGGGGATGGTCACGTTTCGGCGGTCTCCAAGCCATATTGGTTGGATTTGTCATCTCCGCCGGACATCTGGAACAGCACGGCCTGGCAGATGCAGTTCTGGATCGCCGCGAATAAGGATCAATAAACCGGCGGACAAGTTCCCGGCGTTGAGAAATTGAGGTTTGGATGCTGAAAAAGGCGGGACATTCCGCGCACCGATTACAAGGAGAAATGATGAACGTATTGGCTCGGATTCTGCTGTCTGGCAGTCTGTTGATGGGGATCGGCTCGATGGCGCGGGGCGCGGCGACGCTGGTGAATGATGGGAAGCCGGCCGGGAAGATCGTGGTTCCGGATCAGGCGGGCAAAGGGGAGGTGTTCGCGGCCGAGGAGATTCAGGCGTTTGTCCAGAAGATGAGCGGGGCGACGCTGCCGATCGTCAAGGCGGCCGAGGGGGGGGAGGCGGGGGAGGGGCCGGCGATTTTCGTGGGACATCAGCCGCAAAACCAGGCGATCATTGATGAATTGAATCAGAAACATCCCGACACGATCGACGCCTTTGCGGTGGTGGGCGAGGGGGGGCGATTGTCGCTGGTGGGGCGGTCGGAGGATTCGACGATCTGGGCGGCGTGGCAATGGCTGGAGGATCAGGGGGTGATGTGGGTGATGCCCGGAGAGCATGGGACGTTCGTTCCGAAGACACAAACGATCGAGATCGCGGAAATTCATCATATTGAAGCGCCCGGGATGACGTTGCGCGGCGGGGGATATGGCCTGCCGGAGGCCGATGCGCCACAAGGATTTAACACACTGGAACACGGCATACGGGCCGGATCGTTGTTCGCGGCGCGGATGCGGTT